>JAFDBS010000258.1 GCA_019313185.1 Deltaproteobacteria bacterium | reverse complement strand
ATGGCAGAACTGGTCAGTAAAATTCAAGTCAACGCCCATGATTTTGCTAATAATCCCAATTTATTTCAGTTGATTGTAGCTTAGGGTTTCTGATTATTTTGGAACCTAGAGTTCCCAATAATAAAATAACCGCCGTGAAGGCGGTTTAAAAGAATGTGGTTATATTCTGAACCGGAAAGGAGATTGTCAGTTAACACAATCAGCTTGTTAAACAACCGCGCAAAATTTCTGCTAAAGTCTTGATAAAATAATAAGTAGCAACAATATTCCGAATGCCAATGAGACGATATACTTCAGAATTATTTCTTTCATTTCCCACCCCCTAATAAAAGAAACAAAACATTGCCACAAAACTCTTCTTTCTATGAGTTCAATAATTTTTTAAATTATATCAGATATTTTGAGAAATATTTGAGATTTTTTTGAGATAGGCAGTCAATTAGGAATTTAAAGGGTCTTTTAGTGTCATTGATGCACAAGCTTGTGAAGAACCTGAAACGTTATTACTTTATAAATTTTTACTTTGTTTGATTTTTTGGAAAACTATGGAAAGGTGAACTGAACATCCTAAAAATTTTTACTGAAAGCCCTGCTCCTGACTATTAGCAATGTATATTTAGATGACCGTAAACCGATTCTTGAATCCCAGAGATATAACAAAGCCCTTGGTCTACAGGCCAAGGGCTTTAATGGTTTACAGTAAAAGAAGGGTGCATTCCCTTAAATTCTTAACACCATAAAAAACATACCAGCAAACAAAAGTGAATAAAATTATTCACCCTTGTCGTTCAAATACACAACCGTAAAATGACTTAAATTTTATTGTTTGTTAATTCTGTTTATCATCGAATCAAATGCAAACAAATTGAAGTTTCCATTTGCTGCAGCCTACACAATTAATACTTCGGCTTGAAATTGCTAATCTGCGTCCCTTTAACTACATGACATTGTTGACAGTCAACCAGCGTCGCATGCCAATCTGGAATTTTTGGTGCATCTTCTCCGGTGCCGTGACAACCTAGGCACTCCTCGCCACTGTCAGTCTGTTCGACTTCATGGGGAATAAGTGGCGGCTCGCCCGTTGAAGCCTGGTCAGGGACCAGACCCGTGTCAGCAACTTTTTCCGTTGCAGCAGGCTTGGCAGTCTGCTTTGACGCAGGGGTTGGCTGTTGCTGCTCACAAGCCGGCAGGAATGACAGAATCAAAGCTGCTGCAGCGCAACCAATGATTAGGCGAATGATTGTTTTCATAAGTACCTCCATAGTCAGAAAGGTTTACGGATACCGAAATTGAGAGCATGGTCTGGACAGATCCCGATGCAGGCACCGCAGCGCGTGCATTCGCCTGAATGCACGCGGTCGACCTGCTTGTTCAGAGTCGGTTCCAATACTTCCGGGACAAAGCAGACACGCTGGCATTCGCCACAATTAGTGCACTTTGCTTGGTCGTAGGCCACTGACAGTGGACTCAGGTGGCCGAGAAGGGTGTAGAAACCTCCCAATGGGCAGAGGCAACGACACCATATCCGACGGACCAGAATCAGTTCAATGATGATAATCAGAACGAGCACGATGAGACTCGAACTGGCGCCAAAGGTTAAAGCTCGACCGGCGATGCCGATCGGTGAAAAAGTTTCGAAGGCCGGAACACCAAGAGCAAAACTCAAGATGCCGGTGATTGCCAGGGCTATGTACTTCCATTCCAGTCGCCAAAACGTCAACCGTTTTGTCCAGGGGAACATGTCAGTCAAGTCAGTCATGAAATGAACCGGGCAAACCCAGCCGCAGAACACCCTACCTCCAAGTATCCCGTAGAAAAGCAGGATGATTCCAGTCCCGCTCAGCATGGTTAAAGTCAGGGAGCCTGTCAGGATCAGGATCTGCAAGGCCGCAAGGGGATCGGAGAGCTGCAGACCGAGAATCGCCGCGGCGCCAAGGTTCCCCTCGAAAAACGACAAGCCGAAAGACGGGGTCGCTAGCAGCAGCAACACAAGTATCTGGACGATGCGGCGCCATACAGTCCAGCGATTAACCTTCATACCAGCTCTCCGAGGGCGGTTGTAGTGGTTGTACGACGATCGCCGGACGCTCGAGTACACAGGCTTTCTCACAGATTCCACAGCCGGTACAGTCCTTCTTGTGCACTACAGGCTCAAAAATCGCATGCCGACCGGTCTTCACATTGAGGTAGTTCTCAACCGTTATCGCTTTGTCTATCGCCGGGCAGGTACGGTAACAGACTTCACAACGCAACCCCTTGATCGAAAGGCACTCTTCACGTTCCGTTATGACTGCCGTCCCCATCCGTGTCTTCAGTGCATCCTTCAGTTCCGGATCGAGTGCTCCGCTCGGACAGGCCTTGACACACGGCAAGTCAGGGCAGAGATAACAGGGCATTTCCCGAGGGATGATAACTGGTGTTCCGATGGCGATACCGTCGGTTAATCGTCCCATCTCGACCGAGTTGTAAGGGCAGACATGGGCGCAACGTCCGCAGCGAAGGCACTTCTTAAGAAACTCTTCTTCTGTAACAGCCCCTGGGGGCCTGAGCATCCACCCGTAGCCCGCTCCCGCCTTGAACAGCAGGTAGACGGCTGCCCCACCAACCACTGCCCCTTTGACGCCGATCGGCAGGTTCTCTTTTTGCTCTTCAGGCATACAAACCTAAACTTTCTCGACTTTCACCGCGCACTTCTTGTAGTCCGGCTCCTTGGAAATCGGACAGAAAGCGTCGAGAGTTAGATTGTTTATCATCTTGTCTTCATCGAAGAACGGAACAAAGACACTCCCCTGGCCAGGAACGCCGCGTTCATTGATGCTGGCAACCAGCTCGAGAGTGCCACGACGTGTAGTCAGGCGGACTTTGTCACGATTTTTGATATCAAGCTTTTTGGCATCCTCCGGATTCAACTCACAAACCGCCGAGGGCACTGCACGGTGCAATTCGGGAACTCGCTGAGTCATGGTGCCGGTGTGCCAATGCTCGAGCACACGGCCGGTACATAGCCAGAAGGGATATTCGGCATCTGGTGGTTCCGCGGCCGGCTCATAGGGACGGAAGTAGATGGCAGCGCGCTTTTCGTACTTCTTTGCCTTGTAGAACTGGATTCCCTTCCCTTTCTCGACCATCGGGTCGTACTCCTCGTTGTAGCGCCATGGTACCGACTTGCCATCAATGTACGGCCAGATTACACCGCGTTCCTTCTTGTAGACGTCGTAGGTCGCAAGATCCTTGCCGGTGCCAACGGTGAACTGGCGGTATTCTTCGAAGATCGCCTGATGCAATGGCACATCCTTCGGGAATTCGAAGAGGCTACCCATCCCCATCCGTTTGGCGACTTCGATGATCTGCCAGAGGTCTTCCTTGGCCTCACCGGGTGCGTCGGCCATCTTGTTCCAGTGCTGGGTGCGACGCTCGGCGTTGCCATACATCCCTTCCTTCTCCACCCACATTGCTGTTGGGAGGATCAGGTCAGCAACTTCAGTGGAACGGGTTGGGTAAGCATCGGAGACGACCACGAAGCGGCCATCCTTGCGAGCGCCCTTACGAAAACGATCGACATTCGGTGCTGCCTGGAAGGGATTGTTGACTTGTACCCAAAGAAACTTGATATCGCCACGATCGAGTGCCCGCAGCATCTCGGTAGCATGAAAACCAGGCTTCGGTGGGATTTTCTCGACGGGTACGTTCCAGATCTTCGCTGCGATCTTGCGATGATCTTCATTCATCACTACCATGTCGGCCGGCAGGCGATGCGCGAAGGTGCCAACCTCACGGGCAGTCCCGCAAGCAGACGGCTGGCCGGTTAGACTGAACGGTCCCTGACCCGGCTGGGAGATCTTCCCAGTGAGCAGGTGGATGTTGTAGACAAGCTGATTAACCCAGGTCCCACGGACATGCTGGTTGAAGCCCATGGTCCAGTAGGAGCAGACCTTACGTTTCGGATCGGCATAAAGTTTGGCCAGTTCCTCAACGGTCATGGCCGGCACACCGGAAATCTCTTCAACCTTCTGCGGTGTATATTCGGCTATCATCGCTTTATATTCGTCAAAATCGATGACATGTTCTTCGTCCTTAAAGTTGAACTTGTCCTCGACACCGTAGCCGATGTTGGTCTTGGCTTTCTTAAAGATAGTGTTGGCGCTGACGAACGCCTCGTTGTAGAGCTTGTCGCGGACGATGACGTGAGCAATACCGTTGGCCAGCGCTAGGTCGGTCTGTGGCCGGAATTCGACATACTGATCAGCTTCTTTCGAGGTCCGCGAATAGCGGGTCGCAAGATCGATGATCTTGACGTTTGAGTTCTTGACCCGGTTGGCAGTCATGCGTGAGAAGAGAATCGGATGACACTCGCTCATGTTAGCGCCCCAGAGGAAAAAGGTGTCTCCGAGATCAAGGTCATCATAGTTGCCCATCGGCTCATCGGAGCCAAAGGTCTTCATGAAAGCGGCCACTGCGCTTGCCATACAAAAGCGTGCATTCGGGTCAATACTGTTACTGCCGACTCCGGCCTTCATGAACTTGGCCGCTACGTAGCCTTCATGGATTGTCCACTGACCGGACCCGAACATCCCGATCGCCTGCGGACCGCTCTCCTTGATCACCTTCTGCATCTCACTGGCGATCTTGTCGAGGGCTTCGTCCCATGTAATCTCAACGAACTTGTCACCTTTGCGCAGCAACGGCTTGGTCAGACGATCCTCGCCATACATTATTTTGGCGAGGAAATAACCCTTGATGCAGTTCAGGCCTTTGTTAACCGGTGCCTCGGCGTCACCCTTGGTGGCAACAACCTTGCCGTTCTTGACGCCAACCAGGACGCCACAGCCGGTCCCACAGAAACGACAAGGGGCCTTGTCCCAGTTAATGCCCTGATCTGCTGCCTCTGCTTGTCGTGCTAGCATGGCGTTAACCGGTAGACCGGCAGCAGCCAAAGCTGCAGCCGCAGCGGCCCCCTTGATGAATTCGCGTCTCCTGATATCCATAACTCCTCCCCATTCTGCTGGTGTGAGTGGTTAGTTGCTCTGTTCTTCACTGACGTCTTCGAAATTATGGTAGCTGAGCGTCACGTTATGGACGCCTGGCAGATCATTAATCTGCCTAAACAGCGACTCTTCCTGCTGCATCGTCGCAACATCGAGAACGGCTACTAGGGCTTCCCCCTTGGGCGTCGGTGTCAACTCGACGTGTTCAAGATTGTTGAGCGAATTGATGGTTGCTTCCCGCTGGTCTGGATCGACCTGAATGACAAGTCCACTGATCGGCATGTTTACCTCCTCCACTTTTGATGAATACTCATGAGCCCTTTTGGAATAAATTGATTTTAATCTTTTTTTAGTTATCCATTTATTGACCTGGATCAAGTTTTTCAACGAGAAAATAATTTTAATATCAAATATTGAAAGTCTACCCTAACCCTTTATAATTACAATCGATATGCAGATTCCGCACAACGCATACATTGATAACATGACAGGGGTTCTGCTGGCCGGCGGCGAGAGTCGCAGAATGGGCCGCGACAAAGCACACATCAAAATTGCGGGCCAACCGCTTTACAAGCGATCACTTGACCTGTTACGCAAACACTGTGCTTCGGTACTGATTGCCGGAGACCGCAGAGACCTGTCTTGTCCAGACATCCCGGCAATTCCAGACCTCTTTCCAGGGAGTGCACTGGGTGGTCTTTACACGGGGCTGTCAGCAGCCAAAACTGACTGGATCTTTGTTGCCCCTTGTGACATGCCTAGGCCGGATGCAAGAATTCTTAAAATGATGATCACGGAACGCAAGGGTTACGACGCCGTAGTACCACGCACCCCGGGAGGCTACGAGCCGGTTTACGCGCTCTACCACAAAAGATGCCTGCCACTCATGGAGGAGATGCTGGAACGTGGTGAGTACCGCATCTATGACTTTTATCAACGTATCCACATCAAGTTTATCGATTGGCATCAACTCCCAGACAACTGGGAAGAAACATTGTTAAACATTAATACACCCGAGCAACTGCAACAGTTCAAGGAGGATGAGATGAACACCCCGGTGGTTTCGATTGTTGCCAAAAGCGGTACCGGCAAAACGACCCTGCTTGAGAAGTTGATCAGCGAAATGAAAAGACGCGGCTACCGTGTTGGTGCAATCAAACACGACGCCCACCGGTTTGATATAGACCGGGAAGGCAAAGACTCATGGCGTTTGACCCAGGCTGGAGCAGACACCATGTTGATTACCTCACCAACGAAGCTGGCGATGGTAAAGCAATACACAACGGATCAGGAACCGTCGTTGACCGCGGCGGTTGCCGAACATTGCACGGATGTGGATATCGTCCTTACAGAGGGGTTCAAGAGAAGTAAAATGCCCAAAATAGAGGTGCATCGCAGCGCCCGGAGTGAAAAATTGCTCTGTCGTGATGAAGAACACGACCCGACCCTGATTGCGGTTGCTTCCGACATTCCGCTGTCTGTTGATGTGCCAGTCTTTGACATCAATGACGCCAATGGTCTGTGCGACCTGATCGAGGAGCACTACCTGAGATGAGCCAATTTCGCATACGCAGCAAAATCTGGCTTGAAGTTGATGGACAACCTTTTCTAGGCGATGGCCGCTACCGGCTATTGTCAGCAGTTCAACGCAAAGGTTCGATCAACGCTGCGGCCCGTGAACTCGGTCTATCCTACCGCAAGGTATGGGCCCAACTGAAAGCCATGGAGGAAACAGCACCCTTCCCTTTGATGCAGCAGCGCAAAGGCGGAAAGGACGGCGGCGCAACCTGCTTGACACCTGAGGTTCTGGAACTGATGGGACATTTCGAGAAAATGCGCAACCAGGTCAACGGCGAGGCAGACCGTTGTTTCTCTAAACACTTCGGGGAAGAGGCCGACAGATGCTGAAGAAGTTCGTAGCAACTGCAATCATACTGGCGACTTTTACCATGCCGGCGTCCGCCGACACGAAAGACCCGGTTGTTGTGTTTGCCGGCTCGGCATCGCAACCGCCTCTTGAGGAGGCTGCCAGAGTCTTTGAAGAGCAAACGGGAACACGGATCATCCTGCACCTGGGAGGCTCCGGTGCCATGCTTAGCCAGATCCGCCTCACGGGCCAAGGGGATATCTATATCCCCGGTTCGCCAGACTACCTCGAAAAAGCCCGTGATTTCGGACTGGTTGACAAAGCAGAGACACTCTCCTTCCTCGTTCCGGCAATCCTGGTTCCGAAAGGCAACCCGCACAACATCCAGCAGCTGGAGGATCTCGCACGTCCGGGGCTGAGAATCGGCATGGCCGATCCGGATGGAGTTTGTGTAGGGCTGTACGCCGTTGAAATCCTCGACAAGAGTGGGATGACCGACCGTGTTCGCCCTAACCTGAATGGTTTCGTCGAGAGTTGTGCCAAGACATTGGCCATGTTGCCTTTGGGTATGGTAGACGCAGTTCTAGGGTGGCGCGAGTTCATTTTTTGGGCACCTGACACCGTAGATGTTGTCCTCATCGATCCTGACATTGTGCCACGCCTCGGTTATATTCCGGCAGCCCGTCTTGAGCATGCAGAAAACTCCGTCGGAGCCGACAAGTTCATCGCTTTTCTGATTTCAGATCAGGGGAGGAACATCTTCCGTAAGTGGGGTTATTACACCGATGAAGCGAGCGCCCTAACTTTGGCACCGAATGCGTTGATCGGAGGATCCTACGTCCTTCCGGAGGGATGGTAATGCCAAGAGATACAGCATTCAAACTGACAATGCTGCTGCCACTAGTCGTTCTTACCGCCTATTTCCTGCTGCTCGTCTGCAGCCAGTCGGCTTTTTTCAGTCTGCCCGAGTTTATCAGGCAGCTCGGACATGCAAATATCCATTCGGCAATCACCCTCAGTCTGATCGCAGCAACAGCCAGCACTCTGATCGCCATCATTCTGGCGATCCCAAGCGCATACGCCCTGGCTCGATTCGACTTTCCGGGCAAGCGCTTGGTCGACACCCTCATCGACCTTCCGATGGTCCTCACGCCAATCGCCCTCGGCACCCTAATCTTGATGTCCTGGAACACGGCGGTCGGCCGGGTACTCAGCGATTTCGGCTTGACTCTGCCCTTTACCCTGGCCGGTGTCATCCTCGCCCAATTCACGGTGGTGGTTACCATCAGCGTACGGATGCTGAAAACAAGCTTCGAGCAGATAGATCTCCGTCAGGAGCAGGTCGCGCGACTGCTCGGCTGTACGGCTTTCGGCAGTTTTCGCCACATCACCCTTCCCTTGGCTCGACGCGGCATCCTGGCAGCAATCATCTTGACTTGGGCGCGTGCTATCGGCGAGTTCGGTGCGACTGTCATGGTTGCTGGCACCGCCAAAGGACAAACCGCCACCCTGCCGAGTAGTATCTACTTGGCAATGTCGGTGGCCGACCTCCCACGCGCTGTCACTCTGGTCGTTATTCTGATTAGTCTATCCCTTCTGGTTCTGTTTGGAGTCCGCAAGATTCTGGAGAAAACGTAATGATCCGGATTGAACAGCTTTCAACGTCTCGTGGGGACTTCCTTTTGGGGCCGATCGATCTCGACCTCTGTAAAAGCTCATACTTGACTGTCCTTGGGCCTTCCGGTTCAGGAAAAACCGTACTGCTCGAAACCTGCATGGGTCTTCTACCTCCAGAGACCGGCAGAGTCTGGTTCGATGAGGTCGACATCACCAACATCGCACCAGAGCAACGTCTTATCTCTTACTTGCCACAAGACCTGGCACTCTTCCCACACCTAGATGTCAAAACAAACATCCTGTTTGGCGCCAGGCACCGTAAGCTGGATCAAACCCTGTCCGAAAAACGGCTTAACGATTTGCTGGACCTGCTCGATCTGCATAACCTCATCGACCGTCACGATGTCACGACACTTTCAGGCGGCGAAAAGCAGCGTGTCGCCTTGGCCCGCGCCCTACTTCCGGGACCACGCCTACTTTTCCTAGACGAACCCTTTTCGGCACTTGATGCCACCATCAAGAGACAGCTGCAGCTCAAACTGCGCGAGGTCAACCAGCAGATGGGAGTCTCCATCCTGCACGTCACGCACGACCAGGAAGAAGCCTTCATGCTCGGTGAGCAGGTTGCTATCATGATCGACGGACGAGTACGCCAGATCGGTACCAGAGATCAGATCTACTATCAGCCAAAAACTCTGGAGGTTGCACGCTTCCTGCGTAATCAGAATATTTTCGACATGACAATCGAGGAAGTCCTGCCGGACGATTCCCTGCGGTTGAGCAGCGACATCAGCCTTACGGCTCCTGGCTTCGCAGGTGCCGTGGTTGGTGCCCGGATAGCCGCCGGCATCCGTTCTGAGGAAATCGTGATCATTCGGCCAAACAAGCCAATCGGCCCCGAGCTCCATGAGAATCTTTTTCATGCCACCGTAGATGACATTCTCGCCTTCGGTGGCTGCCACACCCTCTGCATCAGATTGAACGAGAACAACATGAACCTTGATGTCGAACTGCCAAACTGTGCCATGCGCGACCTTGGCTACGAAATCGGCGACGCACTCCAGGTCTGTCTGCGTAAACGCAGCCTCTGGACCATCCCTGTGGAAGATTCATCTAACCTTCTGGAGGAAAGTCATGATCTGTTACGATGATGCGCTCTGTCAGGTACTCGATACGGTTGTGCCACTACCACCTAGAGAAATATCTCTGACCGAAGCAGGCGGCCTTGTCCTCGCAACACCGGCCAGGGCGAAATGGGACATGCCACGCTGTGACAACTCGGCGATGGATGGTTTCGCCGTCACCGGGGCACCCAGCGCTGATGCTTTACTAAGGATCATTGGTTCATCCTATGCCGGCCATGCATTCAACGGCAGTTTAAGAGCGGATGAAGCAATACGCATCACGACTGGGGCGCCTCTGCCGCCGGGTGCCGACACTATCATACCCATCGAAGATGTTGAAGAATACGATGGGCAGATTCGTGTAACAGCAGCCCCAAGGGCATGTCAACATGTCCGTTACCGTGGCGAAGAATACCGCGAGGGGGACATCATGGTCGATGTCGGCACATCTTTGCAGGCCGGTGAAATTGCCGTTCTGGCAGGTGGCGGAATCACGCAGGTCAAAGTCGTACCGCGTCCGCGTATAGCAGTGATCTCAACGGGTGATGAGCTGGTGGAACTTGGAACTGAACCGGGCCATGGCCAGATCGTCAACTCCAACCAGCATCTACTGTGTACCCGCTTAAGCGAATGCGGATATGACACAGTCTGTTTGGGTATCGGAAACGATAATCTACGTAATCTTCAAAAACTCTTCGAGCGTGCACTCGATGCTGATGTGATCATCTCCACAGGAGGTGTCTCAGTCGGCGATAAAGACCACGTTCAGGCAGCCCTCGAGACGCTAGGTTTCATCAAAAAATTCTGGAAAGTTGCTATCAAACCAGGTAAGCCTTTGCTATTTGGTCTATTGAATAAAAAGCCATATTTCGGGCTCCCCGGCAACCCAGCAGCCACGGCAGCAACTTTGGAGCTATTCGCTCTGCCAGCGTTGCGCAAAATGGCCGGCTGGCCCGACCCGCAGACAAGCAGACGCAGAGGCATGCTAACTTCTGACGTTAGATGTGGTGGCAATCGCCAGACATTTCTCTGGTGCAAACTGGAATGGTTTGAGGATCAATACCTAGTTACAGTAAGGCAGGGGCAGGGATCTGGTCAGAATCGCAGTATACAGGGTGCTAACGCCCTTCTCTCGGTCCCGGTTGGTACAAAGTGGTTAATGGCTGGCGATATGGTCGATGTCCAGTTGATCAACAACTAAAGAAACAAGATAATTCCGCCTAAGACGCAGTAAAAAAACTGACATGATAAACCCCAATTTTCTTATTTAAGAGTAGGGCTTTATCATAGATATATTTCCAAGCTGTTCAATGGTTATAGGTGTTAATTGTTTATTAATATCATTCACCAAGCAATTGATACAGTTGGTAATTTACAGCAAAACGGTTAAATCTTTAAAATCTGAAGAGTCGCATAAGTTGTCTTATAAGGTTTTGACCCCTTTTTAATGGCCAAAAGAAACAATTCTCAGAGACACTGCAATCCAGGAATCAGGCAATCGGCTTTAATCCGTTCTGTCAGTCGTGATTCATTAAAAATTAAACTCTAAAGAGTATTCAGCGGAAATAATACAAATATTTATTCGTAGAAGATTGCTAAGAAAACATTGTAAAAATCTGTAGAGTCTTCTGGATTATTACTTGGGGACTTACCAGTTGTATAAATGACGCCAAATTCATCAACGGAAATATCATGGGTGACATCAACCCCTCGTGAGAGACCAAATAACAATTCCTGTTCCCAGACTTGGTTACCTAAGTCATCATATTTCGCTATAGTATTAAAGTAGGCTTTGAAAAAATAAATAAAGCCAGAATCGCCTATTGCAACCCCACTGCCATGATATTCCTTGACCCAGATTTGGTTGCCCAATGTGTCATATTTTGCAATAAAAGGAGCTCCAGCTATATAACAATTACCCAATGAGTCTAGTGCTATGTCACTGCCTATATCTATAGTTGCCGAACCAAATCGTTTCATCCAAAGTTGATTGCCAAATGTATCGAATTTGGCAACAAAAACATCTTTAAGACCAAGATCTTCCGTCCCAGCAAAATCACCAGATATTTCGCCTGTGATGTAACTGTTGCCACTAGCGTCAACAGAAATCCCATTGCCATCATTATGAAGTCCCGTACTAATCGACTTTTCCCAGAGTTGATTTCCTGAGTTATCGTATTTTGCAATTAAAACGTCGCGCCCCCTCGAACCAGTAATGTAAATATTCCCCATAAGATCAAGAGCTATGTCATTGCCTTCATCATAGGTTAAAGAACTATACAATTTTAGCCAGAGTTGGTTGCCCGAGTTGTTGTATTTCCCAAGGAACAAGTCAGAACCCATGTTGCCTGTGACGTAAATGTCATTATTGTCGTCAATAGCTATACCCTTTCCTCGATCATACTCAGCTGTTCCACTCTCAATGATCCAGAGTTGATCACCTAGTGGATTATGTTTGGCAATAAATATGTTTTTGCCTGTATAGCCAGTAATGTAGCTGTTGCCAATCTCATCTGTAGCAATTCCAAACCCTTCATCTTTATCTGTCGAACCATACTGCACATATTTTAGTCCCACCATCGCAAACGCCATTTCAGAGGGTGAGCTTTCTCCATCAGAATTAACGGCAGTAACAATATAATAATATTCTTCTCCATTTATGAGACCGTTGTGAATAAAATTGGTAGAAGTAATCCCACCTATCAAGGTCCCGGTGGAAGTATTAACATCCGGGGAATTGTCAAAATATAAATTGTAGTAGCTTGCACCTGAAAATTCGTCCCAGCTAATTGTTATCTGACTATCGTCAGCTTCGGCCTTAACATTTGTTGGTGTAGGACCAAGTTCGGTAACAAAACTCCAAGATTCAGTTAACAATGAATGTCCGACAAGATCTTTAATGGAGCTGTCAAGAGTCACTATGTATGTTGTACTAATTGCTAATTTTTCAAGTGGGGTAAATGTCGCCTGAGTATAGATTTCATTAAAAGAAATTGTCCCAGAAAGATTCTTTAATCAATTATTAACTGTAAAGCTATCCGATGTTACTGTACTTTTGTCAATAACCTCTGAGAAAACAACTTGGATAGTACTGTAAATATCTACAGAACCATATTGAGGAGTCTTGGACACAACCTCAGGTGGTATTGTATCCGCAACATTGATCGTGATCTCATCTTTTGCCCAATTATTTAAATTATCTTCTGCGCGAACTTTGATCACATTTTCATTGGGGACAAGGGGTATATCTATTAACCAATGAGTAGTATATCCGTCAAGGGAAGATATCTTTTTAGTGACAGTTTCTCCTGTTGACAAATTTTCTGCTGTAACTGTTACTCCGGAATCATAAACAACGTAGTCTACACATTCAACATAATCAATATAGATTAAACAAGCCAGACCAGCACAGTTGCAGGCCTTCCCTTCCTTTGTATGTGCATCTGGTGAGATGAACGCTTCACCTTCGATCTCAATTGATGTTTGGTTTCTTACTTCGTAAACTTCGAATGTGGTTGGTTCTGTAATTGTCACTGACCCGACATTACTTTCTCCATCTCCATCTCCACCTCCGCCTCCACTTCCACCGCAAGATAATAACGAAGAAGTGAAAACAAATATGACTATAACCTTTGCCAAAACTATACTAATAGACCTATTCTTCATGTCGACCACCAACATTTCTACTTTGTTAACTATTTTCCTCAACTAAAAAGCCGAACAACACCGAAAGGTTTAAGTCCTTCGGCAGCTCGGCCATCTTT
>JAFDBS010000257.1 GCA_019313185.1 Deltaproteobacteria bacterium | reverse complement strand
TATATTAAATATAGCACCATCAGTGAACTTGTGTATGCGCTTACCATAATATGTCCAAAATTTTATGATTTTGAATTAAAAGATGCTTTTGTGGGATATTTTGAATCCAGTGTAAATATATTACGACAATTAATAAATCAGCTGAAAAACTCCTTAAGTTGAAAACGAACAACATTATTGGCCGAAATTTCAGAGATGTGATTTCCCCTGTTTATCTACCCATGGTCAAAGACATTCTCAAGGAATTGATTGGCTCTGGGAAAGACACCTTTCGTAAACAAGTCACGCTGCCCATGGGTGAAACCAAGCTAACCTTGCTGGTGAATGTAACGACATTGAAAGACGAATATGATGAGTTTATGGGAACAGTTGTCGTGTTTGACGACCTGACTCAGCTCCTCAAAGCACAGCGAATGGCCGCCTGGCGAGAAGTAGCTCGGCGCATTGCCCATGAAATCAAAAACCCTCTGACTCCGGTCCAACTTTCTGCCCAGCGTCTTCGCAGGCGCTATAAGGATTCATTCCCACCAGAAGATACTGTCTTTGATGAATGTACGAACATGATTATCAAGCAGGTAGAAGATTTAAAAAATCTCGTCAATGAGTTTTCTAACTTTGCTCGGATGCCCGCTAGTAACCCAAGCCTAAATGACCTCAATGGCGTGATAACCGAGGCCCTAGTTTTATTCCAAGAAGGACATAAGGAGATTGAATTTACCTTCTCGCCAAGCCAAGACATCCCGGCCTTTAACCTAGATCGTGAACAAATTAAGAGAGTTATGATCAATCTTCTTGATAATGCCGTGGCCGCAGTTGACCAAGATGGACGAATCGAAATCAGTACCAGCTTCAACCCTGACCTGCAGATTGCGGCAATCACCGTCAGTGACAACGGCACTGGTATTCCTGCCGAAGACAAACCAAGGCTATTCGAACCCTATTTCTCGACCAAAAAAACTGGGACGGGTCTTGGCCTGGCCATCGTTTCGACTATCATTTCTGACCACAACGGCTATATACGTGTTCGTGACAATACCCCCAAAGGAACACGCTTTATCGTTGAGCTTCCCATCATTGCGGAGGTGTAACAAGTTTAGGCGCCAATCAGCAAGGACAAACTATGCACACAATTCTCATCGTCGATGACGAACAAAGTATTCGCGATAGCTTAACAGGCATATTACAGGATGAGGGCTTTGCGCCATCTTCCGTTTCAAGCGGAGAACAAGCAATACGCTATTTTGACAATGAGCGCCCTGATCTTGTCTTGCTCGACATTTGGATGCCGGGCATGGACGGTTTGGCGGCACTGAGCAAGATCCGTGAGTTGTATCCAGAACAATTGGTCATCATGATGAGTGGGCATGGCAATATCGAAACCGCGGTGCGGGCAACCAAACTCGGTGCCTATGATTTCATTGAAAAGCCATTGTCATTGGAAAAAGTGTTGCTGAGCATTCACAACGCCATGCACATCAGCCAATTGGTTGAAGAAAATCGTGAGCTGAAGGCTAAAATCGCCAAAGACTACGAGATGGTCGGAACCAGTCCATCGATTATGGAATTAAAGCAACAGATTGAGGTTGCCGGACCGACGTCGGGATGGATTCTGATCACCGGTGAAAATGGTACGGGCAAAGAGCTTGTTGCCAGGGCAATCCATCACAGTTCACTTCGAGCAAGCAAGCCGTTTGTCGAGGTCAATTGCGCAGCCATTCCTGAGGAATTAATCGAATCTGAACTTTTTGGCCACGAGAAAGGGGCTTTCACCGGGGCGACGACTCAACGACGCGGTAAGTTTGACCAAGCCCACGAAGGCACCCTTTTTCTGGATGAAATAGGCGACATGAGCCTCAAGACACAGGCAAAAGTTTTAAGAATTCTCCAGGAACACAAGTTCGAAAGAGTTGGTGGCAACAAGACTATCGTGGTTGATGTACGGGTTATCGCGGCAACAAACAAAGACCTTGAATTTGAAATACAAGAAAACCGTTTTCGCGAAGATCTTTTCTATCGTCTGAATGTCATCCCCTTTCACGTTCCTCCGTTGCGTGAACGTCGTGACGATATTGAAGCATTGGCCAATCATTTTCTGGTACATTTTTGCAGCAAGGAAAGTCGCGATATAAAAGCCCTCGACGAGCAGGCTCTCGCTGCCATTAAGCGTTACCATTGGCCAGGCAATGTGCGTGAGCTGAAAAACTTGATCGAGCGGATGGTGATTATGACCCCTGGCAAGATTATCACCAAGGATAATCTTCCACCGTCTATTCTTCACAAACAGCCAGAGGTTTTTCCTGAGCTTGAAATTGACAACGGCAGCTCAGCCGGATCAGACAGCTTTAAACAGGCAAAAGAAGATTTCGAGAAAATTTATCTGTTGAACAAACTCAAGGAATATGATTGGAATGTGTCAAAGACAGCTGAGGCGATTGGGATTGAACGATCCAATTTGCATCGCAAAATCAAAACTTATCAGATTAAGTTAGAGAAACAGTAACTTGACTGTTAATTCTCGTCAAAAAAAAAGCCCGCCTCGAAGAGGCGGGCTTTTTCTATTAAATTCGGCGGCGTCCTACTTTCCCACACGGTCTCCCATGCAGTATCATCGGCGCTGTAGGGCTTAACTTCTGTGTTCGAGATGGGAACAGGTGTGACCCCTACGCTATAACCACCGAAAACCGAATCTTGGTGATAATTGCAAGGATTATAATCTTTAATGCATTTGGCAATTGTCAAAATCGATGGAAGTTGGGGGGAGGTTCGCCTCCCCCCTTCTTCACTAAAAACTTTTTATGGTCAAGCCTCACGGTCAATTAGTACCGGTTAGCTGAACACATTGCTGTGCTTACACCGCCGGCCTATCAACGTCGTCGTCTACGACGGACCTTTAGGGACCGAAGTCCAGGGAGATCTTGTCTTGAGGGGGGCTTCCCGCTTAGATGCTTTCAGCGGTTATCCTTTCCGAACATAGCTACCCTGCAACTGCCTCTGGCGAGACAACAGGTACACTAGAGGTTCGTCCATTCCGGTCCTCTCGTACTAGGAACAGATCCTCTCAAATCTCCTACGCCCAC
>JAFDBS010000256.1 GCA_019313185.1 Deltaproteobacteria bacterium | reverse complement strand
CCCTGAGGCAGCCCTTAAATTGGAGCGGGAAACGGGACTCGAACCCGCGACCCTCAGCTTGGAAGGCTGATGCTCTAGCCAACTGAGCTACTCCCGCCTAAAAATTCATATTCTGTTTTCGCTTCACTTCAAAAGCTAATTTGAAGTGAAATGTCATTGTGGGTGCCAGTCATAGGGTCTGCGCAGTTTGAACGGTCACCCTCCTGCACATAACCACCATTCCCTTACCCCGGCAAGCAAGTTAGTGGTGGAGGGGGGAGGATTCGAACCTCCGAAGTCTACGACGGCAGATTTACAGTCTGCTCCCTTTGGCCACTCGGGAACCCCTCCAGGGGACTTAACTTCTTAATCTTTATATTTTTTCTGGGGAATTCTCCCCGGCAGCTCAGTGGAGCTGGCGACAGGAATTGAACCCGCAACCTGCTGATTACAAGTCAGCTGCTCTACCAATTGAGCTACGCCAGCACAGGGGGCGTTATATACACCGGCTCAAACCAAATTGCAAGTGAAAATTACAGCTAGCCCACCAATGTTCACAAATGAAGTTTTATAACTGATCCACCGGCCGCTGTCAAATTTAAAAACGTCCTTATGTGTCAGTCCGCCGCCCGGTAAGCAACCCTGACTTCTGATTGTGATGGCCGCCTGTTTTGCATTGTTTACTACTTGGCAAAGCGTTGACGAATAATTTCGAACAGAGCGATCGCCGTCGCACAGGATGCATTCAATGAAGCCACCTCGCCAGCCATCGGAATCGACATCAACAGGTCGCACTGCTGACGGGTCCGCAATCTCAAACCACTGCCTTCATTACCAACGACAAGAGCAACATGCCCTTTTAAGTCGGCATTGTAAAGGTTTTGGCCCTCTTGATTCGAGGCCAAGCCATATACCCAGGCTCCAAAATCCTGCAACTGCTTTAATGTTCGCACCAGATTTGTCACCTGACAGATTCGGAGATGCTCAACCGCACCGGCCGAGGCCCTGTCGACGACGCTGTTGATCCTGCAATTGCGGTCTTTTGGTAAGATCACTGCCGTACACCCTGCGGCGTCGGCATTGCGCAAAATCGCTCCAAGGTTGTGCGGATCTGTGATCCCGTCCAATACGATGAAAAGGGCATCCTGTCCCGACTGCCGGCAACTCGCAAGCACATCATCGAAATCGGTGTAGTGAAAAGGCTCCAGGCTCAGGACAACACCCTGATTGTGCACATTGCCAACCAGGCGGTTTAAATCTTCGCGCCGCCGTCTGCGAATGGGCACATGGCGATTTACGGCCAAGGTTTCAAGCTCATCGAACTTGTCTTTTTTAAGCTTTTCGTCGACAAACAATTCAAGTGGTGTGCGACGGCCCCGTAACCCCTCACGAACTGGATGAAAGCCGTAAATCAACTCCGCCATAATGACTCTCGACGCTTGATTAGAGCTAACTGAATTTCCTGTAGAATCTGTTCTGCAGCCTCGATTGGGTCGACTGCCGCAGAAATTGGACGACCAACCACTAAGTAGTCGGCACCTAACTCAATGGCCTCGGCCGGCGTTGTCACGCGTCTTTGATCATCTTGCGAAGCAAATGCAGGGCGTACCCCGGGCGTGACGATCTTAAAATCGGGGCCACAGGCATCACGAATCAACCGCACTTCTTGTGGTGAGGCAACAACTCCATCCATTCCCGCCTGTTTCGCCAGGTCAGCGAGTCGCACAACCATATCTTTAACGGAACGGTCAATACCCACCCTTCTCAGCGTTTCATCATTAGACGAGGTCAGGATCGTGACAGCCAGCAACAATGGCTTTTGGCCTCCTGTCGATGCACAGGCCTCATTGACCTTGTCCACCAGATTTGCCATCATCTCATATCCGCCCAGTGCATGGACATTGAACATACTCACCCCAAGTTGCATGGCCTCCAGCCCGGCCATGCCGACCGTGTTCGGGATATCATGATATTTAAGGTCTAAAAACACTTCCGCCCCACTGCCCCGGACCAAATGGACAACCTCAGGTCCACAGCGAGTAAACAACTGTTTACCAACTTTGAATGTCTTGACTTTGCCCTGAAGGCGCTCAACCCAATTCTGTGCGGCTTCCAGACTTTGGACGTCGAGAGCAAAAATCAATTTGTCTCTGGCTTCATTCATGGCTATGACTCCTGATTGAGGGCCTGTACACGCTTTGAGACATCCTGAACGCGCTTAATCAAGTCAGCTGATTCCAATGGACCCAGCTCTCGGCGGACGGCAATGCATTCCATGTAAACCAATTCACTCAATGCCTCGGTCAACAAGCGAAATTTGTCACCCTCTTCCAAACCGGAGAGATTGGCCAAAATGCGTCCCCCATCTACAGAACCATCTTCTTTTAGACTGGCTTGGCGAAAAACGTATGAAAAGGGCTGCGGAAGCTGTCGAAGAAACGCACTGACTTCCTGGCGAAACTGCGGATTTTTCAAAGCGACCACGCGGTACATTGCCGAAAGAACACCGTTGAAAATGTGGATGACTTCTCCCAGAGTGCCCTCCACAGCAACGGTTGGCGCCTCCTCCATGGTCACGACTCCCCGTTCCACCAGTTGGTTTAACAGCCGAAGGCCATCGAATTCGCCGGTCCCAGCGCTTCGCAACAAATCTTTGACGTCACTCACACCTTGCTTAATCAGCGCCAGCATCTTTTGTGATGTACTGTCCAGATCATTGGGGACTTGACCTGTAAGAATCGGGACGGCGTCGAGCGACTTGACTTTCTGCATGTACAGGGCGCGTTCATCTATTCGGCGCAGGCCTTCCATAATCAAGTTTTGGGTGTTCATCGATAAAGACAGCGCCTTGGCTTCAAGGAGAGGCCAATCAAAGAATGCGAAGGAACCCTCATGGAAGGTAAACAGACTATAAATGATTGCCTCGACCTGACCTCGTGTGGCCGCCCAGAGGTCTTGAGACGAAATAACTCCTTGGTCGACCAAAAACCTGCCAAGCGACTTCGGCGTTTTGATTTTTTGCCTTGCAGCTGTCAGCGTCTTTCTGTCAACCTTACCCAAGCCATAAAGGATTTCGCCAATCTCCTCTTCCGGAAACGTGCTGGTGGCAAAGATAATTTCTCCGTTTTTAAAATAAAGCTCTTTGCTCCCAGCTAACAGCGAAAACAAGAGCCTGCCCGATTTTCGAAACATGTTGAAAAATGACAGCAAGTCAACAATCGCAAGGTCGCCAAGAGACCCCGCCATCAACAGCTTTCCATTAGAATCCTCGACCTCCAGAACCAGATGGCGCGACGATGAATTCGAAATACGGAGCGGACGCCCCCCCAGGTCCTGGACCTGGTTAGTCGGCAGGCTCAAATGCCCACCTTTTTCTATGCGAAGTGCGCTCATAGCGTGCAGCTCACTCTGCCGTTACGTTCATCGCGTCATCAATCATTTTGATCAGTTGCTCAGCGGCTTCATGCATAGGGAGCATTTTTCGATCTCCACTTCGACGATCTTGCAATTCATAAGACTGTTCCTTAAGAGCTCGTGCTCCAACGTTGACCCGCAATGGGATGCCAATCAGATCCGCATCTTTGAACTTACTGCCAGGACGTTCGTCACGATCGTCAAATAACACCTCTATCCCCTGCTTGAGAAGCTCTTGATACAGTTTTTCCCCTGCTTCCAAAACCGTTTGATCGTTCGGATTGATTATGGAAATAATGAGCTGAAACGGCGCCAAAGGCATCGGCCAAATAATTCCAAACTCATCGTGGTTTTGCTCAATGGCCGCCGCGGCTGTTCGACCAACACCAATCCCATAACATCCCATCACCAGAGTGCGTTCCTGCCCTTTTTCATCCAAAACGGTTGCGTTCATTGCTTCAGAATACTTGGTTCCCAGTTTAAAAACATGACCGACTTCAATACCACGCCAGACTTCGAGAGTTCCATCGCAACGAGGGCAGAAATCACCAGATTCGGCTTGCCTGAGATCGGCAAACTGGGCAACTGAAAAGTCTCGGCCGTGATTGGCTCCTGTGTAGTGAGTATCAATTTGATTGGCACCAACAACAAAGTCACTCATGCCCTCCACTTCCAGGTCAGCAAAAATTTTCAATGGCAGGTCAACCGGACCACTGAAACCGCTTGGAGCTCCTGTGATCTTCTTGATTTTTTCTTCCGGAGCAAGCTCCACCCATTCACAGGCCAGAACATGGCAAAGCTTTATGGTGTTCAGTTCGCGGTCACCGCGGAGCAGTACAGCGACCACCTCCCCCGTGTCGGTCTGAACAATAAGAGTTTTGACTGTGCGCTGTGAGGCCACGTTCAGAAATGCCGACACCTCCTCAATCGTTTTCCGGTTTGGTGTGACTACCGCCTTCAATGAAGCCGTCTGCTTTTCGGAACTTGCCGGTGGGCGCAGCTCAGCTTTCTCAACATTTGCTGCATAATCACAGATTGCGCAGGAGACAATTGCATCTTCCCCAGAGTCAGCCAAAACCATAAACTCATGGGATGACGTTCCGCCAATATTTCCCGTGTCGGCCTCTACGGCTCTAAACTTGAGACCACAGCGTTGGAAAATCCGGCGATAAGCCTGGTACATCCTGTCGTACGCTTCGTCAGCATCCGAGTCGGTGAGGTCAAAAGAGTAAGCGTCCTTCATAATGAACTCACGTCCCCGCATTAAGCCGAAACGTGGGCGGATTTCATCTCGAAATTTAGATTGGATCTGATAAAGATTGATTGGCAATTGCTTATAGGAACGCAGTGTTCCCCTGACGATTTCAGTGATAACCTCTTCGTGCGTCGGGCCGAGACAAAAATCAGTTTCTTTGCGATCTTTAAAGCGGAGCAATTCGCGGCCGTATTGTTGCCAGCGCCCGGATTCCTCCCAGAGGTCTGCGGGGACAACCATTGGCATCAGTAATTCGATTGCACCGGCCCGGTTCATTTCTTCACGAACAATAGCCTCGACTTTTCGGATGACACGCAAACCCAAAGGGAGGTAGTCGTAGATTCCTGCAGCTATTTTTCGAATCATTCCCGACCGCAGCATTAACTGGTGGCTGACCACTTCAGCATCACCCGGAGTTTCTTTAAGAGTTGGTAAAAGGTATTGAGAATAGCGCATCCGAGCACCTCAGGAGAAGATTTATCCCGTTGGACACAGGTCAAATGTTAAGAAATGAAAGTATCTTATTTTATTTGGGATTGCAAGGCAGAGGACATGCCAATCAAGGTCTCTAAAGTTCGCGCCGGTTGTCTTCGTTGATTAATTGCATGACTTCTTCAATCAAAGCATCGGCAAGCTCGGACTGGGGCACTTTTCGGACCACGCTGCCACCTCGGAATAACAAGCCCTGATCTTTGCCGCCGGCAATCCCTACGTCAGCCTCACGGGCCTCCCCGGGGCCATTGACGGCACACCCCATGACCGCAATAGTGATTTTATTGGGCAGATTGTGAAGGCGGCGTTCAACCTCCTCGGCAACGGCAATCAAGTCAATTTGACAGCGCCCACAGGTGGGACAACTGATAAATACGGGCCCACGGTCACGCAACCCAAGACTTTTGAGAATTTCCCAGCCCACGCGAACTTCTTCAACCGGGTCACCGGTTAGAGAGACCCGCAACGTGTCGCCGATCCCATCAAACAATAAAGAACCAAGACCCACGGCACTCTTAATGGTCCCGCTCCACGAAGTTCCCGCCTCGGTGATCCCGATATGGAGGGGATAATCGACCCTTTCAGCCATCAAACGATACGCCAAGACCGTCCGATGAACATCAGAGGCTTTGAGGCTAACTTTGATTTCTTGGTACCCTAAATCTTCAAGAATACGAATGTGACCCAGAGCACTGTCTACCATCGCTTCGGGGGTTGGGTACCCGTATTTAGCCAGCAAATCTTTTTCCAGAGAACCTGCGTTGACGCCAATTCGGATGGGTATCTTTTGCTCGGCGCAGGCTTTGACAATATCCTTGACTTTCCATTGCTCGCCGATATTGCCTGGGTTCAGGCGCAAGCCGGCAACGCCAGCATTAACTGCATGCAAAGCAAGGCGGTAATCGAAATGAATATCGGCAATCAGTGGGATCGGGCTTTTGCGACATAAAACGGCCAGAGCTTGTGCGGCATCAGTGTCAGGAACTGCGCAGCGCACAATTTCGCATCCGGCCTTTGCTAATTGTTCAATCTGAGCTAACGTGGATCGGGTGTCCCTGGTGTCAGTTTTGCACATTGACTGGACACTGATTGGTTCGCCACCGCCGACAAAGACCTGGCCAAGCTTAATTTTACGCGTGGAACGTAGCATGACGGCCCTTTCCTTAGAAAACACTCCAGAAACATCAAGACTCATGCATCAGGCAGGAAAGATTATGGAGGATGCCTGTACAATGTCAAGGCCGAACGAGAATCTTCAATAAAGGCTCAAAAATTTTCAGCCGTACTCTACAGACCTGATTAATAATTTATAGAGAGACTTGCTTTCGTTGCGTGTTCAAATTATTGTATTAGCAAAACTTCAGGAAAAAACTTTATGATAAACATCGACTGCAGAGGCCAACAATGTCCTCAACCTGTGATCAAAACCCGCCAGGCCATCTTGTCTGAACCTGGCAAAGCCATCGAAATTTTAATCGATGATGCCACAGTCCAAGAGAATATTGCCCGTTTGGCAGCAACTTTGGGATATGACATTTCATCGAGCGAAGCCGAAGGTGCGATCAAACTTGCACTTACCCCCAATGAAAGCCAAGGCGGCCATAGCCAGGCAGATCGTCATAACGGTTCTACTGTTGTGTATATCAACTCCGACCAAATGGGAACCGGCGATCCGGAACTGGGCCAACTTCTTCTCAAAAATTTTATTTTTACCCTGTTGGATGGCAACAACCTGCCAGAAGCTATTTACCTGGTCAACAATGGGGTTAAGCTTTCTGTTGCCGGATCAGACGTGCTGGAGCCGCTTCGGGAGCTTGCCAACCAAGGGGTAGACATTGCGTCCTGCGGACTCTGCTTGGAATTTTTTGGACTCAAAAATTCTCTCGCAATTGGACGCATCTCAAATATGCTGGAACTGGTTAACGCTATGGCAGAAGCTGACCTCATCGTCCGACCGTAAGGCTTGAAACTTGTTTTTTTTTTGGGAGTAGTACGTAGCCTGGTGGCGCGCTCGGTCTTCAAAACCGATGGGGGGCGTATCCCGTCCCTGGTGGGTTCGATTCCCATCTACTCCCGCCATATTATTGCTCCTTTAACTCAGCCTATCATTCAAAGTCGATCGAGTTAATTTACCAGCGTGACGAAAATTTAATCCCCAAACGGATATTTTGCTAAAATACTAATAAAACTTAGAGAAAATTATGGAGGCACAATGGACTTAAGAAATTACTTCTCCGACTTAAATGGTGTTGGCATTCTGTCAACTGCAGACAATGATGGCAAGGTCGATTCAGCCGTTTATGCGAGGCCACATGTACTTGATGACGGTACCATTGCCTTCATTATGCGCGATCGCCTGACACACCGTAATATTCAGGAAAACCCTTATGCTTGTTATTTGTTTATTGAAGCAGAAAGAGGGTATCGGGGGGTCAGACTGTTTCTTCGAAAGGTAAAAGAGGATACCAATCCGGAATTGATTCAACAGATGACTCGGCGCTGCCTTAGTCCTGAGGAGGACGCCGCCAAGGGCCCTAAGTTCCTCGTCTATTTCCAAGTTGAAAAAATTCTTAAATTAATCGGTGGAGAAAGCCTTGACAAGGATCAAGACTGATTTTGGGCCATTCTCCCTCCATTCTTCTTTTTGAAAAAAGGTTTTGTTTAATGTGCTCAGTACAGAAGGCTTTGTTTCTGTGTCTAATTCTTCTGCTGTTTGGAGGCTTGGCATTGGCTTACGAGGAACCCCATTATACAGTTCTTCAGTCGTATGAGCTTTTTGAACTCAGAAAGTATGAGTCTACCGTCGTGGCAGAAGTTCACGTTGAGGGTGATTTTGATGATGTCGGCGGGCTTGCCTTCCGCAAGCTTTTCAATTTTATCAGTAATGACGACCGCCCAGAGGGCAAAATTGCTATGACCGCACCAGTTATTCAGCAACCACTAAGTTCTGAAACATTACCTGCTGACGATTCAGCAACTTTCTCAGACAATCAAATTATTCCTGCTCGCTCCTACCGGTTCGCTTTTTTTATGCCGTCTGGGTACAACGTAAGCACCTTGCCAAAGCCTCTCGACCAAGACATTCTAGTCAAAACTGTATCGCCTAGGCTGATGGCCGTGCGCAGTTATAGTGGGACATGGAGTGAAGAGCGTTACCGTAAAAACGAGCGGATCCTCCTGGAAGCAATTCAAGAGGCTGGACTGCAGGCATTGTCTCCACCGATTTTTGCTCGCTACAATGCGCCGTTCAGTCTTTGGTTTCTCAGACGAAACGAGGTGCTTGTCGAAGTGGCCCGACCCTGACTACTGCTGTTTTGAAAAACGGTTTGCAAACCACACAACAGCAATGGAAGTCTCAATGTAATGCTAAAAGTTATTAACTTTTCCTTCACAAACGATTGATAAGTGTGACAATTGACCATATCATCAATCACTCCTGACATTAATGCGTACTGTTCATGGTTGCTCCGCTATTAGACAAAAAAAGAAATAAACTTTTAACCATAACTGCGACTGGACAGGCCACTTGATAAGATTGGTCTTTATGCATAATGGATTTCGTCTTAACAATTACGGCTAAGCTGGAAAAGACAAGTAACTTGTGAAGGCGGTTTCTTGCAAATAATGCTCGATTAAACTAAAGTAATTCATATTAAATCTGACTAAAGTATTCTCGGCCGTGTTGTTGATTTTGCTTCGGTCTCCCGGTGATTAATCGGAATGATTGAGCACAAAAATCGGTTGCAGGAGTTCCATGGTTTTTCTAGGAGTTGAGTCTGATTTTATTCATGTTGGAGCAACATATAAGGTTTTGCTTATGAGGCTATTAAACATCACTGTCTTGTTGATCACTCTGCTTTCCTGGCCTAACCTAGCTTTGTCAACCAACACCGATATCGAAGAAATAGTTGACCAGCAAGAACGCAGGATAGAACAGCTGGAAAGAGAAGTTCAAAGACTGGAGAATCAGCTGCACGAGCTGCAATCAGCGAATCAAACGACTGTTGATTCTGACGAAACAGTGCTAGATAACCAACTTGACCCGCTGGTTGGAATCTGGGAATGCACCAACAATGTGTTTAATTATGAAATCACATTTTTTAAAGATGGTCGTCTTATCCAGGAAGAACCCTCTTTTAGTAAGACAAAAACCAGTCGCTGGACACGTACCAAAGAGGACCAGTTTGTCACTGCTGAGCAAGGTGGCAATGCATGGAGCACAGATTTTAGCAATATCAATGAAGTCACCATTACGAACTTATCCAATCAAGCGACTTGGAGCTGTTCCAGGACAGAATAGTCTCTTAAACACTTATGGACATTTTGGTATCTAATAAAATTTTATTGAGGACGCAACCATGAACCTCAAGCTCTCTTGGCGTGGCCAAGGCAAAAACACTACCCTGAAAACAGAGCATATCACTCAACACTCCTTTATCGTTTTATCCTATCCAACAAGCAATATTATTAAGGTAACTCGGGCGGTTTTTTTATATCCAGTACAAAAAATGTTTTTTCGTTATCGAATGACTGTAGCAGAGGCTAATCATGTCAAATCGCCATAGTTTGCTGCGTCAACTTCCAGCCATTGACAAAATTCTCAATTGCCCAGAGATTGCAGCTCTGGCAAAAAGCAATCCTCATTTGATTTTGCGTGAAGCCGCACAAAAAACTGTTGAGCGCATCCGGAAGCAGTTGCTCGCTGAGCAAGCGCCTGTACCGGATTTGTCCTTCGAGTCAGTCATCGAACAAGTTCAACAGAAAATCAAAGAGCTGAGTAGACCTTCATTGCGCAAAGTCATCAATGTGACCGGAACTGTTCTTCATACAAATCTTGGCCGAGCTCCGCTTAGCAACGCCGCCCTGCTCGCGATTCAGGAGACTGCCCGGAGTTATTCCAATCTTGAATATAATCTTGACCTCGGCGAGCGCGGCCAGCGTTTCTCTCATGTCGAAGAGTTGCTATGTAAGCTGACAGGCGGTGAGGCGGCAACTGTTGTTAACAACAATGCAGGTGCTGTGCTTCTGTCCCTGGCGGCTTTGGCAAGCGGGCGAAGCGCTCTGGTATCAAGAGGTGAGATGATAGAAATTGGCGGTTCGTTCCGCATTCCAGATGTCATGTCGGCTGGAGGCGTGAAACTCGTTGAAGTCGGCACGACCAACAAAACACACCTGTCTGATTTTCATGATGCCATCGATCCGGACGTGGCCTTGATCATGAAAGTTCACACGAGTAACTATCGGATTCTCGGTTTTACCGATTCAGTCAGTGGCGAACAACTGGCTGAACTGGGTCATAAGCATGGCATCCCGGTGCTGGAAGACCTAGGTAGTGGCCTCCTACTTGATCTGACGCCCTATGGGCTGCCCCGTGAACCAACGGTTCGCGAGGTCTTGGCGACCGGAATTGACTTGGTGACTTTCAGTGGGGACAAATTGTTGGGCGGCCCACAAGCTGGAGTGATCGTGGGTCGAAAAACAGTTATTGACAGATTACGCCGACACCCAATGGCGCGGGCTATGCGAATCGACAAGCTAACGCTTGCCGCTTTTGAAGCAACCTTACGCCTTTATCTAGACCCACAAAAAGCTTTGAAGGGCATTCCTGCTTTGAACATGCTGACCACCCCTGCTGATGAGTTGAAAAAGCGTTGCACACGGTTACTTCCCAAAATAAGCAAAGCTATTGAAGGCAAATATCGCGCTGAAATCGTTCCATCGTCATCAACCGTTGGTGGCGGTGCTCTTCCTCTGACCGAGCTTCCAGGCTGGGCTATAGCTGTCACCCCTCTGAATTTGTCGATCAACAGCCTTATTACCAAATTGAGACGGACAGAGCCGCCGGTTATTGGCAGGATCCATGAGAATCAAATGCTAATCGACCCCCGGACTTTATTTGATGATGAGATTGATCAACTTTGCGCTGCCTTCAGTCAAGCTGCAGGCGAGAGTTGACCAAGAACGGATCAACTGAATGAACAATTCCACCCGCTACCATATTGTCGGCACAGCTGGCCATGTCGACCACGGCAAGACGGAACTGATCAATGCCCTGACCGGTATTCAAACTGACCGCCTGAAAGAGGAAAAAGAACGGGGCATCTCCATTGAGCTTGGTTTTGCGCCATTATGTTTGAGCGACGGCAGCCGCGTGGGAATCGTCGACGTCCCGGGGCATGAACGCTTCATTCACAACATGTTGGCAGGTATAGGGGGTATCGATCTGGTTCTCCTCGTCGTCGATGCGAACGAAGGAGTGATGCCGCAAACAAAGGAGCATTTGCAAATCCTCGAGTTGTTGCAGATACAACGCGGGATTCTGGTGCTTACAAAATGCGACCTCGTTGAAGACGAATGGGTTGACATCGTTGAAGAAGAAGTGCGTGAAACCTTGGAGGGAACATTTCTGGCGAATGCTCCTTGTTGTCGCGTTTCAGCAATCCGCGGAGACGGTATTACAGAGTTGAAAGCCACCATCGAACATGCTCTTACAGAGCTTCCGCCGAGAGAAGAAGATGGCCCGACCCGTTTGCCGATCGACCGTCATTTTACAATAAGCGGCTTTGGCACAGTCGTTACAGGGACCTTGCTCTCTGGAAGAATCACAGTCGGTGAACATGTTGAAGCCTTGCCGCCCGGAGAAATTGTTCGCGTTCGAGAAATCCAAGTCCATGGTGAAAAATCTGAAACCGCACGTGCCGGACAAAGGGTCGCTTTGAACCTTGTCGGTTTGGAGCGTACGGATTTGCAACGCGGAACCGTCATCGCTACTCCAGGCTTTTTTCATCAAACGAGCCGATTCGACGCCCGATTGAACCTTCTCAAAGAAGCGCCACGTCCTCTAAAATTTCGTGACCCCGTCCACCTGCACATGGGGACCGCCAAAGTCACTGCAAAAGCAATACTCTTGGATCGAGAGCAGATGAACCCTGGAGAAAGCACCTTGGTGCAAATCGTTCTTGATTCGCCACTGGTCGCCCATCGTCAAGACCGATTTATTATCCGCTCCTATTCGCCGATGACCACCATTGGCGGTGGGGTGATAATCGATCCATTACCCGCCAAGCATCGCCGTCACCGCAAAGATGTAATGCAAGCCTTGATAGACTTGGAATCTGGTGAGCATTCGTTTCTTGTCCGAAAACTTTTAGAACTCGGCTGTGCAAAAACCAAGGCACTCGAACAGGCGTCAGGTCTCGGCAGAGAACGAATCAGAGACCATTTGGCAATCCTCGAACGTGCAGGACAAGTTATCCTTTTGGGCGATCAATGGGCTGCTGCTGAAACAGCCTGTGCTTGGCAGCGAACATTAATTGAAACCGTGCGTTCTTTTCATCGTGACAAAACCCTACTTCCTGGGATTCCCCATGCCACATTGAAAGCGATGTTACCTCAAACAGTATCTTCAAAGGCGTTTGAGGGTATTTTGCAGTCACTGATTGATAAACAAAGCTTATGCCTGTCCGGGGAGTGGGTGGCTTGCCCCGACTTCAAGCCTGAACCAAATTCCCGGCAGCTTGCAGGTCTGCAGGCTATCGAAAACACCTACCGCCGTTATGGGGTTCAAGCCAAAGGAAGGGTGGATATGCTCAACGAGGCGGGCATCAATGATCCCACCGTTGATGATCTGCTTGCTTACCTTTTTGCGAAAGGGATATTGATACGCCTAACCGACGACACCTTTCTGCACCGTGAGGCTTACGACAGATCTCTAGAATTGCTGAAACAACATTTTGGTCACAAACAGACTCTAACCTTAGCTGAGTTCAGAGACTTGATTGGTAGTGCCCGGAAGCAAAGTCAAGCACTTCTCGAACATTTCGACAACCTCAAATATACAATGCGGAAAGGTGATGAAAGGGTTGCTTGGCATCTTCTTTAAACACTGATTGGGCAGCATCATATACCTCAGGATAGGGGAAAACCTCATGACCATCAAATTGACTCATTTATCCAAAACCAGCGGTTGAGCGGCAAAAATGGCCCCCGGGCCTCTGGCGCAGGTGCTGCGTCAACTGCCGACTGCGACCGATGAGAATTTTTTAACCGTCGACCTTCCATTTGCAGATGCCGGCGTGTACCGTCTGAGCGATGAATGTGCATTGGTCCAATCGATTGATTTTTTTACGCCAATCGTGGATGACCCATGCTCTTTTGGCCGCATCGCCGCAGCAAATGCCCTTTCTGATATCTACGCTATGGGTGCCCGTCCTTTGACAGTTCTCAACTTGATTGGATTTCCTACTTGTCTGGACAAAGATGTTCTTGTCCAGATACTTCATGGAGGAGCCGAAAAAGCATCTGAAGCAGGAGCTGTTGTCGTCGGCGGACATACGGTCGAAGATGACGAGCCTAAATATGGCATGGCCGTCACAGGAGTAATCCATCCAAAGGATTTAATCACCAATGCGGGCGCACAGCCCGGAGACCGGCTGGTTTTAACCAAAACATTAGGAACAGGCATTCTCGCAACCGCGTTGAAGGGTGAGGTGATTTCTGAAGCACAGATGAGTGATGCTGTTCAGGAGATGGAGACACTTAACAAAACAGCGTCCGAAGTGATGCAAAAAATTGGTGTGCATGCGTGCACTGACATCACAGGGTTTGGTCTCTTGGGCCATGCTTTGGAATTAGCGCAAGCAAGCCATGTTGGAATCGAGCTGTCGGTAAACAAGTTAAGAGTTTATCCTCAAGTCCCTGAACTGGCAATGATCGGCCTGATCCCCGCTGGTAGTTATCGCAACCGAGAGCACTATCTGCCGAGCGTGGTGAACCCAAAGGAATTACAACCGGAAGTTATTGACATTTTGGCTGACCCTCAGACATCTGGGGGACTGATGATCTCCATTGCATCTAAAAAAGTTGCAGCATTGATTACTCAGCTCGAGTTAAGCGGTTGCGCTGCATACGAAATCGGTCAGGTTGTTTCGAATTGTCCAGGCAAGATGATCATAGCAAATTAAGCAACACCTCAGTTTGGTGTTGCCGCCTGGAGACATTGCAGGTCCTGATCAATTTTTATAGAAATGCCCTATCCTGCACAGGCCATAGCTAAAGATGCTCTGCTTCTCGCTTCGTTGGGCAAGATGATCTTTCACAATTGCATCTTACTTTTCTGTCAATCAGTTGCGTAGGGCTCCTTTAAGGGCGAGACCATCCCGCCAGGTTATCAGCTTAAGCCAACCCAGGAGAGGCTGGTATTGTCCAACAATTTATTGTTAGAGCATGGATTTTCTTAGTGTTCTGTTATAATCCAATCAGTGCATATCAAGGAGTCACTTTGCAAAAACAAGACAACCATCAGCGCCTGAGCACCGGCGAGCAAATTACGGCGTTGGCTCATTATTATCGGGCCGAGGTTCAGCGAAGTCTCGCCTGGCGCGAACGCCTCGATCGTACCACAAACTGGGCGGTTGGCTCGACAGCTGCGTTTCTTGGCTTTGGTTTCGCCCATCCGGAAATCAATCATGCGATGTTTCTCTTTGGCTTGGCGATTATCTATGTTTTGCTTTTTGTTGAGTCCCGTCGCTTCCGATATTATGACGCCTATGAATACAGAATCAGACTTCTCAACGATCATTTCATCTATGGCGTTTTGGCTGAACGCTCGGTTCCGGACGAATTGGGTTTCGACAAGCAAACTTTCTGGCGAGCAGAACTCGCTTCGGATCTGCGGTATCCTCAATACAAGATGGCCCGCTCAACAGCGCTCGGTCGAAGAATTTATGCAAACTACGGCTACCTCTTCGCAATCCTTATTATAGGCTGGCTTTTCAAGATCAAGTTGCACCCCGATGCTGCAGTGACGTGGAGCCAGTTTTATGCGCAAGCAGCTATCGGCTTCATCCCAGGATGGGTGACTTTGCTATTTATGCTTTGCTTTATACTGCATCTTTATGCACTGATGCGTTTGGGACGGCGTTCTCGCATTGGCCAAGACCAGTTATTGATGAGACGCTCTGGCAACAAAACAGCCCCCTCCTCAACCCATGAAGAAGATGAGCATCTTTTTTAAGTTTTCCCTTACGAATTCGAGGCTCAGGGCCAAGACATCTTTCATAACCCACAAAAATCAAAGACTAGTCTTCCAGATGTCCCCAAGTGTTTGGACTGTTCGCATGTTGTTCAAAGCTTTTTGAATTTGTTCACCCGTGAAAATTTGCGTGAGAAGGTTAATTTTCATTCCTTTATGCTCCCTGAACCAACACGTCACATATCACCAGTCAAATTTTGCAATCGAAACAATTTGGGGTTCAGATTTTTGATGCATGCCACGATCTCACACAAACCGTCTTCATCGACTCTGGTTTCCTCATCCCTGCCTTGAAACCAACTGTACCCTTTTGGAAGCTCGGAAAATTTACCTTCACGAATCAGCGTGACGTCAACCATTTCGTTTACCCGCCCGACGGCTTCCCAAGGGTCTCTATAGTCATATTGTCTGGCAACAATATGCAGCATTAAACCGTTTGGAAACAGCCCTTTCACCTCAAAAGAAAATTCACGGGGGGCTCCATAATTCTCAGTACGGCCTCCACGAGACATGACTTTGGCACCGGCGTCCAGGAGAAGCTGTTTGACCGACATCTCTGTCATAGGTTTGGATTGATCTGTCATTGTTTTTTAATCCTAATTGAGTTGATTGGCAAAGCTGTCTTCATTACGAAGCCTCATTTCTACTCCCCATTCTACTGGCTTTTGGCCATCTTCAGTAAGAACCCACAGCGTGGGGATTTACATTTGTTCCGGGGCTTGACCATAACCATCGGTGATATAAATAACAGCTGTAGGTTTTGGATTCATTTCCTTGGCAAAATCAAAAACCGGCCTTAAATCGGTGAAACCGCCCCCATGAAAAACTTCGGAAACAGCCCGACTGTTACTAAAGCGTTCAATTTTACGGATGCGACTGTGAGCGTATAGCACCGTGATATGACTTTGCCGAGCTTGTGAAATGCGGAGAAGTTCCCTTGCAAAAGCTTCGCGAAGAGGGCCCTGGTTTGTGGACTCGCTCACATCGATTGCGACGAGCAGATTAAGCTGCCGCTTCTTGCGACAACCAGGTGTTGTGGTCTGGAAACGCCTGTGGTGGCGGAGCCAAGTCCTGTTGCGACCAATGCGCCCCGCAGTGCCAATAAATTGTTGTAAAACATGGCGCCAAGGGATTGGCGGCTCAGTCAGCCACTCTTTGATGGTGTCACGAATATCTTCTGGGAGGTCACCTTGCACTTTGGAATGGGCCTGCTGCACCATGTCCCTAACAGCCTGTTCTGCCAAGCGTTCCGGCGTTCCATCGGCCAGGCTCCAACTTGCATGATCATCAATAAAGTCAGAATGGTTTGATAATGTCGATGCCTGCTCCGAGCCGCGGCCAAGCTGGCCGCAGTTGTCCCGCGTTCTATCGCCGGCCCCAGCACCCTCAAGTGTTCCCAGTTCAACATGGGACTTCAAATGCCGCACATATTGTTCTGCAGCCAGGCCTGGCTCAAGACCAAATTGCTCAGGTTGATGAGCGGTACCAGGCAAACCCGCAATGGTTGGGTTGATTGCCAGATCGGCAGCAAGATTCCAAACTTGATGGTTGTGTTTACGGCCTCTGACCGGGTGAAGGTGCAAGATGTGCTTGATCACATGCTCAAGCATGGCTGTTTGCTCGGTCGGCTGGTGGCGGCTTAATTTCTGTACATCCACAATTAATGTCGGTGTACCGTTAGCTATGGTTACGCCCACGGGGTACTTGCTTTCAACATACTGTCTACGAAAGCTGAGCAAAAGATGCCCGTAAAAAGGTTTATTTTTAAGCAACCGCACAATGGCGTTTTCAAGAACTCTGCGCTGAGGCAGTAGTTGCAGATTTGCGCGGGGAGGGTTAGCGGCATCAAATGACATGGGGCAATTTGGTCTCATTCTTGATCGAGGCCATGAATTAGAGCGTCCTCAAGGCGATTGCCCAGAGAGTTTTCTACGAAGCTTCTTGGCTAATGGCTTCAATGGCCTCGAAAATCACCTTGTCATGTTGGTCTTTACAAAGCACGTCAGCGACAGCAGGGATTTTTGCGAGCGCCTTGACCAGACCAAAGCGAAGGTCTCTGGGTAAGCTGCCAATATACGACACAAGATTCTCTTCTTGACTTGGGCCCATCTCTGGGGAAGTTTCAAGAGTGGTCACAACATCACTGATGGTTACGGCCTGCAAATCGTCCCTTTGCCTGCTGGCCTCCTCTGAAACATCTTCCCAAGTATTAAGTATCTGTTTTGCCGTAATTGGCCTTTCCGACTGTTCACGGCACCATCGAAGAAAACTGACGGCAGCCTCTTGACCGACGATCCCTGCATAAACTTCCATTTCAAGATCATCTGAGAATCGGCAAAAGCGACGCAAAGTACTGACCATCTCCCAAGCCCTTTCGGTCGGTTCAATCTGGAGATCAATGGGTTGACCCTGCCTGGACAAAAGGTTGGGATAGACATTCAGAAACTGTTGGACGCTTTCGTTAAAGTTCATCTGTTTGGCATACCGTGCCCAGCAATGGTAGTCTGTTTCGACGTAAATCATGACCATACGGTCAAGCAGGGCACGGTCGAGTGAGGCCACCTGGTAACTGCCGTCCGGGGGATTGATCGAAACCACGACCTTGTGTTTAGGGTCTAACGTATGCGTATGTAAACGGCGGTTCTGGCCTGAGGCAGGAGGTTCAACAAACTGAAAGATGGCCTGAAGTGTATCCTCTTGTTGTGCACGATTCAGTTCATCACAGTGAATCACGGTTTCAGACGAATCATCTGCCGGCCACCAGGAAGGACGCGACCAATGCATAACTTCGTCCTGACGATAAGGAATACCAACAAGATCACCAACTTCCATTTGGCCAAGCCTCAATGCAACGTACTCTCTCCCGATGTCCTGACAGACTTGGATCACTCCTGCAGTTTTCCCAACCCCACGGTGCCCCACGACGCAAGGCGTAAGGTCCGTCTTCGTAATTATCTCCTTGAGGACCTGCTTCATTTGATCAATATTCATGGCAACCTCGTAAAACCGCTGGTTGTGTGGCCAGGACTTAAGGCCAATTGATGACCAAAAGCGTCATATTTGGTCACTATACTGCAAGAGAAGTTTACTTGTCCAGCATCGAAGACTCGCTGACTTTGTATCGGCGACTTAGCATGAATAGAAAACACCCTGATCCAAATGCTGCCATTAAGTGTTTGACAGTATGACCGCTGACCAATCCTGTTTGATAAAAAATCCAACGGTCATAATGCTCGAAAATTTTGGCCATGACATAGCAACCAAACATCAGCCAGTAGTGTGTCTTATGGCTCCAAGGGGACTGGAAGCAAAGGATTATTATTGGCAGCAGCAGCATAGGCAAGAACTGGACGATGGCGTATGGCCTCAAATCTTCGGTGGCAATCAACGCACTCACTCTCCACCACACCACAGATAGCAATCCAACCCAAATCATCGGCCATAGCAATTT
>JAFDBS010000255.1 GCA_019313185.1 Deltaproteobacteria bacterium | reverse complement strand
GCACTGGTGCTAGAGGAGATACGATAGACTGCATTGACGCCCAAAGTGGTCACGTCCCGTGCTTCCTCAGATTCGTAGCTTGCCTTTTCTTCCGTGGTCACAACATCATTGCCTTGGGCATTGACAAAACGCAGGCTGTTGCTGCTGGCGTCAAGGTCTTCGTAGCGGCCGTAACCGGAAAACCGCCAATTGCCAAGCCGTGACGAAGCGCGCATGCTATAAGAGTCATAATCGGTCGACAGCTTGTCTTTACTCAAATAGAGATTGTCGACATCGTTCGTCTTGTCGCTATCAACGTCAGCACTGATGTAAGTCGCGCTGACAACGGTGTTTTTGGGTAAATCGACACGAGCTTTCAGTGTATGGCTGTCTTTTTCACTCTCAGGCGTTTGATCATAATCAACTGGACCATCAGAAGTGAGTCCTTCAAACAGCAAGCGTTGCTGAAATGCATCCGCATTGCCGCCACCGCCCCCATTAATGACAGGGGCACGAGCCATTAAATACTCGCGCGACAGGCTCTCGTCGCTGACATCAAAATCACGGGTCAGATATTCATAATCGATTGAGAAAAGGCCGAATTGACCAGAAGCGCCCATCGTGATATCGGTAGTCGATTCATCAATATCCTTGGCCCCGCCTTCGACATGGCAGGCGGAACAGTGGCTGATCCCAATGGCTTGTTCGGTGCCTTCACGTTGCTCCTTGCGGAATCCGGCGCGGAGTTTAACATTCGGAACATCGGGGATAGCAACTTCCCCTTCCGCTTCCCATTGTCTGTGAATCAAAAAGAAATCTTCCCCTGGGACCAGGTCTTCACTGTACACAGCCGGGTTACCACCTGTGAAAGTATCGTCAAACATGGTCGCGCGCATATAGTCCAACTGATCATGAGACAGCCAGTGCTTGTATGTCTGATAGCCCGCATCGAATTTAAACACGCGGCTGAAGTCGGCATCCAGGTTATAGTCCTGGTCACGTTGGCTCATGCGGCTTGCATCCAGATCGAGGTGTACGCCATCGCCACCCCCTTCGACCCGGGCTTTGATGTAGGGGTTAGCCCCGTCATCATCGCGAATGACAGTGTATTCATTGACTCGATTGACTTCATCGTCGACAGCCATGCCGGCGCCGCCCACCTCGACGTAATTGGTGGGCTCTTCCGCATCTTCCGCTGCAAAAAGAGCGGATGGTGCAAGGAAGGCCAGCAGGATGGCGATTAGAAGCCAGATTTGTTTGTGCTTCATTGATTGCCTCCTTAAAAATTAGCGTGACAGAGTCCCACCGGCCGTTGGCCACCTGCCCTCGACAGGAGCTGCTTGGCCAGGCAGGTCGCTGCCGTGCTGTTTGGAATGACAAGACGTGCATTTTGTCATAAATGCCTTTTGCCAGCCTTCTGCACCGTGGGGATTGGTGAAGCTACCATTCTCTCCGACCCATGCAGTTTGATCAGTGAACCCAGCACCATCACCATTGGTGCCTAGCCCTGGAACATTGACCCCTGCATTTTGGCCGGTGCGCAGGGCATGGAAGTGTCCTTCATGACATTGCAGACAGATAAACGGCTCGTTTTGCTGCAGCAGGTTGTCGGCCACGGCGCCGTGCGGGTTGTGGCAGATGGTACAGTCTTCCGCGACCGGGGCATGCTCAAACACAAATGGTCCCTGGTAGCGCGTATGGCAGTCGATGCAGAGGTCGTTGGTCCGTTCCTCGGTCACCAGCCCTTCCGCCGCATGCGGATTGTGGCAGCTGCCGCAATTCATCTTGCCTTCCTTGATCGGATGGTGTGAGGGGAACATGGTCTTGGCCATTTGCTCCTGGTGGCAGTCGTAGCAGAGTTCGGGATCCTGCTTTTTCAAAGCGACCTTGCCGCCGGCATGGATTGAATGGCAATCCGTGCACGCCACATCGGTGAGGGCGTGCTCACTGTGTGTCCAGTCGATCAGGTCTCCGCCGGAATGACATTTGACGCAGACTGCTGCCGACTCTTCGGGCAGCATGTCGTCAAAATTGAGAATTTTGTCGCCGTCCGAGTCAACATGCAGGCTGCCGCCACCGTGACAGGATTCGCATCCTTCGGTGCCGCCCATATACTCGAACGAGGCCAGACGTGAATGCACGCCCGCGCCGACCCCTTCATGACACTCCCAGCAAGTCTCTTGTCCCACCGGAGTGGCGCCCTCGATGACTGGCAGGGTGAGCTGCTTCTCCCTGATCGCTCCTGTCGCGCATGCGCCGAGGAAGATGAGAAGCGGCAGCAACCTGACCAGACGTGGCGCTTTGGTCAGTGATACCTTTCTTAACATGGGTACTCCTTTCCGTTATAAATGCCTCTAAAAAACCAGAATCAAACAGTCTGCCCCACCGGTTGCACCACCTCCTTTTTTCGAACATTTGGGGCCTGCAATGAATAAGATCTACAAATCTATGTACGGTCGGATTTAGTTGTATGCTAATGGCCTTTTCTGCTAGGGTAAAACGAGTAATTTTAATGGTGACTATTAGTAAAATTTATAATCATTAATAAAAATATTCAAATTATACGATGGAAACTCGCTATCTCAAGACTTTGATCGCAGCTGTGGAGGAAGGCACCTTCTCCAAGGCGTCAGAATCGCTGAACATTACCCAGTCGGCTGTGTCTCAGCGCATCAAATTTCTCGAAGACCACTTCGATCAACAGCTTCTGGATCGATCGGGGCCAAAATTGTTGTTGACACCGGCCGGCCACGTCGTTCTGGCTAAAGCCCGCGAGATTGTGGAAAAAGAGAACGAGTTGTTCAGCTGCCTGCAAAACAACGAGCCTCAGAAAAAACTCTCTCTGTGTTGCACGCCCACATTCGGCATGGCATTTCTCCCGGATGTTCTAAATGATTTTTTTCGCAGTCATTCCGATATGGAGGACCTGAAGTTCATTTTCATGCAGCCGATGGAGGCTTTGCGCGGCTTGCGCAACGATGAGTTTGATCTTGCGGTGATCGAACACCCTCTCGACCTGGATTTTTCAGGGTTCAAACGTTACGCCTTGCCGGATGACGAGATGTTGTTTGTGGTGTCAGCGAGGGCCGCTTTGACCATTGAGAATGGTGCTGTCGACCTCTCGGAGTTGACCGCAATGCGGCTTTATGCACGGCGCGATGGGTGCAGTTCCAAAGAGATCCTGCGCAAGAACCTCTGTTCCCTGAATGCCGATTTTGATCGATTCGCCGGAGTGGTGGTGTCAGACGATTTACGTTTTACGATCAATTCAATCATTCAGGGAAATGGTGTGACCTTTGTGTCTCGGTCTCTGGTCAGTGATTATATGGCTTCGGGGCGCCTGGTGGGTGTTCGCGCCAAAGGGTTTGACCATCATCGTGGTCGAAGCGTTGTCCTGAACCGGGGTCGATCCGAAGAGGGCTTAATCAATGACCTACTCGAAAGTATTTTTCAGGTGGTCTCGCCCCATTGGCAACCGCGAAAAATTGACGCCGAAGAATCTGCGGCCTTGTTGTCCAACTAGGCGTTGATTCGCATATCGGTGATTGGAACATTAGATATGAACGGATGACATCATGGAAAAACTGTTCAAGGGAATCGCCAAATTCAGACGAGAAGATTTTGAATCCCACCGGGAATTGTTCAAAGCCTTAGGCCGCCAACAAAAACCGCATACGCTGTTTATCGGCTGCGCTGACTCCCGCGTTGTCCCCGATTTGATTACGCGCACATTACCCGGAGAATTGTTTACCGTAAAGAACATAGCCAATATTGTGCCGCCCTATCGCAAGACAGAAGAGTATGTGGGCACCACATCAGCGATCGAGTATGCCGTACAAATGCTGGGGGTTGAAGCGATCGTGATCTGTGGTCACTCGAATTGCGGGGGATGTGCTGCCATGCACAGTGATCCTGATGATCTGCAGCACATCCCCAATGTCAGCCGCTGGCTGCAGATCTCCCGGGAAGTGCGCGAGAGAGTCGAAAAACAGATGATCGAAGGAACTCCGGAAGAGCGGGAATGGCTGACTGAACAGATCAATATTCTTGTTCAGATGCGCAATCTTTTGACTTACCCCTACGTCCGTGAGCGCTATGAGCAAGGGGCATTGAGCATATTCGGTTGGTACTACATCATTGAAACGGGCGAAATTTTCAACTTCAACGATCACACTGAGACGTTTGAGTTGATCAGCGAATCCGTTGAACAAGGATGAGTCTTAGGATTCGTCCTCACTGCTTCCGCCCCAAAGAGGATCCCAGCCGAACTGGCGCTTGAGCCTTTCTTCCGGATATTGCTCCAAAAACTCTTCTTCTGAAAAACTGAAGCGGTAATTTTCACAATAGCGACTGAGCAGTTCGTATGCAGCATTGACTTGTTGAATCTGTTCTGGGTTGGTTTGCCCGCCGTGGTCGGGATGGTGACTTTTTGCCAAACTGCGATGTCTTGATTTGATCTGTTTGAGTGTTGCCCGCTCGCCCAGGCCGAAAATCTCCAGGGCTGTCCTGATGTCTTTGAAGTTCACGCCAATTCCCCTTTTTGATCTCAAAGCTGGCTTGTCTTTTTCTTATAGTCAAGCAAACAAGGTCAATTTGTCCAGATTCAGCTGATGACTTGATCCTGCAAACGTTCTTGCCGATCATTTGAGAGGCCCCAATGTATTGTCCAGTTGGTTAGGTCCTCCTTAATTGAAAAAGTGTCATGCTGCAAGGTCAAAATGTGCCTGGATCAATGCTTCACGGAGAACTTGCAAGGAGCTGATTGATCGGATATGTCGCTGATTTGTGGGGATTGAGGGCGGTTTTCATGGCCTTGCACCTGAGGAAGAAGCATGGCACCAAGATGGTTTTTTGGGGCAGTGCAAGATTTAACAAGCCGTTTAGGACTGTAGGCCAGAGCACGAACGATAAGAGATGGTATCGTTCAGACATTAGGACGTCCTATCTGCTTGCACAAAGCCTGCCCATTGTGCTAAACAATGCCACAAGTTCTCGAAAACCCACGATTATACCGGAGGGAATTGACGCATGGAATTGCAGGTCCTGCCGCTGGAGCAATCCAGGCCACGTCCTCAAAACGAGAGTAACTTGACCTTTGGCAAACAGTTCACTGACCGGATGTTTGTCATGGACTATTTGACCGGCAGGGGATGGCACAATGCGAGGATTCAACCGTATGGGCCGTTCGTTCTTGACCCTGCAGCGATGGTTTTGCACTACGCACAGGAAATTTTCGAGGGTTTGAAAGCTTTTCGTCGTCCGGACGGTAAAATTGCTCTGTTCCGCCCGATGGATAACATGCGGCGTTTTAACCGCAGTGCGAGTCGCATGTGCATGCCGGAGGTGGAAGAAGAGTTCTTGCTGCATGCCATCAAGGAACTGATCCGTCTCGAGGCTAATTGGGTGCCACGGGCCGAAGGGACAAGTCTATATATTCGACCGACGATGATTGCCTCCGAACCGATGCTGGGTGTGCGGCCAGCGGATCAATATCTCTGTTATGTCATCCTTTGTCCTGTTGGCACCTACTACAAAGGGGGGTTGGCACCGGTCAAGATCTGGATTTCCGACCATTATGTCCGAGCTGCTCATGGAGGGACAGGAGAGGTCAAAACCGGAGGCAATTATGCAGCAAGTCTGCTTGCAGCACGTGAGGCTGCTGCCAAAGGTTATGACCAGGTGTTGTGGCTGGATGCGAAAGAAAAACGCCATGTCGAAGAGGTTGGCAGTATGAACATGTGTTTTCTGTTTGACGGAAAGCTTTTGACCTCGCCACTGCATGGCACGATACTGGATGGGATCACGCGCCGGTCCGTGTTGACGCTGGCCCATGAGATGGGCCTTAAGGTTGAAGAGCGCGCATTGACGGTTGAAGAGATTTTTGACGGTGCTGAGCGCGGCCTTCTCACCGAAGCCTTTGGGACAGGAACTGCCGTGGTCATCTCACCGGTTGGCCAGTTCACCTACCGTGACCGAACGGTCAAGTTGGGTGACGGGCAAACCACAGGTCCTTTTACGCAGAGGCTCTACGATACCTTAACGGGTATCCAGTATGGCCGCCTTCCCGATCCGCACGATTGGGTCGAGTTGCTCTAAACCCCACACGGCGGCACCGATCGCCATCAGAATTGCAGTCCTGTCGTACAGGGGCGCATCAATTTTAAACAGCACCCTTCCGTTGGTTTCCACCGAGATTTCGAAGATCGTGCATTTTTGTTACTCGTAAATTGTAATATATATACACTCAAGTACGATCATTGATTCCAGCCCCTGGGCGAAAGCTTTTGGTGTTCTGTTTGATTCCAAAGGTTTGCACGTCCCTGTTCATCTCTTTCAGATCTCACATTCTTATGGCACATTCGTTGCTTATATTAATGCGGTCCGTAGGTCTGGGCCTACGCGGATGATTGATTCTGGAGGTGTTTTTATGTGCCGTATCGGTGCGATCAAAAGTTTGAATTATGTTCACCCTAGCCAGGCTTTGCTGCTCATGGAGTCGCAGCAAAAGGGCCATGACAATTCCGGTTTCGCCATGGTGATGCACGACCTGGGGGGGATTTTTGAAGGATATAAACATCTGCCAACACTCTCCATGGCTTGCACCGACGAAGGCCTGAAGTTGGCTGAGGAGATGCTTCATACGGCCGGTTTCCAAAGGGTGATGCAGTGGGTTCCGGAAATAGATCCTCGACCCGGCTTGGATATTCATGCGATGCCGAATTATGTTTTCGAGACCTTCGACTATCCCAAGTCTTCACGGCAGGGAGACCAGAAGGAGAAAGAAGAACTGCTCTTGGACATGCGCCTGAAACTGCGCAAGGCGCTCGAACATGATGAACAGGGGTTTGTCTATTCATTCTGGCCCGATGTGGTCACGCTCAAGGAAATTGGGGACCCTCGCGATATCGGGACCTACTTTCGATTGTGGGCGCCGGACGACAAGTTTACTGCAAAAGTGATTACCGCCCAGTGCCGGCAAAACACCAATTACGACATTGTCCGCTATGCTGCGCATCCGTTTTTTCTCCAAGGCTACACGGCCTTGGCCAACGGCGAAAACACGTTTTACCTGAAGAATGTGGAATTCCAGCGTCAATTGCACCGCGGCTACATCGGGTTTGAGTCTGACTCGCAGTGCTTTCTTTACACGCTTCACTATGTGCACCGTGAATTGAACTGGCCCCTTCACTACTACAAGCACGTCGTGACTCCCTTGCCTTTCGAGGATATCGAGCGACGTGAAGACAAGAGTCAACTGCTGGCCATGCGCCAGTCTCTGGCCCACCTTGAAATCAACGGGCCCAATACCATCATCGGAGTGCTGCCCGACTTCACCATGTTCACATGCTGCGATGCGAAGAAGCTCCGCCCGGTCGTTGTCGGTCGAACCGACGACACGGTGGTTATCTCCTCGGAAGTTTGTGGGATAAACGACATTTTGCCCGATCGCGACTGGGAAACCGATATTTATCCTCACGAGCGCGAAATTGTGGCAATCGATAATAATCTGGAGGTTCAGCGATGGAGACAATGAAAGTCCAGAATGTCACGCCCAATGACATGCCTTGGAAAATCAAATATGACGCCAGCCGCTGTACCCTCTGCGGTTCGTGCGTTTCGGCCTGTTCTTTTCGTGCCATAGAAGCCAAAGTCGAGCGGCGGCGGATGGTGTTTTCAGAGGGCGATTTGCCGGACCCCCAGCAGCGCTTTTCCGCTGTTCCTGTGATCCGCCAGGTTAAAGACGTCAGGCATTATTGCCGCGGATGCGGTATTTGTGAAAAGGTTTGTCCGAACGATGCCATTGGACCACTGCGCAATCCAGACACACGGCATCCGATTATCACCCGCTGCATTGGCGGCGATTCGATTAAACGAGGTGGGCGCAAAAACCTTGAATCGGCCGTGCGGACGTTGGATAAAATCCGTGTCGGCCGCATTTCGCAGATGACCGACCCGAGCTTAGACGCCCAGCGTCACACGTTTGACTTGCTGGCGCCGTTTGGGCGGATTTTGCCGGCTAAACAGCTGCCGTTCCGGGTCAACGAACAGAACAGTTTGCAGGTTGAATCCTCCATGCCGCCTGTTCACTGGATCTACCCGGTGATCATCGGCGACATGTCGATAGGAGCCCTTTCCTGGCGAATGTGGGAAGCGGTGGCGATGGCCGTGGCCTACCTCAACGAAGAATGTGGTTTGCCCGTACGGATGTGCTCCGGCGAAGGCGGTGTGCCAGTTCGCCTCCTGAAAAGCAGGTACCTCAAATACATTATTCTCCAGATCGCCTCAGGGCATTTCGGGTGGAACCGAATAGCCAAGGCCATGCCGCACATGGTTGAGGATCCGGCCGGGGTTCTCATCAAGATCGGCCAGGGCGCCAAGCCCGGTGACGGGGGTCTTTTGCAAGCCGGTAAGGTCGCAGAACACATTCAAGCCATTCGCGGGGTTCCCAGGGCTGATCTGCTCTCGCCGCCAAACCACCAGGGATTGTACTCGATTGAAGAGAGCGTCCAGAAAATGTTTCTCTCCTTCAATGCCGCCTTTAAATTTCGGGTGCCGGTGGCGATCAAAGTTGCCGCGAGTGCGACATCCGTCAGCGTATTCAATAATCTGGTGAGAGATCCGTACAACATCGTCGGCGGGTTTTTTCTCGACGGGATTGATGGGGGGACGGGAGCCGCTCACGAAGTCTCGCTTGATCACACGGGACACCCGATCGTTTCAAAACTCCGCGATTGCTATCTGGCTGCAACCGCCCAAGGACGCCAAGGACAAATTCCGTTGTGGGCTGCCGGTGGACTGGGAAAAACCGGTGACTTGGCTGCCGACGCATTCAAGATGATTGCCCTGGGTGCGAATGGCGTTTTCACTGGCAAACTGGTTCTGCAAATGGCCGGCTGCGTCGGCAATGACATGGGCCGCTGTAACGCCTGCAACACCGGCCTTTGCCCGGTTGGCATCACCACTCAGGAGCCTCCGTTGGTCCACCGACTGGATGTTGATCGGGTGGCTCAGAACATTGTCAACTACTTTTTGGCAATGGATACAGAGTTTAAGAAATTGTTGGCTCCGATCGGTAACAGCTCGTTGCCGGTTGGACGCTCTGATGCGCTGGTCGCTACCGACCAAGCGGTGGCTGACAAGCTTCAGCTGCAATATGTTTGTTAGCGCTTGCATGACTGACAGACGTGCATGGAGAAGTTTAGACGTTTTTGTTCAGCCCCAGAACTTAACCGAAGGTAGATGAATATGGCAGCAATCATTTCAGGATTTGATCAGAATAAGAGACGGATTTCGACTCAGCAACTTTTGCAGAAAATCTACCAGGCTTTGGAAGCTGGTGAAACCGAATTCGAGGTCACCTCTTCAGGTCACCATGATATTGGCGGTCCCCTCTGGACAGAGGATGGGAGCCCACTGAAATTTGTCGTGAAAAACCCAGGTCAACGTGTCGGCTCGTTCGGTTTGGAAGGGACGGAGATCATCGTCAAAGGATCCGCTCCTGCTGATGCCGGATGGTTGAACGCTGGCGCCGAACTGACCCTGCTCGGCGATGGTGGCGATACAACCGCACACTGCGCAGCCAGTGGCAAGATTTTTGTTGCAGGACGGGTTGGCACCCGGTCGGGTTCGTTGATGAAACGTGACCCCGCTTATGACAACCCCGAGTTTTGGGTGTTGAAGAACACAGGGTCATTTTCCTTCGAATTTATGGGCGGAGGCATTGGGGTTATCTGTGGCTATGGATGCGAAGACCTGCCCTCAATTCTCGGGGACCGCGCCTGTGTCGGCATGGTGGGTGGCACAATCTATGTGCGTGGACCGGTCCAAGGGCTCTCCGATGAAGTTTGGTTGCTTGATCTCGATGATGCAGACAAAACGTTTTTGTCAACAAACATGCCTGTTTTCCTGAACAAGATCGGACGTCCAGAACTCGAGGCAGAGCTGACCGATTTCAGGCAATGGCAAAAAATCCTTGCCAAAACGTACGAGGAACGCAACGTGCGTTCTCGCATTACGCTCCGCGAATTTCGTCATCAGAAGTGGGTTTCCGGCGGCATTTTTGGCGATGTGGTCACGGATGATTACACCCACGTCGCGGGCCTGGTTAACGCAGGTGATGATCGGATTAAAATACCACACTGGCAGGACAAACGTTTCGGTGCGCCGTGCCAGGTCGCCTGCCCTTCGAACATTCCGACCCAGGACCGCATCAATCTTTTGCGGCAAGGCAAGTATGCCGAGGCGCTGGAGCTGGTCCTCAAGTACTCTCCATTCCCCGCCAGTGTTTGTGGTGAAGTCTGTCCGAACCTATGTATGGACGCCTGCAGTCGACGATATGTTGACAAGCCGGTCGCGATGAAAGAATTGGGCCGTCTATCCTTGGACGCCCCTCCGCCCGAGTTGAGGCCAGACACAGGAAAGCATGTGGCTGTGATCGGCGGTGGCCCAGGTGGGCTCTCTGCTGCATGGCAACTTCGCCTGCTCGGCCATGACGTGACTGTCTTCGAAGCGGATGAAGAGATTGGTGGCAAGTTGCGTCAAGCCATACCGACAGAACGCCTCCCCGCCAACTCCCTTACCTCAGAGATCAAGCGAATCAAGGACGTTGGTGTCAAGGTCGAGGTCAACACCAAAGTCGATGCGTCGCGCTTCCAATCGATTCGCGATAACAATGATGCCGTGATCATTGCCTCGGGCGCACACAATGCGGTCATTATTCCTTTTCCGGGGCACGAGCGGATGAAGAAAGGCCTTGATTTCCTCAAGCAAGTCAATGCCGGCAAACAGCCGAAGGTTGGCAAACGGGTCGTCGTTATTGGGGCCGGCAATGCAGGGATGGACGTTTGCCTTGGCGCTTATGCCATGGGAGCAGAAAAAGTGGTTGCCATCGATATACAGCGGCCTGCGGCGTATAAGCATGAGATAGACGGAGTCAAAGCACTCGGCGGAGAAATCCGCTGGCCTGTTTTCACAGAAAAGGTGACCGAAGAGGGCCTGTGGACCAAGGATGGTGAATTGATCGAAGCGGACGATGTGATCATTGCGATTGGTGAACGTCCGGATCTCTCCTACGTGCCACGCGAATGGTTGACCGACCGTGGCATGATGGATGTGGACGATTGCAACCAGGTGGTCCAGGCCAAAGGCGTATTCGCTATCGGTGACACCATCCAGCCTGGTTTGTTGACCCATGCCATAGGTGGTGGCCAGGAAACAGCGCTGCAGATTGACGATTTCTTGGCGGGCAGGGACTTGACCCCGATTGTTAAGCCGGAAATGATCAATCAGAGTTGTCTGTCCAAAGAATTGTTCAAACCGCGCAACCGTGGCAAGTTTTGCGTCACCGATGCCAAGGATGAAACCCTGCGCTGCATCTCGTGTGGCACCTGTCGCGACTGTTCAATGTGTCTTGAGGCCTGTCCAGAAGGCGCCATTCGGCGTGTTGAAAAAGACGATGGAACCTTTGAATACGTCTCGGACGATGATGTCTGCATCGGTTGCAGTATTTGCGCCGGGATTTGTCCGTGTGGCGTTTGGGCCATGGAGATTACCGTCTAGCCAACCAACTGCATCCAACGCGCAACAGGCGGGAGGCCCAGCCCCCCGCCTGTCTGTGTCGTCAAGCCAACCTCTCGCCACTCTAACTTGTCACAGCATGTCTCTGGCTATTGGTCGCCAACCAGGGCGTTCGCCTGGCGGAAGGCTTCCTCCATGTCCGGAAGGTGTGAGATCTCCGGAACGACCTGTAGATAGCGGATAACACCGGTTTGGTCTACGACCATAACAGTCCGGGCCAACAGGTATATTTGATCAACCAACAGTCCGCTCGATTGCCCAAAATCTGCCTTCTGAAAATCTGACAGGAACAGGATGTCATCAAATCCTGTTTCGTCGACAAAGCGTTTCTGAGCAAACGGCAAGTCGCGACTGATCGTAATGCGCTTGACGGCCGGGGATAGCTGTTCTGATTCCTCCCCAAGGATGTGTGTCTGGCGCTCACAGACATCTGTATCGACAGATGGGACAATACTGATCAGCAGAACATCGCCAACTTGGCTTTTCAAGTCAACACTTTTGAGGTTGATGTCGACGAGGGTCACATCCGGCAGCTGACCGCCAACGCTAACGGGATCACCAAGCAACTGCAGGGTTGTTTTGCCACCACGGGTAATGCTCTCTCCGGGACTGACTGATCGGTCGTCTACGGGAATAAGAGGGACATGAGATGCACAGCCAAACAGGGTTGTCAAAACCAGCGTGGCCAGAACGTATGTGGTCAACAGTCGTTTCATTATGGTCTCCTTGATCAACCGGTACAATTGAATAAGACTTATCAGATTAGCCTTAACAGGACACTTGCAGTTACATTCTAACAGAAACATATTTGCCTGGGCTAGTTCAGGGGATGCGCAAGCCATATAACCGGCTCCGTTCAAAACCCTAAGATACTGTTATTATAATACTTTACAAGGTCATGCCTGTGGATATGCTGTATTAAATCGACCTTTGGCGGGCTGATTTTGTCGCTGTTTTTATCCGAATTCGCTATAATGCGCAAAACTTTTCAAGGAGCGTCCGCATGTCCAATTCATTTGGCACCTTGTTTCGGGTGTCTACGTTTGGAGAATCTCACGGCCGCGGCGTCGGTGCGATCGTCGATGGCTGCCCTGCTGGAATCGACCTCAAAGAGGAGGATATTCAAAAGCAACTCGACCGGCGTCGGCCCGGACAGAGTGATTTGACCACCCCTCGCGACGAAGCAGACCTGGTGACCATCCTGTCTGGGGTCGAAAGTGGCAAGACTCTCGGAACACCAATTGGGTTGTTGGTGAATAATAAAGACCAACGACCTGGAGATTACGGTGAAATGAGTCAAATTCCTCGCCCATCTCATGCTGATTTTACCTATCAAGTCAAATACGGCGTTCGGGCGAGAAGTGGCGGCGGCCGCTCCAGCGCCCGTGAAACCATCGGACGCGTGGCAGCAGGAGCCATTGCTGAGAAAATCCTTCGTGACCGCTGGGGTGTCGAGATTGTGGCCTGGGTGAGTTCTGTCGGCAGCGAGGAGGCGAATTCAATCGATGCCGGCCAACTCATGCGTAACCATGTCGATGGCAACCTGGTGCGTTGCCCAGATCCAGATTCTGCCGAACGCATGATGCGTTTAATCCGCGAAGTCCGCGATGCGAAGGACTCAATTGGCGGTGTGGTCAGCTGTGTTTGTCGTGGCTTGCCGCCTGGATGGGGCGAACCGGTGTTTGATAAGCTCGAAGCTATTTTGGCCCATGCGATGCTTTCTCTACCGGCAACCAAAGGATTTGAAATCGGTTCCGGCTTTGCAGGCACACACATGAGAGGCTCCCAGCATAATGACCCATTCATCCAAAAGGGCGATCATCTCGGTACGGTTACGAACCGCTCCGGCGGAGTTCTGGGCGGCATTTCTAACGGTGAACCAGTGTATTTCCGCGTCGCATTCAAGCCCGTTGCCACCATTGGGCAAGACCAGCAGACCGCTGATTTCCGTGGCAAAAGTGTCACCCTTGCCGCAACAGGCCGTCATGATCCCTGTGTCGTCCCACGCGCCGTCCCAATCGTTGAAACAATGAGTGCCCTGGTCTTGCTTGATCTGGCATTAAGGCAAGAACGCTATTAATTCGGTCTGACCGAACGCATGCTTTCGGCTTAAGAACAGCTCTTTTGCAGAGAAGGGCGGCCTTCAACAGAAGCCTCACTGCTGGCATCGGAGATTATTCGACGTGGCTAACGTTTTGTACGCCCTGGGTCGACATCGTCTTGCTCCCGAAGGATAACGGCAGATTGTCTCCAGCGTTTGCAGCTCTTCTGAAACCTTGGCACTTCATGGGCCAGAAGTCGGATTGACCAGAAAGCGCGTTCTCGAAACGAGAAATCTGAATTGGCCCGGACGTGCTCCTAAGCTTCAATGATGTGTTCGTCTTTGGACTCTATCATGGAAGCAAGAGCAATTTGAACAGCACGTTCGACGGCTTTCTCCTTGACCGCTCCAATCGGCTTCTCGCCTTTCTCCGAACGTTCAGCCAACACCGCTGTCACGCAGCCAGCAGAAAAGCCATAGACGTTGGCCTGTGCGAACAAGGTTGCCGCCTCCATCTCCAAATTAAGAACGTTCAGATGACGCAACTCATCAATCAGCCCATGGTTTCGGCGAGTCAGTTGTTTGTTAGCACTCGACGCGGTACGTTCTTGCCCTTCATAAAAAGTATCGGTGCTTGCCGTAATCCCATGGTGGCATGGGAGGCCCAATCGCTCTGCGGTCTCGACCAGCCGAACCACGAGGAAGGGATCGGCAACGCAGGGGTACCCCTCGCCGACAATATCTCGCGCTGATCCCTGGTGATTGACAGCAGCAATGGAAACAATGATGTCGCCGGCTTTAATGTGAGGCTGAACGGCTCCACAGGTGCCAACCCGGATGACGGTATCGATGCAGCCGAGTTGACACAGCTCGTTGATAACGATCGACAATGACGGTCCCCCCATCCCGCTCGTCAGGCTGAGGAATGGCCTTCCGTCTGCGTTTAAGCAGAGATAGCTGCACAAGCCGCGATTCTCACTCAACGTCTTGACCAAGGTAACCTCGGAATGATCAGCAATCAGTTTTGCGCGGTCCGGATCACCAGAGATCAATGCATACCGGGGTAGGCTGTCCTCCGGAAAATCGCCATGGCCAAAGCCCAAGTGATACATGTGGTCAGAGCCCATCGCAGCTCTCCTTTATGTTCTAAGGGTGAAGCCCTTTTAGGGACAGACGCCGAGGTCCGAGAGCAGGAAACGGATAAAACGATGTACACTTTAAATGACCGCTCAAAGAGTTTTATGGTTGTATTGTATCGCTGTTGAGAAAAATTCCTACACGGGCAACAGAGAAAACTGATTGGATGGATTGTTTTTAAAAGGACAACTCTGGTTTGCGAAGTTTAAAAAGGGTGCCCTCTCAAGCTTAGAGAGCACCTTTTTGTTTGGCTGTAATGGAGTGCTTTAATGCCGAAGCTTTTCGGCCCGGCGTTTGGCCCAACTCAAGCGGTTCTTCTTGGCAATGTTGAAATTCAACTGGATAGGGCGCTTCGGGATGGACTTGTTGCTCGAGGACAGTTCGTCTTGTGACCAGCCAAGAGCCTGGCGTGCCATGTCTTCGTAAACGCCCTTGCGCAGCCAGCGGCGGACGCGTCTGATAACGCTGATCAGTAATATCGGGGTTGATGTCATGTTAAGGCCTTTCTTTGTTTTTGCCATGTTTCAGGAAATGGTAAGACCATTTAAATAAACTGTCAAGGGCTGAACATTCGTAAAATGCTGTTTCCCAAATGCATCAGTGCACAATGACCAAGTTAGGTCTGGAGTTCTCAACAGTCAAAGTGCCGCAAAAAAAATGTCGGCAGCCCAGGTTTTAAAATTTGTGAGACGCTGTTTTTCACATCAACAGCCGATTTATGCGTCGTTACCCGATTATAGACAGTGCCGGCCTTGCCCACCCATGAGCAATAATTGAAGACATGCCGTGCGGCCAGCTAAAGCTTAGAGCCGCTTATCTCTGGGTTTTCTGGGCAGTGTGCCCGACCACCCGCGTTGCAATTTGTGCCGCAACGACAATCGACACATAGCCGAGTAATGGCATCAGCAGGTAGTCAACCGGGCCGTTTGTGAAACGGGGCAGTTCAAAACCAGAAAACCAGCTGCTGAAAATGAATGCGAGAATGCTAATCAATGCCGAGAGTTTGAACATGAGCACGCTCCTTTCTGTTTTAGGGCAAGTCGAATGATTGGTCAGACCATCTGACTTAGTTTTATTATGCATCACTTGTGCCATAAATTACCAAATTGAGTGAACAACAGAACCGCTTGGAATTGCTCCTATTTTTAGAATGTTTTAATGTGTGAGACGCTGTTTTAGGGTGTTGCCGGCGCAAAGGCGACCAGAAATGGTGGGTTTTGCGTCATTTGGCAGAGCGCAGAGGGTCAGAAAGGCTGGAAGAAAAAATCAGCAGATTCGTGGCAGCTGTTCACCGGCAAGCATCTCAACAGCCCGCAGCCCACCGATCGCGGTTTTTAAACGCACTTGGCCTGGGCCTTTGGCCGTCACTTCACCAATAATCGCTGCCTGTTGTCCTCCTGGCGATTGGGCCAAGACGCGAAGAGCCTGGTCAGCGAGGTCCGCCTTCACAAAGGCAAGTAATTTGCCTTCGTTGGCGACAAACAGTGGGTCAAAACCAAGTAACGAGCAGGCGGCTGCAACGGCCGGGTTCATGGGCAAAGCGGCTTCATCGAGAGTAATCTGGACCTCTGACTGGAGCGCAATCTCCTTGAGTGTCGTCGCAACGCCCCCTCGTGTTGGGTCGCGAAGGACATGTACGCCAGTGCCGCATTGGGCAATCAGGTCGTGAACCAAATGGTTGAGTGCGATGCTGTCAGTCTGAATCGAAGTGTCGAGGGTCAACCCTTCGCGACAGGCGAGCACTGCCATGCCGTGGTCACCCATGGTGCCATTGATCAGGATTTTGTCGCCAACCTCTGCCAGGCTGCCACGGATGTCGTAGTCGTGATCCAAAACACCGATGCCCGAGGTGTTAATAAACAGCTTATCGGCTTTGCCCCGAGGGACCACTTTGGTGTCCCCGACGACAATTGATACCTCTGCGGTTTCGGCAGCCAAGCGCATGCTCTGCAACACGCGCTGTAGGTCCGGGATAGGTAAGCCCTCTTCGATAATCAGGCCAACGCTGATTGCGAGAGGACGGGCACCAACCATACTCAGGTCATTCACGGTGCCATTGATTGCCAGGTCGCCGATAGTTCCGCCGGAGAAGAAAATGGGGTCAACCACAAAGGAATCGGTGGTGAAAGCCAAACGTCCTGGAGGGGCGGCAAGAACTGCTGCATCGTTCTGATCGGTTTGTGTGTTTTGGCTGAGGATCGGAATGATCAGATCGTTAAGTAACTGGTGACTGAGCTTGCCCCCGCTACCGTGACCGAGCAGGATGAGATCTGGCTTCATGTGACCTCCCAATAAGACAGGATAGATTGCCCTTGGAAATCAAATCGTGTCCCCGAACGCGCCGTATTTATATTCAGCGGCGCACGTCCCTTCACTGGAAACCATACAGGCACCAACAGGGTCCTCCGGGGTGCACTGCTTCCTGAACAGCGGGCAGTCTCGTGGCCCCACTTTACCTTTTAGAATGTCTCCGCAGAGGCAGCCCAGAGGCTCGACCGGCGCTTCAACGGCAGCCGGAAGTTGGAGGTCAGCATCAAATCGGGCGTATCGTGAATGCACTTGCAAACCGCTTTCCGGTATGTCGCCAATGCCCCGCCAGCTTGCATCGCAGGTGCGAAAAACCTGGTAAAGAATGTCTCGAGCCTTCACGTTGCCGTGAGGTTTGACAACTCGGCGGTACTGGGTTTCAACGCGTGCGGTGCCAGAGACCAACTGCCGGGTTAACATCAAGATCCCTTGCAGGATGTCAAGCGGCTCGAAACCTGTAATAACGCAAGGAACATGATATGTCTCAACCAGAGGTTGATAGGCTGCTGCGCCAATGATGGCCGAAACGTGGGCAGGGCACAGATATCCATCGACCTTTAGCTCCGGATCCCCTGCCAGGGCGGCCATTGCTTTCGGCATGGTCTTGTGGCAGCTGAGCACAAAGAAATTCCTCAGGTTTTTGCGCTCTGCAACAAGGATCGCTGCAGCAACGGTTGGGGCGGTGGTCTCAAAGCCGACGCCTAGAAAAACAACATCGATTCCCGGGTTGTTTTCGGCCAGCGTCACCGCATCAAGCGGAGAGTAGACAATTTTAACCTTTGTGCCACGGGCCTGCTCCTCCAGCAGGCTTGTCGAAGACCCGGGGACTCGGACCATGTCACCAAAGGTAGCAAGGTACGTGTTAGGTCGTCGGCCCAAAGCAACGGCTTTGTCGATGAACCCTACGGGTGTGACGCAGACCGGGCAGCCCGGACCGGATATCAAGCGGACGGTTTTGGGAAGGAGAGAACGAATCCCATGCTGGCAGATGGCCATGGTGTGCGTTCCACAGACCTCCATCAGGACCATCGCGCGGTCAAGATTGGCCACTGTTTCGGCGATCGCCCTTAATTGTAACCGGCCAAGCACAGGGTCGCGGTATTCCTGCTGGAATTTCATTCGGGAATTAATCCCTGATCAAGGGCCTCTCTTAATGCTTGCAAAGTCAGCTGTGCTTCCGCATCGTCAATTTTCTCAATAGCAAAGCCGGCGTGAATGAGCACATAATCGCCGACTTGAACGTGATCAAGCATCATTAAGCTGGCCTCGCGTTGCACGCCGTCAATTTCACAGAGGGCAACATCGTTATCGATGGATTTGACCAGCATGGGGACTCCAAGGCACATAGATTTTTAACTCCCTGTTCGTCTATTGGATGCAAGCGTTAATATGGTAACAAAGAAATGCCAATCAGCGCTGTGGGTCGCATGGCGTTCATTGCTTGTGAGCCAGTTTGTCGCCAAGCCACTGATACCACTGGTCCAACCCCAAGCCGCTTTGGCACGATAATTCGATCATCTCGATTGCCGGGTTGACCCGGCGAGCAAATGATTTGCACTGTTCCAAATCAAATTGCAGATATGGCAGCAGATCGATCTTGTTGATGAGCATCAAGCTTGCAGCTTGAAACATCTGTGGATATTTGAGAGGCTTGTCCTCCCCCTCTGTCACGGAAAGCAGGACAACTTTATGGTCTTCACCCAAGTCAAAAGACGCCGGGCAGACCAGGTTGCCGACGTTTTCAATGATCAGGATGTCGGTTGATTCAAGGTTGAAATGATCGACACTGTGGCTGATCATGTGTGCATCGAGATGGCAGCCTGAACCGGTATTGATTTGTTTGACAGGAACACCTGTCGCAGCGATTCGCCTGGCGTCGTTTTCCGTCTGCTGATCACCTTCCACAACGGCAAAAGCGAAGTGTTGTTTCCGCTCTGCAAGCGTCCGTTCCAACAGAGATGTTTTTCCGGAACCGGGAGAACTCATCATGTTCAGAACAAGCAAATGATGAGCCAGGAACCTTGCTCGATTGACTTGAGCCAAACGGCTGTTTTTGGCAAGCAGGCTTTCTTCAATCTGAATTTTTCTCGGCTCGTCGGTCTGAGTCGAGAGATGTTTGGCTGTTGAACTTAGACATCCGCAATCGGTGCACATTATCCGTCAATCTCCATTTCAATGAGCAACATGTCTTGCCCTCTCAAGATTTCAAGCGAAAAACTGTGGCAACTTGGGCACGGATCAGTGAGTGCCTCCAAGGGACATTCCTGACCACATTCCAGACATCGCCCAACTCCGGGAACATGCTGTATCTCCAACGAGGCCCCTTCGGCCAAAGTCCCATTCGTGCACGCTTCAAAAGCAAATTCCACCGCCTCCGGGATTACTCCGGATAATGCGCCGATTTCCACTGTGATACTGCTGATGAACAAAGCACCTTCGCGCCGCGCGTGTTTTTCGGCAATCTCAATCAGGTTTTGCGTCAGACTCAATTCGTGCAATGATGATCCTCTTTGACAAGTCTCTGAATAGCCAGTATGCATGTCATTGTCAACTATAGTGAAGCCTTGGGCTAAAAATCAAGACGGGATCGGAAGCCATGGTTCATGATGTTCAGATCGTGTAAGTTGAAATAATTGAATATTTCTTCCCAAAATCATAGTTTACGGGTTGCAGGCCCGTAGGGAAAGATTTATTATTCAGACCTTTTTGAGGGTCATGAGACAACCAATGTTAAAAAACGTAAAAAATATCATTCTCGAAGGCCTTCAGCAGCTTTCCGCGCGGTTCCTGGACAGCTTGCGGATCAGCGAGAACACCTTTTTGATCATCCTCGCTGTGCTCATCGGTCTGTTGGGCGGCTTGGGGAATTATGCCTTCCGGAAAACAATCGAGTTTATCCATTGGCTCATCTTCGAGCAGAGTGCTCACCTGTTGCAGTTCTCTCTCGAAACCTGGTCGTTGCAGCGCATGGTGGTGGTTGTTTTTCCTGTGTTGGGCGCACTGCTGGTTCTGCCCCTTTGGTACTGGTTTGGCGAGGATCTCAAAGGCGGGTTTTCCGGTTTTCTTGAACGTGTCAATTTGCGTGGTGCTAAGTTGCGTTTGCGACCCATTTTCACCCGTGGCTTTGGGGCTGCATTGACCATCGGCAGCGGTGGGTCGGCTGGACAGGAAGGCCCCATCGCCATGATTGGTGGTGCAATAGGGTCTCAGTTCGGACAACTGTTTAAAATGGGAGGGGACCGCCTCAAAGTCCTGGTCGCCTGCGGATCTGCCGCTGGTGTCGCGGCAACCTTTAACGCGCCGATTGCCGGGGTCTTTTTTGCCCAGGAAATTGTCCTGTTGTCATCTTTTGAACTGTCCAGTTTTACCTCGATTGTCATTTCGAGCGGCATGGCAACGGTTGTCTCCCGTGCGCTCCTTGGCAATACACCGGAAATCTACGCCCCCGTTTACACGGTGCATAGCTATTGGGAGCTGCTGCTCTATGTCGCACTTGGCCTGTTGATCGGCATGATCGCAACGCTCTTTATCGAATCGCATTTTCGGATCAAGGATCGTTTTGTCGCACTGAACCTGCCTCCTTTGGCCAAGCCGCTTTTGGGCGGGTTGCTGGTTGGGTTGATTGGTGTTGTGTTTCCGCAAGTGTTCGGCAATGGTTACGAATTTATCGAAGATGTTCTCCTTGGCAGCCAAACCTGGTACCTGTTGGCTGCCTTGGTTATCATTAAAGCCATTGCAACCTCGATCACACTGGGCTCAGGCTTGCCAGGCGGACTCTTCGCCCCCTGTCTTTACCTGGGCGCCGTCACCGGTGGCTCCTTCGGTCATATCGCCGTTCAACTCTTTCCGAAAATGCAGATCTCCCCAGGAGCCTATGCCCTGGTCGGCATGGGGGCATTTTTGTCGGCGGCAACACACGCACCCATGACGGCGATTTTTTTGTTGTTTGAGATCACCGACAGTTATGAGGTCATCGTCCCCATCATGCTGGCCTGCGTGATTGGCACCAGCATAGCCAGACATTTCAAAAAAGACAGCTTGGAAACCGTGGAGCTCTCCCGCGCTGGGATCGATCTCGAAGCCGGCAAGGAACGCAACATTATGAAGGCTCTCAAGGTGGGTGACATCATGGTCCGTGACGTCGAAACCGTTCCGGAACATATGACATTGGGACAATTTGCCCGCTTTATTGCCCGGACCCAACACACCAATTTCCCCTTGGTCAACGCGGGCGGTCACTTAACCGGAATCATTTCAGTGCAGGATTTCATGGGCGTGGTGTTCGACCCACATCTGATGGATTTGGTCGTGGTCAAGGAGTTGGCCACAACCAATGTGATCACCGCCCATGCCGATGAAAACCTGGATCAAGCCATGCGCAAGATCGGATATCGCAACATCGAACAGCTCCCGGTTGTCGATCGCGCCAGTCATCGGAAACTGATTGGGATCATTTCCCGGCGGGATATTGTCTCAGCTTACAACAGGGCGCTGATGTCCCGATCTCTGGAGGACCAATAACGTGATAGATTTGTTGACCGATCTCAACCCAATGCAGCAGCGGGCCGTGCAACATGGAGAAGGCCCATTGCTCTTGCTCGCCGGTGCCGGTTCCGGCAAAACGCGCGCACTTACCAACCGCATTGCCTGGTTGATACACAAATCCAACGTGGAACCCTGGCAAATTCTTGCTGTCACCTTCACCAATAAAGCCGCTGGGGAGATGAAAGAGCGGCTTCAAGGCCTTTTGGAAAACGTTGATGGCATGTGGATCAGCACATTCCATGCTGCATGTGTCAAAATTCTACGCCAGGAAATCGAGGCACTGGGCTATTCCAGGCATTTCACCATTTACGACGACCAAGACCAAGAGCGGTTGTTAAAAACCCTGCTCAAAGAGTTGGGCTTCGATGAGAAGCGGCTGAAGCCACGATCGGTGGCCGCGGCCATCGATCGTGCCAAAAACCAGGCGATTTGGCCGGAAGATTATCCCAGTGGAGACGATGGCCAGGAACAGATTGCCTCCATCTATGCCCTGTATCAAGAGCGCCTTAAGCAGGCCAATGCCCTCGACTTCAGTGATCTGTTGATGCTCACCGTTCGCCTTTTCGAGCAGCACCCTGCTGTGCTTGGTAAATATCAACAGCGATTTCAGCACATCCTGGTTGACGAGTTTCAGGACACCAACCAGATCCAATACCGACTGGTCCATCTGCTGGCGTCCGGTCATGGCAACCTCTGCGTGGTCGGCGATGACGACCAATCGATCTATCGATGGCGAGGCGCTGAAATAGGCAATATTCTTGGCTTCGAGAGAGATTATCCCGGTTGCGTGACCATCCGGCTGGAACAAAACTATCGTTCGACGCGTACCATCCTTGATGCCGCCGGAGCGGTTGTGGCGCACAATCTTGGCCGCAAGGACAAAAAGCTTTGGACCGAGAATCCACCTGGAGAAAAAGTCACCTTGGAAACCCTGCCGGATGATCTCGAAGAAGCCCGATATGTGGCAACAGAAATCAGCCGGATCCGCCGCAATGGCCGCCACCTGCGCGACATTGCCGTGTTTTACCGGACCAACGCGCAGTCTCGCGTTCTCGAGGAAAGCCTGCGCAGCGAGCGCTTGCCGTATGTGATGTTCGGCGGTGTGAAGTTCTACGCCCGCATGGAAGTCAAGGATATCCTGGCCTACCTCAGGCTGTTGGTCAATCCGGCCGACACGGTTTCTGCGCGCCGGATCATCAATGTCCCGGCCCGGGGCATCGGCAGCGTCACGGTCAACAAAATCGCTGCGTTCGAAACTCAGGCCGGAAACTTTCTTGCCGCTTGCGAGATGGCGATCGGCACCGGAACCCTAAAAGGGGCGACAGCCAAGAAAGTTCAGCAATTTATCGACTTGATGACTGATTTTCAAAAGCGAGCGACTCAATTACCCTATCCGGAATTGACGGCGGCTTTGATCGAAGAGACGGGTTACGGCCCTGACTTGCGAGAGGAGCGCAGCGAGGACGCCCGCAATCGACTCGACAATCTTCAGCAATTGCTTGCCGGAATGGAAGAGCATTATGCAACCGAAGGAACGTTAGAGGACTATCTGGAGCAGGTTGCGTTGATCACCGACATTGACTCCTACGATCCCAGCCTCGATCGCGTGACTTTGATGACACTGCATGCCGCCAAGGGCTTGGAGTTTCCACTGGTTTTTATGGTCGGCATGGAAGAGGATTTGTTTCCGCATAATCGATCTGGGGGCGGCGATGAGGATCTTGAGGAGGAACGCCGCCTCTGCTACGTCGGCATGACCCGTGCCCGTGAAAAGCTTTACCTGACCCACGCCCGTCGCCGCAGGATCTATGGTGACTATCAATTCAATCCCCCCAGCCGTTTTCTAGCTGAGATTCCGGCTGAGTTTCTCGACCAGGTCAAAGTCTCCGGTCTGCATACCCCTGCCAGTCACAACCTTGCTTCCCTCTTTGAACAGATCGAACCAGAGGCAGAGCCAGATCCGTTCCATGAAGAGGACGTGCGCATCGTTCCCGAGGCAGAGGAAGGCCTAACAATTGGCATGTTGGTTCGGCATGTCAAATTCGGCGTTGGCTCGGTCCGCCGGATTGAGGGCAGAGGAGAGAGCCAGAAAGTGATCGTCTACTTCCGAACGGTTGGCCCAAAAAAACTTCTTCTCAAATATGCCGGACTGGAGCCTGCTTAAAGTTCTGGCATTTCGCAAAAAACCTGATAATCCTTTTATATCTTCGAGAATCCCACAAGTGATATTCCCATGGCTGGATAAGACGGAAACATTTTGTGAAACGCGACTGAGAACCTGGGCCAAGCCCTTTTCCCCCGGGAGGACGACATGCAAAAATGCAAGACAAAGCTCCTGATAGTGACCCTTTTGCTTTTGGCGATGGGTGCGCACGGTTATGCCGCCGAGACGACCAGTACCATTGATGATCAGAAAGACGTTGCAGTCACGATCTACAATGAAGACTTGGCGTTGGTTCGCGACTTGCGAGAAATCGCTCTGGGAAAAGGCCGCTTGCAATTGGCCCTCAGAGAGGTAAGTGCCCGCATCCGTCCGGAAACGGCCCTCTTGCGAAACCTCACCAACCCTGAAAAGTTGGTCATTTTGGAGCAAAATTTCGATTTTGATTTGCTGTCGCCCCAGAAATTGCTGGAAAAATATGTGGGCCGCGAGATCCGCTTGGTGCGCACCCATCCGGAGACAGGCGAGGATCGCTTTGAAACCGCGACCGTCCTTGCGGCCAACAACGGCATCGTTTTGCAAGTTGGCGATCGGATTGAAACCGGCGTTCCAGGGCGTCTGGTCTACCCGAACGTTCCTGACAACTTGCGCGATCGCCCAACCCTGGTGGTCGATCTGATCAACGACACCGCCGCGACCCAGGCTCTTGAGCTCAGTTATTTGACCGGGGGGTTGGGCTGGCGGGCCGATTATGTGGCCGAGCTGGGTCCTGAGGAAAATAGTCTCGACCTGTCAGGCTGGGTGACATTAACCAACCAGAGTGGCACAACCTACCAGAATGCGATGCTGCAGTTGGTTGCCGGCGATGTGAACAGGGTCATGGACGAGATGCGTGGCCGTCGAGAATTGCTGATGCAAAGTGACGTGGCCGCTGCATCAGCGCCGAAATTTCAGCAGGAAAGCTTGTTTGAGTATCATCTCTATACATTGCCTCGGCCAACAACGATCCGTGACAACCAAACCAAACAAGTGGCCCTCCTGAATGCCGCTCAGGTCCCTGTGAACAAGGAATTTCGCCTTCAAGGCTATCCCGCCTATTATCAAACCCGGCATGAGGGGCTGGCACAACACATTAAGGTCGGAGTTTTTATCGAGTTCGCCAACGAAAAGCAATCGAAACTTGGCCTGCCGTTACCGAAAGGTGTGGTCAGGGTTTATAAACAAGATACAGCCGGGCGGCCCCAGTTTGTCGGCGAAGACCGAATCGATCACACACCGGAAAATGAAACGGTTCGTTTAAAACTCGGTGAGGCGTTCGATGTCACAGCCAAACGCAAACAAACCGACTTTCGAAAACTTGGTGGAGACAGTTTATATAATTACCGTTTTGAAAGCGCTTTTAAAGTCGTTTTGAAAAATGCCAAGGACGAGTCGGTAAAGGTAACCGTGGCTGAGCCAATCCCAGGGGATTGGAAGATTTTGCAAGAAAGTCACCCCCATACAAAAGAGAGTTCTGAGACTGCTCTTTGGAAAATAGATGTACCGGGCAAGTCAGAGGTGGTCTTGAGTTATCGGGTTGAAGTTAATTTCTGATGATATTCTAAAAAAACTTCAGAAGGGGGCAAGTTAGTTTGCCCCCTTTAGTTTTTATTCAAGTTGGAATTAAGCTTTTCTCAGGATGCGTAAGTCTCAGGGTTGAAATCAACTTGCAAACCTTGCACCATAAGTTCGTCAAGGTTCGTTTCTGTCCCGGAGAAGTTGCTGCCAATCCCCTCAAGGGTGATGTTCGTTGGTCCTGTACCGTTAATTCCCTCAAAGGTTAAAACAACGTCAGCATTGCTGTTAATAAACTCAACACTTACATCAAAACCATTTATCAAGAGGTCACTGTTTTGGTCTAAAACATCTGTAAGCCGTAGGACGTCATAATCTAAATCAAACTCATTCAATTTAAGGTCGAAGTCGCTCACAAAATTATTTCCCTCCCCTCCAGAGAAGCCAAAAATGTCGTTGCCTGCTCCACCTGTGATGGTGTCATTACCGAGTCCCCCGAAAATGAGATCCTCTCCTCCTCCGCCATTCAGGATGTCATTGCCATCACTGCCGTAAATCAGGTCAATTTCATCGCCGGCATTGACAGTCATGGATGTCGCGATCAGTGGATCGGTTGCCTCTATGTCGACTCGAGCAAAACGTCCTTGCTCTTTGCCTGATGCATCATCATTAAAGATTACTTGCCAACTTTCTCCTGCGTTGATGCCATCACTGTTTGCGAGATAGTCATTTAATGTCGTGGACGTAATCGTTCCATCTTCGGCAATTTGAAATGCGTTATTTCCAGACACTTCTACCGTCCAGACAGTATTCCCGCTGGAAAAGTCTGGGTCAGAAGGATCAAGCAAATTCCCAGTGTTGCCATCCGTTCGCAGTCCAGAATCAATCCAATTGGGGTCCTCAAAATTGACCAACATGAACTGGGCTTCAAAGCCGACTGTACCCTTGAAGTCCGCGTTGCCATCAGTATCAAGATAGAGAGTCACTTGCACTTCGTCTGTTCCCTGTGGATTGCTGTGGTCGGTATAGAGTTTCAGGGTAAAATCGTTGACACCCTCAAAAGTCGACTCATCAGCGTCAGTAAACGCGAAATCCACTTCATATGGGTTGCCAGATGTCAGCGGACTGGATTCGTTTTCGGCAATTTCAGACAAGACGAATTGCTTAGGAACCACAGTTTCAAGAGTGACAACCTGGCCGACATTGCTTTCGGAACCGCCTTCCATGACAACATACTCAAAGGTTTTGATCGGATCCAGCAAGTCTGCTGTCCCCAGATCATCGTTATTGGCGAGGAAATGGAGAGACTCCAATTCATCAAGGGATAAGATCGTATCAACATCTTGTGCCGGATCCAGTTGCAGCCAGTTGGTTCCATTGAAGTAGGATAGTGTCCCAACAGTTGCTTCAGGCAGCCCTGTTATCTTGATTGTGAGCGGATCACCATCAACGTCTGTCGGCGCCTTGATTTGCAGGGGATAGCCAATCAATACAGGATCATCAATGGCGCTATCGTTGGTGTCCGGAATCCAGACCGTTTTGTTCGGGTCGGCCACCGGGGCATCGTTAATCGCGTTGACGGTGATGTTGACCGTGGCGGTATCCACGTCGCCGTTGGCGTCCTGGATGGTGTAGGTGAAGCTGTCCGGCCCGTTAAAGTTGGCGTTGGGGGTGTAGGTGAACGTGCCGTCGG
>JAFDBS010000254.1 GCA_019313185.1 Deltaproteobacteria bacterium | reverse complement strand
GTTTGTCATCACGACATCATGACCCTTTAATCAGATTCAATGATTGATTAAATTCCACAGTTCATTCTTTTGTGAAGCCAAGGCAAGCATACAAGTAGAACTTCTCGTATCCGTTAAACCTTTACGCTGGTAGCTGTAAATCTTCACAAGAAAACTTGAAGCACGAGGATACAGCACAATCTGACTCACAATAGGACAAAACTTTTTATTTAAAGTGGCTCTGATACACTCTCTCTATCTCGCCCAGATTGACAGTATTTAAATCATAACATTTGTTAATTTCTGCTGTCAGTTTAAACTGTTTTTTTGATATGGAAGCAATTGCAATAATTTTTCCTTCACAAATCCTGTACCATCTTCTCCAGAATTCTGCAGGTGCCTCTAAAAGCTTGGGCTGTGTCCAGAATCTTGAAAATTTGTAGCACTCCTTTTTGGTATAACTTTCCGAGGTTTCACAAAACCGTTCGTCATGAGTTAACAAAAACCACACAGATCAACCCGAGTATAAATCTTATCTTCTATACGATCTGCAAGGGGACAATGATCTGTAGCGATCTTGGAAGAAAACTGTGATGGATACATCAACCATTTCCTTTCTGTTGGATTGCAACGCTTTCGTCATAGTTTTTACTTGGCTGCTTGCATTCAGATGTCGGCTGATTATTGCGCCATATTTGAGAGGTTCTTTTATCTCAGAGGAAAGGAATGTGTGTGTCTGATTGATATTGCTGAAGCTTCTGATAAAAATGACTTTGTAATGGTTAAATTGAGTATAGACGCTATGTAACGAAGTCAGGATCGGCGATTGCATTAACATTGCGTGGGTTATTCTGAGAAAGTCAGTTCACCGGAGAGCGTATGCAAATTTCATTTCATGGCGCCGCCCGTGATGTGACCGGTTCTTGCCATTTGGTCGAGTGTGGTGGAACCCGAATCTTAATCGATTGCGGAATGTTTCAGGGAAGCCGCGAACTCGATGAGGACAATGCCAAGGATTTTGGCTTCGATCCAGCGACTATTGATTTCTTGTTGCTGACCCATGCCCATCTAGACCATTGCGGGCGCCTTCCGTTGTTGGATCTTCGTGGCTTCAGAGGGGAGATTATCACAACCGCTGCCACTCGCGAACTCGCTCGACTGGTCATGCTCGACTCTGCTGGCTTGCAAGAGGAAGAAGCACGATACCGCAATCGTCGAGCCGTGAAACACGGCCGTGGAGAAAGCGAGTTTGAACCACTATACACAGTCCTCGATGCGCTTAATTCTCTGGAACATTTCGGCCGGACTGCCGTATATAATCAGCCGTTGCAACTAAATCCCGATATCCGTGCTACTTTTATCGATGCTGGCCACATTCTCGGTTCGGCGTGCATTATTTTGGAGTTGAAAGAGGCTGGCAAAACACGACAATTAGTTTTTTCCGGAGACCTTGGTCTAAGCGCCCGCCCAATATTACGCGACCCGACACCACCTCCAAAGGCCGATGTAGGAATTATGGAATGCACCTATGGTGATCGCCAGCACAAGCAGTTGCAGCCCTCCGTTGCTGAATTTTATGATGCCATAACATCCACCGTGCAGAGGGGTGGCAATGTCGTCATCCCAACGTTTGCCTTGGAGCGTGCCCAGGAGATTCTTTTTTATCTGCATGCTGGCAAGGAGGATGGGAGTCTTCCAAATACACTCCAGGTCTTTCTTGATTCACCTATGGCAATCTCAGCTACGCAGATATTTAAGCGCCATCCCGAATGCTACGACGAAGAAACCGCAGCATTGTTTCGCGCTGGCCGCGACCCGTTTAACTTTCCCGGTCTTCACTTAACTCGGGAGACCGCTGAATCGATGGCCATCAACAGAATTAAAGGAGGAGCCGTGATCGTCGCTGGTTCCGGAATGTGCACTGGCGGGCGCGTTCGTCACCATCTTAAGCACAATATTGGCCGCATACAATGCAGTGTAATTTTTGTCGGATTTGCCGCTCATGGAACACTGGCGCGTCAGATTGTAGACGGATCAAAAAAAGTTACGATTTTTGGCAAGGACTACCCGGTGCGAGCGCATATTCATACTATCGGCGGGTTTTCCGCTCATGCTGGACAAAACGAGTTATTGGCCTGGCACCGGATTTCTTGTCCCCAGACAACCTTTCTCGTGCATGGCGAGCCTGAAAGCATGGCCGCCCTTGGCCAACTACTCCCTAACACTTCTGTCAGGATGCCGAAGATCGGAGAGTGCTTTAATCTGTAATTATTGAGCAATGACCAATGCGTTCCAGAAATCCTTGACCGTTATTTTCCCGTAAAGTTTATTTCAGGTTATGAAACGAATATCGACTTATTAATAATCGAGATTTAAAACATGTCCTTGTAATGCTAACACATAGGCTTCCTGAACCTGGTGGTCTTTAGCATTTTGAAAATTATCTATCAAATAGCTTTTCTGCTTGTCATCTATGACCAAGCCGGCAATAGATATCAACTAGAATAAACTTCATGTTCTACCTCAAAAAAACACAGTACCCCTTTGCCCCACAGTTCCCCTCCTTACGGTGGGTTTTTTTGGGATTCAAGAGTTATCAATATCATAAGAAAAACCACATGCGATCCTGGTTTGTTTGGGGTTATGATAGGTTCCTAAATTTACCGGAGATGGCGATGTTGCAAAAACACCCCTGGCTTGTTCCTTTACTTTTTATCACTCTGCTGTTCTACCTGAACTTTGTCGCCCGCATTCTCCTTTCGCCACTGGCGCCGGTAATGGAGATGGAGCTTGGATACTCGCATGCCGGCACCGGGAGCCTCTTCCTGATAACGTCGCTGGGCTATTTCTTCGGCCTGTTTGCTTCCGGAGTGATCTCCTCACGCTGGACCTTTACCCAGACGATCCAGGTGTCCGTCTCCGGTTTCGGCCTCTGCCTGATCTCCATTGCCTTCAGCAGTTATTATTGGCAGGTCGGAATTCTCGTCGCCGTACTGGGTTTCATGGCGGGACTCTATCTGCCAGCGGGCATGGCCAAACTGACCGAGCTGATCCCCTCGGCACATTGGGGGAGGGGGCTGGCCGTCCACGAACTGGGACCGAACTTCGCCCTCTTCCTGGCTCCTCTGCAGACGGAAATTCTGCTTCGTTTTTTTGACTGGCACCATGTCTTGCTGTTCCAGGGGTTGCTGACCCTAGGAATTGTTGCCGCGTATCGATGTTATGTCGGTCAGGGTGAGAGTCGGGGCGTCGCCCCGAAGCTGAGCACTTTTCAAGATTTTTTCCTGCAAAAGAATTTCTGGAAGCTGGTATTGCTATTTGGTCTGGGGGTGGGAAGTACGCTCGGTGTTTATTCAATGCTGCCTGTCTATTTTATCGATCAGGGAATCGAGCGGGATCTGGGCAACACTATGCTGTCGGCATCGCGGATGCTGAGCATTCCAGTCGTGCTTATTGGTGGCTGGCTGACAGACCGGATTGGCGTGCGCCGCTCCCTGATGATTTTTCTCATAACAGGGGGGGGCCTAACTGTTCTCATCGGCGTGCTACAAGGGTATTGGTTGTTTGTTCCGGTTTTTCTGCAACCGTTGTTTGCCGTCTGTTTTTTCCCCCCGGTGTTCAAAGCCCTGGCCTTGTCGGT
>JAFDBS010000253.1 GCA_019313185.1 Deltaproteobacteria bacterium | reverse complement strand
TCAGATTTTTAGCTTGATCCGCATATTCATGGCGTCAATATTTTGATTTCTGAAAACACGAGTTGCAGATTTGAAGGTTTTTATTCTTGACCGGCAAGATAAAAATCGATCGAATCCATTCTGATGTTTTTTAAACATGGGCAGTGATCAAAAAAACCGTGAGTAAATCGTTGTTGATTGGGGCATTCATGACATTATTGTCTGGGTGAGGCCTTGAAACCAGCCCAAAACCTGAGATATTGCGAACTGGCCAACAACTCGAGTTATCTCACTAAGAATAACCGACTTTCGGTACGATAAATTGGATCTCTTCTTGAAATTGGCAAGGGGTTGACAGGTTTGAAAACTGCTTAGGTCGTTTGCGTGATTACGTCTTGATTGACAAGGAAATAAATATGCTTGTTCAGCCACCAGAGCCGGCCCTTTTTGACCAGTCCCCATGGAAATTGATGGACCTGTTTGGACGGATGCGATCATTTACCGATCAGGCAGGATTTTCAGGGACCTTACCCGTCGTCTGGCAGTGCTCCGACGAAAGCCAGCAAATTAAAAAAAGCCTGCTTGGCTATGTTTATGACTGCCCGGTTTTTAATCTCGGCCGAGTTGGGGCCCTGATTGACCCGACCAGACTGGTCACCGCTTCACACCATGGCCAAGACCTGATTTTACTGGGGGGGAGTCATTTGGGCGGTAAGGATGAGAAGGGCATAGGTTTTGTTGAGCGAATTCACCAGAATGTCGCCCCATGCTGTGGCATGCTTCATCGCTTGCTGACACCTTATTGGGAGCTCTACCAGCGCGCGTCCTCCATAATCAATCTGCGCAACAGCCCCAGCGGGGTAATGGTTGAAATTCCCTACCAGTTTTTATTGCGTAAAAGAACTGATGTCCACGAACATCCTCATGTGCATCTGCGTTTAAAGAATTTGGTTGTAGGAGAGGCCATAAAAGACTCCAGTCAAGGCAAGCTCTTTCATCTCAATGAAAAGTTCCAGAGCAGAAATCTCGCGGCCTTATTACAAATTGGCGTTGATCCCGTTGCAATCGGCCCAATGCTCGATCTGAACTGTTTTTATTTTACCAAGCAAATCAACAAGGGCAGCCGTGATCCTGTTGCCCTGTTGGAAGACTCCGTTTTTGACTTTATGCCCGACATCGTTACCAACCCGTATCCGCATCGGCGTATCGCTGATATCAATACCTGGCGCCAATTCCATCGTGCAGCCGACTTTTTACTGAACACGTTCGATAACGGTCAACGGAATATCTTTGTGGTTGCCGGCCTCACTCTGGATCATTCTCTGAAACACAATTCTTTTGTGCCTCAATTCGGTTTTTGGATCAAAAAAGGTCGAACTCTCAATTCCCGATATTTCAATGCGACAGAGATCAACGAGCTGCTTTTTAAGCAAACTCCCTACTATCCATCAAAAACATTTCTTCAGTATGCTGAAATTGAATAGGATTAAAATTCCGGAGATTCCTAGGGCTGGCACAAGGTATTTACGGTGTCTGGGGGTACAATTTTGAATGAACGTTTAGAGCATGACGGTGTTCTGCTTGACAGTCCAGTCCGGCATAACCTAGTCTCTAGCAAAAATCAATGGTGTTATATCTCATGCATGTTTCTGTGGTAATTCCGGCCCGGTTTGCATCGACGCGTTTCCCAGGAAAGCCCTTGGCTAAGATTTTTGGCAAACCTATGATCCAATGGGTATATGAGCGGTCGGCATGCTCAGCTATCGTCGACCGGGTCATGGTTGCAACAGATGATCTGAGAATTGCCGACGTGGTTTCAAATTTTGGTGGTGATGTTGTTTTGACCAGCCCAGACCATCGTACAGGAACCGATCGGTTGGCAGAAGTCGCATGCAATCACCCCGAAATGGAGTTGATTGTCAATGTACAAGGTGACGAACCATTGATTGACCCCTTGATGATTGAGGCGGCAGTCAGGCCATTGCTCGAAGACCAGACCATCATGATGGGAACTTTGAAAACCCCTCTGACGTCCTTCGAAGAATTTCTGAATCCAAATGTCGTCAAAGTCATTACTGACCAGCAGGGTTTTGCCCTGTACTTCTCAAGAGCGGCAATACCCTATGCGCGTGAATTCAATGACCAGTTGGCAGATCGCTGGAATGAGTTAGCCACCGCAAAACACATCGGTTTGTATGCCTATCGACGGGAATTTCTTTTAAAGTACCCTCAGATGACACCAACTCCTTTGGAACAACTGGAATGTCTGGAGCAGCTGCGTGCCATGGAACATGGTGTGCGTATTTATGTTGCAGAGACAAGCCTGAGTGGCCACGGTGTTGATACGCCCGAAGATCTCGAAAAAGTAGAAAAACTTCTCAGTTCTTCCCAAAACAGCGATGGCTCCGGCAAGTAAAAAAAGTTTTCAATTCACGACAAGGGGTGTAAGATCAAGCGGTTAACTTGAGAGGGCTCACACGCATTGAATGCCTGTTGGGAGAAAATATGAAAACCAAATTTATTTTTATCACCGGCGGTGTTGTGTCGTCGCTCGGGAAGGGCTTGGCTGCAGCATCAATTGGAGCATTGATGGAGGCGAGGGGACTTCGTGTCTCCATGCAGAAACTCGACCCTTATATAAACGTTGATCCTGGGACAATGAGTCCATTTCAACATGGCGAGGTTTTCGTGACTGACGACGGCGCTGAAACGGATCTCGACCTTGGCCATTACGAACGTTACACAACAGCAACACTGACCAGACGATCAAATTTTACTACGGGTCAGGTTTATGATTCAGTGATTCGTAAAGAGCGACGTGGAGACTATCTCGGTGGCACGGTTCAGGTTATCCCGCATATTACCAATGAAATTAAGGCAAAAATTCTGGATAATGCCAAGGACGTGGATATTGCCATCGTTGAAGTCGGCGGGACAGTAGGGGATATTGAATCTCTGCCATTCCTCGAAGCGATCCGTCAGTTTCGTACTGATCGAGTGAAAGACAGTGTTATCTATTTGCACCTCACCTTGGTTCCTTTTATCAAAACGGCAGGAGAGCTCAAAACTAAGCCGACCCAGCACAGCGTCAAAGAATTGCGTGAGATCGGTATCCAACCCGACATTCTTCTCTGTCGTTGTGATCGTGAAATCCCTCGAGACATGAAAGGCAAGATCGCTCTGTTTTGCAATGTCCGTGAGGAAGCTGTCATCACGGCGCGTGACGTTGAGACGATCTATGAAGTCCCTGTGGTATTCCACGAGCAAGGTCTCGATGAACGTATTGTCGATTATTTGAACATTTGGACCAAACAGCCGGATCTTGCGGTGTGGGAGCGGATCATTAAAAGAATTAAAGAGCCCTCCGATCAAATCTCTATAGCAATTGTTGGCAAGTATGTGGAGCTTACAGAAAGCTACAAATCCCTTTCGGAAGCCTTGATCCATGGTGGTATCGCCAACGATTGCCGTGTCAATCTCAAATATGTCGACTCGGAGGCCTTAGAACGGCATGGCATTGGTACAACATTTAACGATGTTGATGGGATTTTAGTGCCCGGTGGGTTTGGGGAGCGCGGCAGCGAGGGGAAGATCGCTGCAATCCGTTATGCCCGCGAAAACCGCGTCCCTTTCTTCGGCATTTGCCTTGGTATGCAAATGGCGGTTGTTGAATTTGCGCGCAATGTTTGTGACATTGAAGAAGCCTATTCAAGCGAATTCAAGGAAGACGCGAAAAACCCAGTCATCCATATCATGGAAACGCAGAAGAGTGTCAAGAGCAAGGGAGGTACGATGCGTCTTGGCGCTTATCCTTGCAGTTTGCCAGAGAACACCTTGGCAAGACGGATTTATGGGCAAACCGAAGTCATTGAGCGCCACCGTCACCGCTATGAATTCAACAACGCGTATCGTGGCCGGCTAGACAAATGCGGTCTTGTTTTTTCCGGCATCTATCCAAAAGAGGACCTGGTTGAAATTGTCGAAATTGACGGCCACCCTTGGTTTCTCGGTTGTCAGTTTCATCCCGAGTTCAAATCCCGCCCCATGACACCGCATCCTTTGTTTGAATCCTTTGTGGGGGCTTGTTACAAGGCGAAACAGGAAAAGCCATGACAGACATTATTAAAATTGGTTCGGCGGTCCTGGGCGGACAAAGCCCCTTGGTCCTTATTGCCGGGCCATGTGTGATTGAGAGTGAAGCGCACACGCTCTCTATTGCTGACAAATTAAAGGAGATCACCGAACGGGTTGGGATCAGCTTGATCTTTAAGGCCTCTTTCGACAAAGCAAACCGTACGTCTGTGACGTCCTATCGTGGGCCAGGATTGGAAGCAGGCTTAAAAATCCTTGACCGGGTCAAAAGCACTACAGGTGTTCCGGTCCTTACCGATGTTCATGATGTGTCTCAGGTCCAACCAACTGCTGAAGTTGTTGATGTTCTTCAGATACCGGCATTTCTTTCAAGGCAAACAGACTTATTGTTGGCTGCGGGCAGCAGTGGTCGGATTGTCAATGTGAAAAAGGGACAGTTCCAGGCACCCTGGGATATGGCAAATGCCATTGAGAAAGTTCGTTCCACCGGTAATCACAAGATAGTCCTGACTGAACGGGGGACGTGCTTTGGATATAATAATCTTGTGACAGATATGCGCTCGTTGGTCATCATGAGACGTTTTGGGTGCCCGGTTGTTTTTGACGCAACCCACTCAGTTCAGTTGCCAGGTGGGAGTGGCGAAAAATCAGGTGGGCAACGGGAGTTTGTCTCCCCCTTATCCAGGGCAGCGGTTGCCATTGGTATTGACGCCCTTTTTTGGGAGGTTCATGACTGTCCGGAGAAAGCGCTTTGCGACGGCCCGAACAGTTTACCGCTCTCCGAGGTTGAGAGCCTGTTGAAAACAATATGGTCAATTGACGGCATTGCGAAAAGACATGAATAAATCCAGCCAAATTCTTAGCGCTGCACAGCATGTGCTGCAAGTCGAAGCCGAAGCGGTTTCTGCACTCTCTGAACGACTGAATGGCAGCTTTGTCAATGCGGTTGAAATGATTTTGTCGTGCAACGGGCGGGTCGTGGTCACCGGAATGGGCAAGTCTGGCTTGATTTGCCAGAAGATGGCCGCGACAATGGCATCCACCGGCACCCCGGCATTTTTCCTTCATCCTGCAGAAGGTGTGCATGGCGACCTCGGTATGCTCATGAAAGATGACTTGGTCATAGCGGTCTCAAACTCTGGTGAGACAGAAGAAATTGCTCGTATCTTGCCAGTTATCAAGCGGATGGGCTTACCATTGATTGCCATGGCCAGCCAGGCGAACAGTACATTGGGACGTGCCGGAGATGTGTTTCTGGATATCTCGGTCAAAGAAGAGGCTTGTCCGTTGCAATTGGCTCCTACGGCCAGCACTACGGTAACTTTAGCCATGGGGGATGCTTTAGCAGTCGCCTTGCTCTTGCAAAGGGGCTTCAAAGAGGAAGACTTTGCCCTTTATCACCCAGGAGGATCTTTGGGAAAACGATTGCTACTTCGTGTTGAAGATTTAATGCATACAGGTGCTGACATCCCGATGGTATCGGAATCCACGCTTCTGAAAGATGCCCTCTATGAAATCAGTAGCAAGAAGCTTGGTATCACAGGTGTTGCGGATCCCCATGGCCAATTGTTGGGCGTTTTCACCGATGGTGATCTCAGACGAACCATCGAGAATGACATCTCGGTTCTCGAACATCCTATCGGAGAGATCATGAGTCGACAGCCTAAGCGGATTCTTCGTGGCAACCTGGCGGCCAAAGCCCTGCAGCGAATGGAAGCTTACTCGATCACATCATTATTCGTTTTTGAGACAGAGGACTCAAAAGCGCCAGTTGGCATCATCCATCTTCATGACCTACTCAAGGCCGGAGTCATTTGATGCTTGAAAAACTTCAACGAATAAAACTTTTGCTGCTTGATGTTGATGGTGTGATGACTGACGGCCAGATTATTTATGACAGCCAAGGGGTTGAGTCGAAGGCGTTTGATGTGAAAGATGGCCATGGATTGAAACTTTTGCAACGGGCCGGGATAGAGGTTGGCATCATCACCGGTCGTCAATCAACAGTTGTCCACCGTCGCGCGCAAGAGCTCGGCATTGAACTGGTTTATCAGAACGCCAAAAATAAATTGAAACCTTTCTTAGAAATTTTGGAACAATTACATTTGAAGTCTGAGCAGGTTGCATACGTTGGTGATGATGTCGTCGACCTGCCGATCCTGATCCGGGTTGGATTTGCGGCCACAGTGGCCGATGCGGTGGACGACATCAAGGCTCATGTGGACTACATCACTGATCGACCTGGCGGACGGGGAGCAGTACGTGAAATCTGTGATTTGATCCTTAAACAGACCGGAAAATGGAGTGAGCAGACAGATCGTTATTTTAAGACGGATTGATTGCGCTTTCAATTCTTGTGCCAAGTCCCTGTTAACCGCTTTACAGCTATTTTGCCCAATGTTATACTGCGCGAAAACCGATGAAGGTCTTTAGAGCCCGTAACTTATTGCTGCTGCTAGCCCTTGTCATTGCAATCATTTTGGCTGCTACGATATACATGCGGCAACAGCCCGAGAAAGCAATTGACATTGCAAAGCAGGTCCTTCCCGAAGGGGTAGACCTGTCTCTCAAGGGGCTTGATTACACCCACATTGAGAGCGGAACCAGACGGTGGCATCTCACGGCCACCCGGGTTGAGCATCAAGCGACGACTGAACAATTGGTACTTCATAATCCTCAGCTTGATTTTTTTGATGAACATGGTGTTGCGCTGGGAAACCTTCGGGCTGAGAAAGGTCTTGTCAGTGAAGATTACCAACAAATTGTTGCGACAGGGAAAGTGGTTCTAGAAGACGATCGTGGATATACGTTTGTTACATCGACACTGAAGTATGATCATGATCAGACCGCGTTTGAAACAGAGGATCCGATCAAGTTAACGGGAGAGAGGATTGTCATAACAGGCAGGGGGTTGAGGGTGGATTTAACTTCCCGCCACCTGGAAATTAAAGCAGATGTCAAGGCCACAATTATTCCTGAGGACCACAGATAAGACTGATATGTACAAGCCAGTTATGCTTTTTCTTTTTATCGCGATTTTGATGGTTCTGCCCGCAGCATATGCGGAACAGGCGCTGCAGGTCAGTAATGAGCCTGTCGAAATTACTGCAGATCGTCTCGAGGCCAATGAAGCATTGCATTCAATTGTTTTTATTGGCAATGCGGAAGCTCGCCAAGGGGATGTAACGATTTATGCAGATCGTCTGACAATATTTTATCAAGACAAACAGAATGAAATCGAACGGGTAATGGCTCAAGGGAATGTGCGCATTGTTCAATTTGACCGCATAGCGACTGGAGAAAAAGCCGAGTTTTTTCGTAATGAGGGACGAATTGTGCTGAGTGGCCAGCCGCGGGTCAGTGAAGGAAATAGTTTCGTGGAAGGACAAATGATCACACTGTTTTTGAACGACAAGCGCAGTGTCGTTTCTGGCGGGGACGAAGGACGGGTGAATGCTGTTTTTCAACCCAAGACGGAGTCTAAACCTTGAATCACAGGCTTAGCGCACGAGGGCTTTCGAAAACATACCAACGTCGTCAAGTGGTCTCCCACGTTGACTTGGACGTTGCTTCTGGTGAAGTGGTTGGCCTGCTCGGCCCCAATGGAGCTGGAAAAACCACATCGTTTTACATGGTAGTTGGGTTGGTCAGGCCCGACCAGGGGACTGTCCTGTTGGATGACCAAGACTTAACCGATTTGCCGATGTTCAAGAGGGCGCGGAAAGGGATCTCTTATCTGCCTCAAGAGCCGTCGATATTTCGGAAGCTAAGTGTCAGGCAGAATTTGATGGCCATACTCGAAACCCTCGGCAAAACCAACAAGGAATGTGAAGAACGCTGTGATCAACTACTGGATGACTTTCGGCTTCACCACGTTGCCAAGTCGTTTGGATATGCTCTTTCCGGTGGAGAACGAAGGCGCGTCGAGATTGCCCGTGCTCTGGTCCTTGACCCGGTTTTCATGTTGCTTGACGAACCTTTTGCGGGGATCGATCCGATTGCGGTGCTGGATATTCAGGAGATCATTTTAGCCCTCAAGAAGCAAGGCATTGGCATTTTGATTTCTGACCATAATGTACGTGAAACACTCGGGGTTTGTGACCGCGCATATATTCTTAACGAAGGGAATATACTCGAAGAGGGAAAGCCAGATCAGATTGCCACGAGTCCGCGTGCCAAGGCAATTTACCTCGGCGAACAATTCAGGCTTTAAATAAAAAAGGTATCCGAAACCTGGCGCTTCGAATATATTAGACATATGGCAGCACTTGAAATCAGACAACAACTAAAACTAAGCCAGCAGTTGGTGATGACCCCTCAACTCCAGCAGGCGATCAAGCTTCTTCAGTTATCGCGCATGGAGTTGATGGATGTTGTCAGGACGGAACTTGAGGAGAACCCGGTTCTTGAAGAGGGCCAAGAAACCCTGGAAGAAAAGGATCAAGGCGAAGAAGAACAAGCGACAGAAACAGAGGCGAGTTCTGAAACCGATTCGTTGGAAGAATTCCAAGAAGTCAAGGCCGAAGATGATGGAATGGCCGACATTGATTGGAAGACCTACCTAGAAAGCTATAGTCTTGGTGGATCCTCTGCAGATCACTACGAAGATGATGACGAGCGTCCTTCGTACGAAAACCTGTTAACCAAAAAACCGACCCTGCAAGACCACCTTTTCTGGCAATTGAGTATGTCGCGTCTCGAGGAAGGCGATCGGCGTCTGGCCACTGAAATTATCGGAAATATCGATGATGATGGATACCTTCAGGCGTCAGTCGAGGAATTGGTTGATCAGACCGGTGCTGCGACGGAGGCAGTTGAACGGGTTTTGGCTGTCGTCCAAGACTTAGACCCGATAGGGGTGGGGAGTCGTAATCTTCAGGAATGTCTCCTTAAACAAGTCGAACAACTCCACCTTGATAATGATTTGGTCATGAAGGTCCTCCGCGATCATATTGCCGACTTGGAGTCTCGCCGCTATCAAGCCATTGCCAGAAGTTTGCAAGTTTCGTTGGATGATGTACTCGGGGCTGCAAAAGTCATCAGTACTCTTGACCCGAAGCCAGGCAGCCAATACGGTCAAGAAGATGTGCATTACATCATTCCCGACATATTTGTATACCGCATCAGTGACGATTTTGTCGTCGTGTTGAACGATGAAGGATTACCGAACCTGCGCATTAATTCGTTCTATCGTAATGCGCTGTCTGGTGCGGCAGCAATTGATGAAAAGGCCGGAGAATACATCCAGGAAAAAATGCGCGGTGCGCTTTGGTTGATAAAAAGCATTCACCAGCGACAGCGAACGATTTATAAAGTCACCAAGAGTATCGTCAAATTTCAACGCGATTTTTTCGAGAGGGGTGTCGATAACCTTAAACCCCTGGTTTTACGCGATGTTGCCGAAGATATCGAGATGCATGAATCAACGGTCAGCCGAGTCACGACCAATAAATATGTACAGACCCCTCAAGGTTTGTTCGAGCTAAAATATTTCTTCAACAGTGGTATCAACACCACACAGGGGGATTCGGTCGCTTCAGAGAGCGTCAAAAGTAAAATCAAAGAACTGATTGCCAATGAAAACTCCCGAAAACCGTATTCAGATCAAAAGATTGTTGAACTCCTTCAGAAGCAGGGGATTGATATCGCCCGCCGTACGGTGACAAAGTACCGCGAGATGCTTGGAATTGGTTCGTCCACCCAACGAAAACGGCACTTTTAGTTCAATCGCCATGGCGTTCTTGCAATGCAGCGTTATAATTGATTCAAGTCTTGTTTATTATAAGCAATACCAACATTCAGGAGGCTAAAATATGCAAATAACTGTGACCTTCCGACACATGGAAACCAGCGAACCAGTTCGTAGTTACGTTGAGGAAAAACTTCCGAAGGTCAAAAAATACATCGACGAGCCAATTGATGCTCAAGTGGTTCTTTCTGTCGAAAAGAAGATTCGACATAAGGCAGAAGTCAGTTTGGTCGCCAAGGGTGTCACCATCAAGGCGAAAGATGAAACCGCCGATATGTATGCGGCCATTGATGGCGTCATGGATAAAATCGAGCGTCAGCTGAAACGCTACAAGGACAAGATCAAAAACCACAAGCCGACCAGTGGCCGGGACCGCCGCGTGGAAAAAACGATTATTGCTGCTCAAAGTATTGATGAAGGGCATCCTGAGCCAAGCATCATCAAAACAGACAGCTTTCACGTTAAACCAATGTCTGTCGAAGAGGCTGTCATGCAGATGGATTTGCTGGATAAAGATTTTCTGGTTTTTACTGACGCCAGCTCGGCAGAGATCAATGTGGTGTATCGACGCAAAGATGGCAATTATGGCTTGATTGTTCCTCAAGGCTAAGGTTATTTTTCGGCAGGCGGAGACATTCCGCCTGCTGTTCTATGTTCTATTCCAATCAACTGGGTCTCACTCATGAATATTGTGGATTTGCTCGATCCTGTCGCTATAGTTCCCGACCTCAAAGGCTCTGGAAAACGTGAAGTTCTCTCTGAATTGACTGACGCGTTGCTAAATGCCGAGCCAAAGCTTGACAGAGAGAATGTCCTGAAAGTTTTAATGGAACGGGAGCGGCTTGGAAGCACGGGAATCGGCGAAGGTGTGGCTATCCCACACGGTAAGTTGAAAGATCTTGATAAACTGCTCATCTCCTTTGGACTGAGTCGTCAAGGTGTTGATTTCGACTCAATGGACGGTAAGCCGGCCCAATTGTTCTTTCTCTTGATTGCGCCTGAAGAATCGGTCGGCATTCATCTGAAAACCCTGGCGCGCATTTCCAAGTTACTTAAAAGTACTGCGGTGCGTGAACGCTTGCTGGCTGCAGTTGATAGTGCGGACATCTACCGGATAATTTCTGAAGAGGAAGAACATCTTTAACGGTGTGCTCCATGCCCCGGTTGAGCATTGAAGAACTTTTGGCCGAAACAGAGGCCGGCCTTGATTTAGAACTGCTTGCAGGCGAAGGTGGTCTGAAGAGATGTGTACAGGTTCCTCGAATCCAAAAGCCTGGGCTTGCCTTGGCAGGTTACACGACCAATCTCCATCCTGACCGGATTCAAATCCTTGGCTCGACCGAACTCACGTATCTTGAAAAACTAAACCAACAAAATGCGGCGAAGGCTGACCGTAATCTGGAGCAACTCTGTGCTTTGGATATCTGTTGCTTTATTGTCACCAAAAATCAGACGCCCCCGGAAAATTTGGTCAACATTTTGGAGCGCAGCAAAATTCCATTGCTCCGATCACACCACCAAAGCTCAACATTTATTTCCTTGATCACCCAGTATTTGGAAGAAAGGCTTCTGCCGCAAACCAATGTTCATGGTGTCTTGGTCGATGTGCTTGGTGTTGGTGTGTTGCTGATTGGCAAAAGCGGAGTAGGCAAGAGCGAATGTGCACTTGATCTGGTGCTGCGCGGCCATCGTTTGGTTGCAGACGATGTGGTCAAAGTCCGATTGAAACTGCCAGCCGTTCTGTTTGGCGAAGGCAACGATTTAATCCATTATCACATGGAAATTCGAGGACTTGGCATCATCAACATTAAACATTTGTTTGGCGTTGCAGCCATTCGGGAGCGAAAAAAAATCGATATGGTTATTGAACTCGCCGAGTGGCAGGACAATCAAGCTTATGACCGATTAGGGCTCGAGGAAAAAACCTACGAGCTTCTTGGTATTAAACTCCCATTGCAAATTATCCCTGTCCGTCCCGGCCGAAACATCACGACGATTGTGGAAGTTGCAGCCCGAAATCAGTTGCTTAAAGAAATGGGTTATCACAGTGCCGCAGAATTTGAAGACCGACTTTAACAACGCATGGCTGAAACGGCGCGTCTGCACTCTCACACAATCATTGGGGGAAACCTCGAATGAAACATCGTCTGGTGATCATAACCGGTTTGTCTGGCTCCGGTAAAAGTACCGCTGCCCGAGCTCTCGAAGACAGTGGGTTTTTCGTGGTTGATAATCTGCCGTTTATCATGTTGCTTGAATTTCTGAACCATACAGACCAAGGTTACGACAAGGTTGCGGTGGTGGTGGATGCGCGAAGTTCTGAGTTTTTGACCAATTGCAGCGACATTTTGCAAAATGTTATGAACATGGGATACCGCGTCGATGTTATTTTCTTCGAAGCGTCTGATCAGGATCTTGTTCGACGTTTTGCCGAGACCAGACGTCGGCACCCTTTGGTTAAAAAAGAGGGAATTGTTGCTGCCATA
>JAFDBS010000252.1 GCA_019313185.1 Deltaproteobacteria bacterium | reverse complement strand
TCGGTGCGCCCACGGGTTTTTTCCATGCGAACCTGGGTCCGTCCACAGGCACACTTGTCATAATGCAGGCGGGTGATGTCGCGGGTCCGATAACGTATAACCGGAATCGCCTCTTTGGTCAAAGTGGTGATCACCAACTCGCCGACTGATCCGGCAGGCAACACCTCTCCTGTGTCAGGGTCTATAATCTCAGGGATGAAGTGATCTTCAAAAACGTGCATTCCACAGCGTTCCAAACACTCTCCGGCAACACCAGGTCCCATGACCTCAGAAAGCCCGTAGTTATCAGTCGCGACGATCTCCAAGCGGCCTTCAATTTCTCGGCGCATTTCCTCGCTCCACGGTTCCGCGCCGAACAGACCGACTCTCAGCTTCAATTTCCGCCTCGAGCGTCCGACCCCTTCCATGCGGTCTGCCATGGTTAACGCATAGGAGGGCGTACAGACCAAAGCGGTTGACTGGTAGTCTTCCATGATCATCAATTGCCGATCCGTATTCCCGCTGGACATCGGGATAACCGATGCACCGATTTTTTCAGCGCCATAATGAAGCCCAAAAGCTCCTGTAAAAAGTCCATAGCCAAAGGCAATGTGGACGATATCATCAGCAGTCACACCGGCTGCGGTCATAAAACGCGCAACCAATTCAGACCAGTTGTGCAGATCTTTCCGCGAATAGCCGACCACCGTTGGCTTGCCGGTTGTGCCTGACGAGGAGTGAATCCGAACAACGTCACGCATTGGCACGGCAAACATTCCATATGGATAGTTAAGGCGTAGATCCTCTTTGGTCGTAAAAGGAAGCCTGGCGAGGTCTTCAAGGCTGTTAATGTTGTCAAAAGAGAGGTTCAGGTTACGAAACTTTTCACGATAGCAAGGCACGTGGCTGACTCGCTCGAGAGTTTCTCGCAACCGTTCGAGTTGAAGCCGCTCGATATCCGGTCGTTCCAGACATTCATGTATCGGATCCCATATCCTGTGTTCCACGGAAAAGCCTTGATGTTTGAGTGGTGTTTTAAAAATCCTATGAGGAAAACCTTACATACTGTAGACGCGTTCGCCATGCAGTATTGTAAACCCGCTGTCCTGTAAAACCTTGATGGCGTGTTCGGTCTCATCAAAGCGGAAGATAATCACGGCATTGCCAGCAGACCGTTCAAAAAAAGCGTACATGTATTCGACATTGATTGATGAGTTGTCTAACACTTTCAGAATGCGGGACAACCCACCAGGCTGGTCAGCGACCTCCACAGCCACGACTTCGGTTTTATTGACGGTAAAACCGTTCTGCTTGAGCGTTTCTTTGGCTAAATCGGTTTTGTCAACAATCAACCGAAGGATGCCGAAATCAGAGGTGTCAGCGAGCGAGAGGGCTCGGATATTGACGCCATGTTCACCCAACACTCTGGTGACTTCAGCCAGACGTCCGGATTTGTTTTCAATAAAGATAGAAATTTGTTCAACTTTCATAATCGAATCTCCCTCACTCATTTCGGACGGTTATCGATAACGCGCTGGGCTTTTCCTTCACTGCGGGCAATTGTTTTAGGCTCCACCAATCGCACATGACAGTTGATTCCCAGCAGGTCTTTGATTTCCTTTTGTATTCTGCGATTCTGGTCTTGCATGACCTTCACTTCATCAGAAAACGTTTGTTCGTTGACTTCGACTTGAACTTCGAGGGTATCGAGATTGTCGTCCCGGTCGACGATTAACTGGTAATGGGGTTCAACACCTTCAATTTCCATCAAAACACTTTCAATTTGCGAGGGGAACACATTCACACCGCGTATAATCAGCATATCATCGGAACGGCCGCACATCCTTGCCAGGCGGTAATGAGTCCGACCGCAGACGCACGGCTCGGGGATAATCCGGGTGATATCGCGAGTTCGATACCGGATCATCGGAATGCCTTCTTTGGTGATCGTCGTTATGACCAGTTCGCCCTGTTCCCCATGCGGCAAAACGTCTCCGGTATCGGGGTTGATAATTTCAGGAATAAAATGATCTTCCCAAATGTGCAGGCCGCTTTGGGCTTCAATGCATTCAATGCCGACCCCAGGCCCAAGGATTTCAGATAGCCCATAGATGTCTATGGCCTTTATCCCGACTTTGTCTTCAATTTCATCACGCATCTTTTCTGACCATGGTTCGGCGCCCAAGATGCCAATACGGAGCTTAAGCTGACGAATATCGATCCCCTCCTCGGCTGCCGCTTCAGCCAGGTAAAGGCTGTAGGACGGGGTGCAGGTGAGCACTGTCGAGCCAAAATCCTGCATGATCATGAGTTGTTTTTTCGTATTTCCGCCCGACATGGGAATCACTGAAGCCCCGACCTTCTCCGCTCCGTAATGAGCTCCCAACCCACCAGTAAATAAGCCATAACCATAGGCATTGTGGATCACGTCACCACGATGGGCTCCAGCTGCGACAAAGGAACGAGCCATCATTTCCGCCCAGTTATCGATATCGCGCTTTGTGTATCCGACGACTGTGGGCTTACCCGTGGTCCCCGACGAGGCATGGATACGGACGATCTGGTCCAGGGGGGTTGCAAACAGGCCATAAGGGTAGTTGTCTCGCATATCCTGTTTCAGGGTGAAAGGCAGCCTCCGCAAGTCATCAAGTGTCTTAACCGCCTGTGGCTTGATATCCGCCCTGTCAAACTGTGCACGATAAAAAGGAACTGTGGCATACACGCGCTCAACGACTTGTTGTAGGCGTTTTAACTGTAATGACTCGATTGCTTCACGTGGTAAAGTTTCGAATTCGTCATTCCAAATCATCATTCAACTCCCCTGATGTTGTGAATCCTAGCTGAAACGATTGACTTGACGACCTAACTTGAAGGCATTCAAGTTGGCCTCGAGGAAACGTGGCGGCACCATCTTCGTAATGGCATCAAGCCACAGCTGTTCCTCTGCGTCCAAAACATTTGACAGCGCCCCCAACAGGACAATGTTCACCGTTCGTGGGTTACCAGCCTCTTCGGCAAGTTGCAAACCATCGACAACAATCACGTTCTCAACGAGCTGCCGAAGTTTGTTGGGAATGTCTTTGGGGTAGTTATCTTGACCAAGAGCCACGGAAGGTGGCGCAATACGCAAATTATTCACCACAACCGTTCCTTGCGGATGCAGCAAGGACACATAGCGGTAGGTTTCCAGCAGCTCAAAGCCAAAGAGAATATCGGCTTGACCTTCGGGAATGGTCACAGAAAACACCTTGGGCCCAAAACGGACGTGAGACACGACGCTTCCGCCGCGCTGGGCCATGCCATGGACCTCAGCTTTTTTCACATCATGACCAGCGCCCAACAGAACTTCCGACAACACTTCACTCGCCAACAGTGTCCCCTGCCCTCCAACACCCACCATTAAAATGTTGGTTATCTTTTGATTTTGATCAGTCATCATCCACTCCAAAAGCCCCAAATTTGCAAACCTGAGCGCAAATCCCGCAGCCGGTACAGAGCAACTTGTCAACCTT
>JAFDBS010000251.1 GCA_019313185.1 Deltaproteobacteria bacterium | reverse complement strand
CTGGCCGAAGGGTTGATCCCCAAAACGCTGCCCTACATCAAGCGGCAGGCGGTCGAAGTGCTCGAGACAACCTACCGCACGCGGGAAAACTCTCAAGAACTGATAGCAACACAGCTGCAGGACTGGTATTCAAAAAACTATCCGGATTTGGTGAAACAACAAACCCACCTTATAGATGAGGCGATCCGGGGTGTTCAAGCGGCATATAACGAAAACGTTTTCCCCGCAATGGGAATTGGTTGGGGAACTTATGTCAATCATGCTGGACACGGCCCAGATTTTGACAAGGGGTGTTATCGATGTCACGACGGCCTGCACGAAAATGAAAAAGGCCAAGCCATCTCATCAGATTGCAACACCTGCCACACATTGCTTGCTCTTCAGGAGGAAAATCCAGTTATTCTTAACCAGCTTCGAGGGGAGACGGATTAGGCCGAGACAGCTGCAGCGGTTAAAATGGTTGGCAGCAGACAACAGGGGGTCATGATCTTTGGCAGTTATCATCAAGAGAAACAGGTGAATGACCTCGGCCAGAACACCCGAAAAGGGTCCCTATCCAAATGGAAGAGCAAGCGCTCAAAGTCAAGGGTGGACCTTACCTCAAGGCAGGGTCGCCATCTGCCATTCTCAGCAGGAGAGAACAAAAACCATTGATGAAATTCGCTGGCATATTGAAAGCGCACAATAGGCCAGGGTGGGTTGCAGCCATCCCGACAGGAGAGTTGAACGCCTGTATCGTCCCAACATTGGTCAATGACAACATGGGGGCACTTCAGGCGGTCGATCCGTTGCCGACAATATTCGGCAAGCAGATGTTCAGCTTTGCGTTTGACCAGTTCTGGAATGTGTGGCGGCTGCATAATCTTATTAGGGGCGGCACTCCGCGCAGACTGAACGGAACAAAGCTGTGCTTAAGTAACGATCACCACGATCTGGCAGCAAGACAACAATAACCCCATGCTTCATCTGCTCTGATATTTGACACGCGCCGACAACTGCGGCGCCACTCGACATCCCCGCAAAAATACCCTCAGCGCGTGCCAATTTTCGGGTCATGTCAAACGCGTCCTCGTCCTGAACAGTGAGCTTCCCGTCGAGTCGTTGTTCTTGATAAATACCGGGAACGATGGCTTCTTGCATGTTCTTCAATCCCTGAACTTTATGCCCAAGGCGCGGCTCGACACCGAAAATTTTCACCTCAGGACGCTTTTCGCGCAAATACCGACCGACACCCATCAAGGTCCCTGAGGTGCCCATGCCAGCGACAAACACGTCGACAGACCCGCCTGTTTGACGAAAAATTTCCGGGCCTGTTGTTTCATAATGAACCATGGGGTTGGCCAAGTTGTCATATTGATTGGGCATAAAATATTTGTCCGGGTCAGCGTTGAGAATCTGATGGGCCAGACGGATCGCGCCATCGGTCGCTTCGTGGGCAGGCGACAAAACCAATTCCGCGCCATAGGCTTCGAGGACAGCCCGACGCTCCATGCTAACGCATTCCGGCATCACCAGTTTAACCCGATATCCGCGTGCGGCGCCAATCATGGCGATCGCGATACCAGTATTGCCTGAGGTCGGTTCTAGAATAATTTTGTCCTGGGTCAAGCGACCCTCAGCTTCAGCGTGTCTGATCATCCACCACGCTGTGCGGTCCTTGACCGAGCCACCTGGGTTGTTCCCTTCGAGCTTCGCCAAAATACAGACGTTGGGATTGTTGTTAACGTGCATCAGTTTCACCAGCGGTGTGTTGCCTATTGACGCCATCAGGCTGAAGTCATCATCGGGCAAATCGGTCTTACAAAATGGAGAGATTTGTTTAGATAATTCCATGTAAAGGGCCTCCTGATGCGCCGAGTTCATCAACCCGTCGCTCGACATCCGGGTCCTCCTCAAGGGGAGGGGCATGATGTTGTTTGCTACGGGCGTCTATGATGAGGCTGCCTTGGCAGCCCCAATGTTTAGCCACAAAAAAAGAATCAATCCCTTCGATGTCAGCTGCCGGATTCGATCGAGTAAAAGTCACCCAGAGGAAGTTATAAAGGTTGCGAGCAGCCATTTCACTGTTATCCACAACGATAATCAAAGGATACCGGTTGATAGGATCCTGATGGGTGTAAGCACGACAAAAAGCAATGATATCTGCAGCAGTCAGACCACGCTCTCCTTGCCATGGTTGTCCCTGGAGAACAAGAACTCCCGGCAGAGCGACCTGGGGGTTGCTGAAGTTGGGTGGCAGCTTCAGCATTGAAGTTAACGCTGTTGGTAATGTCCTGCAAGGAGGCCCCGACGCAGCAATGATTAATTTTGACCCTCGATTGAAGCCCGTACCAGAGTAATCCAGAGTATCAACAGTGGTATTGGTTTGAAAATGCAAATCTCGGGCCCAAACGACCCGCTCGAGAACAAAACGGAAAAAGGCCGGAATGTCATGCAGATCAAGCGTTGATTGATCATCTTGGCTTGCAATAATCAGGTATTTGGCTAGTGAGAGCTGGCCCTGGCCGAGCAGGGCATTTGCTTGTGTCAGCAACTCTTGTGGGCCTTGATCCTCAAGATAGGGTGTGTAGCGCTCACTACCAAGAGCCAGAAGCAAAGGATGAACGCCTGCGGCATCGACCGCATGTACGGCATGCACCCCGGGGACGAGCGAAGGGACTGCAGGTTCAGTCAACTCATGAATCAGCTGCCCAAAAACCGTATCCTCCTGGGGGGGACGGCCTACGGTTGTAAAAGGCCAGATTGCATCGGGGCGATGGTAGATGCGCTCTATGTACATTACGGGGAAATTGTGGGTCAAGCTGTAATAGCCAAGGTGGTCACCAAATGGGCCCTCAGGACGGGTCTGGTCAGTCAAAATGTGCCCAGACAGGCAGAAGTCGGCCTCGGCAGGTGCTAAAAGCCCGTTTGGAGTGTCGACCATGGAAATTCGGTGACCACCGAGAACCCCGGCAAAAGCCAGTTCAGGAAGGCCTTCAGGAAGTGGCATCACAGCCGCGACACTGAGTGACGGTGGCCCTCCTACAAAGACATTCACCGGCAACGGTTGGCCTTTGGCAAGGGCGAGGGCGTGATGAACACCAATGCCACGATGGATCTGGTAATGAATTCCTGCCTCGTGCTTTGGACAGTAAGAGCCACCAGAAATTTGAACACGGTACATTCCTAGGTTGGACTTTTTCCAGCCAGGGTGGTCGGGATGTTCAGAATACACCTGCGGGAGGGTGATAAATGCGCCTCCATCTTTCGGCCAGGAGACCAGCTGCGGCAGTTTGTCCAACGAAGTTGTCTTCAACAACAGTGGGCCTTTTTTGTGTCGCTTGGGCAAAGCATGCAACAGATGAGGGATAAGTTTTGAAGCTGTGAGCGGCGCATTTAACGCTTTGGCCGGGTCGTTTTTGAAATGCATTAACTGCTCTACGGCGCCAAGTGTGTCTCCAAACAAGAAACGTGCGCGGGCAAGAGTTCCATAGAGGTTGCCAAGCATCGGGAAAGCTGTCCCTTTGACGTTATTGAATAAAAGGGCCGGACCCGAAACAGCATACACGCGGCGTTGAATAGCACCAACTTCGAGATAAGGGTCGACTTCGCAATCAACTTGGACGAGCTGGTTGGATTGCCTTAATTTGCGGACCGTGTCTTGTAAATTGCGTAAAGCCATGAGCTGCTCAATCCATTTCTGTCTTCACGTTACGTTTTCGAAGCTTTTGTTGATGTTGCAGACGGCTTGTTCCATATTTAATACGGATAACAATTTCCCGTTCTGGGGTGGTTAAAAAAATTGAAGACGAGGCATAATCTGGCGGGCCGAATTTGTAGTCCGGATGGCCTGAGAAACCGAATCCTTCATCGGGGGAACCCGCCCAGCTGGTTGCCATTTGACCATCGAGGTTTTCATCATGTAAAGCGCTGAGTGCGTATGTCCCGTAAGGGAGATGGGTGAAGGTAACATGTGCTGCTTGATCGACGATGGGTACGGTTTTAGACTCCAAGGCAAATAGGTCGTTACGAGGGAAGCCCTTAGGGTTGTTAAAAAGAGAAATAGTGGCTTCCCCATGATTGTTTCGAAAACCGACCAGTTTGACAGCAAGGGCTCCGCTCCCCTCCCGGTAGAGTTTTTCCTTGGAGGCAGCGCATGCCGGGCAAAGCAACGCGCCAGCAATCATGGATACTACCAAGAAATGTTTAATGGTCGAAATGACCAATTTATTCGGAAAGGGGATCATTAATGTTCTTGCTAAGTTCAAATGTGCTTGCTAGATTGAAAAGTCGGCAGGTGCCTGATATTAATTGCAAGGATGGATGCGATGCAGCGAGTACTCATAGCCTTTGTTCTGTTAACTTTCATCGCTCTAAACGCCGGCTGCACGCGCCGCATGGCGCCCTTCTCACCCCATCGGTCAAATTCAGAGGCCCATATACAGGCCACAACCAACCAAGAGTGCCTTCAATGCCATGAACTGAAAGATGTTGGCAAAGGACACCAGGCGTCTGATGATTGTATGCGTTGTCACCGTATTGTACAAGGAGACTAAAATGAAAACAAAAGCTTTCTGCGCGATAGTTGGCTTGTTGTTTCTGGCTGCCTGCGGGCCAATAATTGGTGGCATGATGGTTGCGGGCACTGGGGTCAAAGAAGTCACGGTTGTCCAGGGAGATCTCGGGGATTTGCGACCGGGCAGTCAAGTCGTTGTTCTCGGCCCGTTTGACAAAGCGCCGGAAGGTTTTTACATTTGCCGTGGCGAGGAAGCAGCGAATTTTGCGAACACCTTCAACGAAGCGGGCCTGTTTAAAGCTGAGCTCAGTCTGAGCACCCGTTTTCCAGATCAGCCACCCAAAGCAAGTGACTGGCAGGGCCAAACCCCGGCGTCAGTACAGGCGAACCTGAATCTCAACCGACAACCAGAAATGGTCATAGGTGGAACGATTTTAAAACGTGAAATGGTGGCCGCGCCAACCCAGGGCGTTATTATGAGCGTGGTTTACCAACTCGACTTTCTTAACTTGACCAACGGAAAAATGACATCTGTCCAAGTTGTGGTCAAGGAGCTATTTCAGAACGCAATCCCTGAAACCGTGAACGAATTAAGTCATCTCATCAACGCGCGATAATGCCTGCTGCAGGACGTTGACTCAAAAAGAATTCAATTACGTTACAGAGCACACCGAACAGCGCTTGAAACGCCTCGCGCAGATAGTTTATGCGCTCCAGGCGGCGAGTTTTCTGACGAGTTCTCTGACGCTCTTTGCCGGGGTTATCATCAACTATGTCCGCCGTGAAGATGTTGCTGGCTCTTGGCTTGAAAGTCATTTTCGCTGGCAAATAAAGACCTTCTGGCTGAGTCTGCTGGGCATGACGGTTGGTGGCCTTCTGACCGTTGTCTTGATCGGCTGGGCGCTGATGGCGGCGACCATGCTTTGGTTGATTTTTCGCATCGTCAAGGGATGGCTTCACCTGATCGAGCACCGGCCAATGAAAAATTGAGGAGATTACGGAAGCCTGGAAGTGCCAGCCCAAAAACTGATCCTTCAGAACACCAATCGGTCAGCAGACAGTGACATCAGACAGAATTTCTTTCGGTCAACTCCCGTTGACATTTTCGGGCAAGCAGCCTCCATCCATCACTGATTGTTGGATAAACATGAACCAGGTTTGCCAAGTCACCAACGGTTAGGTTGCAGCGCACAGCCAAAGCAACTTCATGAATCATATCTGCTGCCCGCGGGGCCAATGCCTGGGCGCCCAGAACTGCACCGGTTCTTCGGTCTGCCCACAGTAAAAGTCCGCCCTGAGGCTGGTCAACGATGTGTGCCTTGCCAACCAGACTCAAATCAAGGAAACTTTCAATCGCCTCCAGCCCTTCTTGAGCCGCTTGCTGAGCATTTAGCCCGACCATGGCAATTTCCGGATCAATAAATACCGCCATCGGTGTGCCATGATGATCGACTTGCCGGCCAGAGCCATTGAGCATGTTGTCGACGGCTACCTCTCCTTCCAGTTCCCCAGCAGGAGCAATTAAGGGCGGCCCCGTGACATCGCCTGCCGCCCAGACGGTTGGTGCTGAGGTCTTCATCTCACGATCAACAGCAATGAACCCATGCGGAGTCATTTCTACCCCCGCGCAGTCAAGACCAAGTCCTTGGGTAGCGGCAACCGTACCCACGGCCAGCATGATCCGTTCGGCTTGAAAGGACGCTTCTCGACCGTGAATTTTGCCAACGACGCGTATCCCTTCATCCTGCTTTTCAACACGTTCGATCTCAACACCAAAATGCTGATGTAAGCCTTCTGCGGCCAGCTGTCCGCACAACAAGGCAGTCAGTCTGCTGTCGAACTCAGCCAAAGGCCGCTCGCCACGTTCCAGGACGGTAACTTGCGATCCAAAACGCAAAAACATCTGGCCCATCTCCAGCGCAATTACACCTCCACCAATTATCACGACCGATTGAGGAACGCATGGCAGGTTCAATGCGGAATAACTGTTTAAAAATCCAGTTTTATGAATCCCAGGAATGTCAAGGGAACGTGGAATCCCTCCGGTTGCAATCAGAAAACGGTTGCAATCGATCTCTTCGGGGCCAACGCGCAATGTTTCAGCGCTTACAAATTGGGCGTGCCCAGGCATGAGTTCGATATGCGGATCCGAGTGAATCAGCTCCAAGTAGTTATGTTGACGAACGCGGTCGACAGCCTTTTGTTTAGCATTCATCAAGTCTGGGCAGGAAAGCAACCCGGCCGATAAGTTCAGGCCATATCGTTCCCCACGGCGCGCTGCATGGTAAAGTTCGGCTTTGTGGATCAGGGTTTTGCTTGGCACGCATCCCCAGTTGATGCAGGTCCCTCCGACTTTTGCCTGCTCGATCATCAAAACACGGGCACCTTGTTGTGAGGCATGTTTGGCCGCTGCGAATGCTGTTGTCCCAGCGCCGATTATCACGAGGTCAGGAGAAAAACGCATCATCAGTTTGCTAAACGGCTCTCTTTCTAGCGTGAATGATGGGAGATAAGAAGCTTACATGACTAATGATAACAGCTGTTTGTGTTATTGCACTGCAAATGTTGTGTCCAAGTTTAATTTCGTAAAAGCAGTTCTTGCTTTTCCAGGGCTAACATTTGGTCCCTGAGTTCAGCCGCCCGTTCAAAGGCCAAGTCCGCAGCGGCTGCGAGCATTTCCTGTTTTAGCTGTACGATGTCTTTTTGTAGCGCCTCAACAGACTCATACGATTCGAGCGTTTCAGCAATGAAAACTTGATCTGGCGATTCCTTGTCGGCAATATCATCGAGAATGCTGCGGAGGGACTTCTGGACGGTTTCAGGGGTAATGTTGTGCTGCTTGTTGTAAGCCAGTTGCGCTTGACGTCTGCGGTCGGTTTCATCGAGGCAGGAGCGCATCGATCGGGTAGTGTGGTCGGCATACATGATCACGTGGCCATCAACATTACGAGCTGCACGACCACATGTTTGAATCAATGACCGGACGCTGCGTAAAAACCCTTCTTTGTCAGCATCGAGTATAGCGACCAAGGCGACCTCTGGCAGGTCAAGCCCTTCACGCAGAAGGTTGATGCCGACCAACACGTCGAATTCTCCCTGACGCAAGTCACGGATAATCCGCATGCGCGAAACCGTGTCGATGTCAGAATGCAGATAGCGGACCCGAATTCCGATGTCCTGAAAATACCCGGTTAAATCTTCAGCCATACGTTTGGTGAGTGTGGTGACAAGCACACGATGGTTTTTCGTGATGGTGTAGCGCACCTCGTGAATGAGGTCATCAACTTGAGTGCTTGCAGGACGGACTTCGACAGGCGGGTCGACCAGACCAGTGGGACGGACAATTTGTTCGACGATTACCCCGCCTGCTTGGTTGAGTTCAAATTCTCCGGGCGTTGCAGAAACGTAAATTGTCTGGATGCCTTTGGCGATGAATTCGTCGAACATCAAAGGGCGATTGTCAAGAGCCGAAGGCAGGCGAAAACCAAAATCGACCAAAGTCTTCTTTCGGCTGCGGTCTCCCCGGAACATGCCCCCAATCTGGGGGACGGTAACATGGCTTTCATCGATGACAAGCAATGCATCATCTGGAAAATAGTCAAAAAGCGTTGCGGGGGGCTCTCCCTCCTGCCGGTTGTCAAGGTATCGAGAATAGTTCTCGATGCCTTGACAAAAGCCCATTTCTTCGATCATCTCGATATCAAACAGGGTCCGCTGCTCGATTCGTTGCGCCTCAAGTAATTTGTTTTGAGCGCGGAAGGCCTGGATCTGGGCGCGCAATTCGTTTTGTATCGCTTCAATAGCCCTGTCGAGGGTTGGTTTGGTCGCGACATAGTGACTGGCGGGGAAAATTGCTGTTGCAGATAATCGGTCGATGACTCTGCCACGAAGCGGATCGATTTCAGAAATTGTTTCTATCTCGTCACCAAAAAATGAGATGCGCAGGGCCAGATCTTCTTCATAAGCCGGGAAGACTTCGACTGTGTCGCCACGGACGCGAAACGTTCCACGATGGAAATCAATATCATTACGGCTGTATTGAATTTCTACCAGTTTACGCAGTAAATCATTACGGTCGACTTCCATGCCTACGCCAAGCCTTACCAGCATGCCGTTGTACGCTTCAGGTGAACCAAGCCCGTAGATACACGAAACAGACGCGACGATGAGAACGTCTCGCCGTGTCAACAGGCTTCTTGTGGCACTGTGACGCAGCTTATCGATCTCCTCGTTTATCGAGGAATCTTTTTCAATGTAAGTGTCGGTCGACGGTACGTAGGCTTCTGGCTGATAGTAATCATAATACGAAACAAAATACTCCACAGCATTGTCCGGGAAAAGCTCCTTAAATTCTCCATAGAGTTGCGCTGCAAGCGTTTTGTTTGGAGCCAAAACCAGCGTTGGTCTTTGTATGGCGGCCACCACATTGGCAATCGTGAAGGTTTTGCCGGAACCGGTTACACCGAGCAGAACTTGGTGGCGGTCTCCCCTGGCGAGACCCGCAGTCAATTCCGAGATAGCTTGTGGCTGGTCGCCACGGGGTTGAAAATCAGTTTTGAGGCAAAATTTCGCCATAAGGATCCATGCTTTCTATCACCTTAAGCCAATAACGCAGTTTTTATGGTACAGCATG
>JAFDBS010000250.1 GCA_019313185.1 Deltaproteobacteria bacterium | reverse complement strand
TCTGTGATAATGTCAGCCTCAACCACAAAACGTTTAATTTTGCGTGTTGTCGTTTTAGGGAATTCATCTTCTCGAATGGTAAAGCGTTTGACCCGCTTGTAATCAGCAAGGTTCTTACTATATTTGAGTACTTCTTGGCGGAGGAGAACTTCGATTTCAGTGTTATCCAGGGATTTGAGCTGATTCTCAGTGACATATTCATCGAGGGCTTCATAATCCGGGTAGATCATGGCATAAACTTCTTCGGAGGTGGTATCGACTTTATGACCGTAAACCATTATTTCAGCGATATATGGGCTATTAAGCAACTCATTCTCAACTTCCTCAGGATAAACGTTTTTACCGTTTGGCGTGACAATTAGATTTTTAACTCTACCGCAAATAGTAAGAAAACCGTCATCATCTATCCGCCCCAGATCGCCAGTGTGATACCAACCATCCGTTATAACCTCTGCCGTTGCTTCGGGGTTGTTGTGATAGCCAAGCATCACATTCGGCCCTTTGACCCAAATTTCACCAATCCCTTCATCATTGGGAGAATTAATTTTTACCTCGACCCCGTCAATCGGTTTGCCTGAACTGCCTAAGCGCCTTGCGCCTGGTGTTTCAAGAGTAATGACTGGAGATGTTTCGGTGATGCCATATCCTTGATATACCTCGATCCCTAACCCCATTAACCCATCGGCAACCTGAGGGTCGAGTGCTGCTCCACCACTGATAAATGTAGGATTACCCCCAAAAGCCTCGCGAATTTTTTTTGTGACGATAGCTCTTGTCAAGGGAAAGTGGTAAAAGGCTTTTGCCACGTTCTGGGACTCGATTTTTTTGGTCATGCGGTCCAAAAGCAGGCGAAATACGGCCGGGACGCCAAGCAGGAAGTTTGGCTTGACTTCGGCGAGGTTGTCGCCCAGCTTTTTCAGGCTTTCGGCAAAGGAGATAGTGCCGCCAACTGATAATGGCAATAAAATACCTCCGACTTGCTCGAAAACATGGTTGATGGGTAGAAAAGATAGGGTATGAATTGTTTGATCAAGCCTGAAAGCGGCTGCACAAGTTTTTATATTGCTGGCGATATTGTAATGGCTGAGCATTGCTCCCTTTGATCGGCCAGTGGTTCCTGATGTGTAAAGTATAACAGCTGGATCGCTCGGATTGCGTATCAACCCTGGTGGCTTTCCTTCAATTTGAAATGCACTGAAGGACTCAATGTTATAGCGTGGTAAATTACGATTGATAGCAACAAGCAAACGTCCCAAAAGAGTGTCCTTCTTGTGTTTGCTTTTGGCTGATGCTTCAGGGAAAATTACTTGCTGTAAGTTTTGAGCAAGGGTTTCCAAACGTTTTTGGTCAACGTTGTTAATCTGGTATTCATGAATTAAAGCACGCCATTCGTTCAATAATGTTGCCAAGATCGTCTCGATTTGAGGGGTCAACTGGCCTTCAACTGATGGAGGTTGATTGAGGAAAATTATTTTTTCAAGGTCTGGCAAGTCTTCAGCAATTTCAAGCAACGAATCAAGATAGGGCTGTTCGGTAAACAGAACCCTTGCGCCGGAGTTGGCCAAAACATGTCTAAGCTCTATCTGTTTGAGTTCCTTGTCGACCGGCACAGCGACGCCGTTGGCTTTGAGAATACCCGTATACGCCACCACCCAAGCTGGGGATGAAGGAGCGAGAAGAGCGCACCGGTCTCCAGGTTCGAGTCCCCACTGCTCGAGTGCAGTTGCAGTCCAGTCGGATGTGCGCCATAAGTCACGATAACTGTAATCGACCCATTGTTTGGCAACTTTTGTGCGAAAAGCAGCTTTGTCGCCATGTTCCAGACAGCTTTTTTTTAGCATTTCAATGATTAACGACATAATGCAAAGCTCCTTGTCCAAAAACCATCTTTGCACCATAAGATGATGTTTAATCTTATGCACGTCCAATTCACATAGCAAGCTTAAAGTCTTTTATACCACTTCACCGCCATATGTATATTATCACCCTAAAAAATAAGACTTCAGCCTTTACAAAACCGGATAAGTCCGATATTTTGATGCGTTATTTGTAAAGATCATTTTTGATTAAACGCACTTTCCGGCTCATCGTGCCCTGATTGCGAGATTAGAACGTCAATGGATCAATCGCATATCCGCAACTTTTCAATCATAGCTCACATCGATCACGGCAAATCAACACTTGCCGATCGTCTTTTGGAAAAAACCGGTGCGTTGACTGAACGTGAACGGACCGATCAATTCCTTGACAAGATGGATCTAGAACGGGAGCGGGGGATCACCATTAAAGCCCAAGCTGTCCGCTTGCCATATCGCGCAGCCAATGGGGAAAATTATATTTTCAATTTAATAGATACCCCAGGCCATGTTGATTTCAGTTACGAAGTCAGCCGTTCGTTAGCAGCTTGCGAAGGTGCTTTGCTGGTTGTCGATGCGTCGCAAGGAGTCGAGGCCCAGACCTTAGCCAATGTCTATCTTGCCATAGACCAAAATCTGGAGGTTGTTCCAGTTCTTAATAAGATAGACTTGCCGAGTGCTGACCCTGAGGCAGTGCGGGCAGAAATCGAAAACATTATTGGTCTTGATGCCAGCGAGGCCGTTGCGGCAAGCGCAAAAATGGGCATTGGGATTGGCGATATTCTGGAAACGGTCATTGATAAAATTCCACCACCAGCCGGAGAACGAAATGCGCCTTTGCAAGCGTTGATATTCGATTCCTGGTATGACCCATACCAGGGCGTCATTACCCTTGTCCGGGTCAAAGCCGGAGTGATTCGAAAAGGTGAGCGCATTCGGCTTATGGCAACGGGCCGCTCCTATGAAGTGCAAAAGTTGGGTGCTTTTGCTCCTCATCCGCTCGAATTACCGGAACTGGCTGCTGGTGAAGTTGGCTTTGTCATTGCCAATATAAAGGTTGTCCAGGACGCAAAAGTTGGTGATACGATCACCCATGACAAACACGGTGCAGAGAAACCTCTGCCAGGCTTTCAAGTGGTCAAACCAATGGTTTTTTCAGGTCTTTATCCTGTCGATACGGGAGATTATGAAGACTTGCGTGATGCCATGGAAAAGCTCAGGCTAAATGACAGCGCATTTTCTTTCGAACCAGAAAATTCTATGGCTCTTGGCTTTGGGTTTCGATGCGGATTTTTAGGGTTGCTTCACATGGAGATTATCCAAGAGCGCCTTGAGCGTGAATTCGGAGTAGATCTCATCACCACGGCACCGACTGTTGTGTATCGGGTAACAACTGTCAAAGGTGAATTGATAGAAGTTGACAGCGCTAACAAATTGCCGGATGTCCAGTATATCGACACGATAAGGGAGCCCTACATTCTGGCTTCGATCCACGTCCCAAATGATTTCGTTGGCGGTGTGTTGGCGCTGTGTGAGGAGAAGCGTGGTGTGCAGCGTGAAATCAAATATTTGACTGCAAATCGAGTCATGGTCGTTTATGAATTACCACTTAACGAAATCGTTCTTGATTTTTATGATCGGCTGAAGACTTTGTCTCGTGGGTATGCATCTCTTGACTATGAATATCTCGACTACCGACCCAGTCAACTTGTGCGGCTCAATATTCTCATCAACGGTGATCCAGTCGATGCTTTGTCCTTGATTGTTCATCGTGACAAAGCTCAGTATCGTGGACGCGAGTTGGCGGCCAAGATGAAAGAATTCATTCCGCGACAACAGTTTGAAGTCGCAATTCAAGCTGCTATCGGCGGCAAAGTTGTCGCCCGCGAGACCGTAAAAGCTCTGCGAAAAGATGTGACCGCGAAATGTTATGGTGGTGATATCACGCGTAAACGCAAATTGCTCGAAAAGCAGAAGGAGGGTAAAAAGCGCATGAAACAAGTTGGCAACATCGAACTTCCCCAGGAAGCATTTCTGGCGATTTTAAAGGTCAAGGAAAACAAATAATGTCAATTTTTTCAAGGAAGAAGCAGGCAAAAGAGCAGCGCCGGGAAAAGAAGAAATCCTTATTGCGGGATTGGGCTGAAGCTTTAATCGTTGCGGGGATTTTGGCGCTCATCATTCGGACTTTTGTTCTACAAGCGTTTAAAATTCCCTCTGGGTCAATGGAGGACACACTGCTTATTGGTGACCATCTTTTGGTAAACAAATTCATCTATGGACTGAACGTGCCCTTTGCCGAGGAGCCGGTGTTGCCCATTCGCGACCCCCAACGCGGTGACGTCATTGTGTTTGAATTTCCCGAAGATCGGGATCAATCGTACTTTAAACGACGTGATTTTATAAAACGAATTATTGGTCTTCCTGGTGATGCGATATCTATTCAGAACAAACACGTTTATGTCAACGGGAAGCGATTTAAGATCCCCCAAGAAGTTTATAAAGAGGGAGATTCTATTGCTCTCGGAGCCAGAGATAATATGCCGCCGGTGACTGTCCCCTCTGACAAATACTTTGTTATGGGCGATAACCGCGATCGATCTTACGATAGTCGTTTCTGGGGTTTTGTCGATCGTGATGATATCAAAGGGCTGGCGTTTATCAAATATTGGTCATGGGACAGTGATAAATTTTGGCCAAGATTTAGCAGAATTGGTCGACTGATCGAGTAATTCAGCGCAACTGTTTGAAAATGTTTTATATTTTTAAAAAGAGGTTGAACAACAACATTTAGTAGTTGACTCAGCGAGAGGGCCCTTGCTATAGTGCCCGCGTTTTAATAGTCGTGTCTCCTTTTAAGTTAATCCAGAGAGGTTAGCAAGGGTGGCTAAAGATCATTGTGCAAGAGCGCTCAACAGACCTATCATGCCTTTCCGTAATTCTGCGGAGGGGTATTTTTTTTGTCCCCATCAACATATTCCCAGAGGAGAGGAACATGGCGAAACGCGAGACGATTATTCTCGATCAGGCTGGTGTCAATCGAGCGATAACCCGGATTGCCCATGAAATACTTGAACGTAACAAAGGCAGTGCAAACCTGGTCCTGATAGGAATACGTTCAAAGGGCGATACCCTGGCTGGCCACTTGAATGTTCTTATCGGAGAGATCGAAGGCGAACAAGTCCCTCTTGGGGCCGTTGATATCACCATGTACAGAGACGATTTAGCGGAACGTGGAAGTTTACCTATTGGTAAAACCGACATTCCTTTTCCGTTGGATGGGAAGCATGTCATTTTGGTCGATGATGTTCTCTACACTGGTCGAACCATTCGTTCTGCCATGGATGCGCTGATGGACTTTGGCCGTCCAAGTTCAATTCAGTTGGCTGTCCTGATCGATCGTGGTCATCGTGAACTGCCAATCCGAGCGGATTTTGTCGGCCGGAACGTGCCTACTTCCCGAGAGGAGCAGGTTGAAGTTGTATTCACCGATGACCACAATCCGCTTGAAGTTCGGCTAATTAAGCCTTAATCCAAGGAGGAACCATATGGCATTCCAGCACAAGCATATTCTTGGTATTGAGTCCCTGTCCCGTGAAGACATCGAACTCATTCTGAACACCGGAGATGCGTTCAAAGAGATAAACGGTCGTGATATCAAAAAAGTCCCGACCCTGCGTGGCAAAACAATCATTAACGCCTTTTTCGAAGCCAGTACCAGAACACGACTTTCGTTTGAAATCGCTGGCAAACGTCTTTCTGCAGATACAGTGAATATCTCAGGCTCCACGTCTTCTGTCGTCAAAGGTGAAACCCTCGAAGATACTGCCAAGAATATCGAGGCCATGGCTCCAGACATTATTGTAATTCGACATGGACATTCCGGTGCTCCACACTACCTTGCTGAGAGATTGGAAACTTGTTCGGTTGTCAATGCCGGTGACGGTGCTCACGAGCATCCCAGCCAAGCACTTCTTGACCTGATGACCATGCGAGAACACAAAGGTAGAATCGAGGGACTTGAAGTTGCCATCGTCGGCGACATCACCCACAGTCGTGTAGCCCGTTCCAATATCTATGCTCTGAGTAAAATGGGTGCTCGGGTACGTTTGGCCGGTCCTGGCACGATGTTGCCACCCGGTATTGAACGATTGGGTAATGTCGAGGTTTGTGCCAACCTGCTTGACGCAATCAAAGATGCAGATGTGGTCATGATGCTGAGGATCCAGTTGGAACGACAAAGTCAAACCTTGCTGCCCAGCTTGCGCGAATATGCCCGCTTCTACGGTTTGAATACCGAAAATATCAAGCTTGCCAAAGAAGACGCCATCGTCATGCATCCTGGACCGATGAACAGAGGTGTTGAAATTTCAACTTATGTCGCAGACGGAATACAAAACGTCATCTTGGATCAGGTCGCGAATGGTGTAGCCGTTCGAATGGCTTTGCTCTATCTGGTGAGTGGTGTGGAGTCGATGCAAACTCAGTAAACAACCTTTTTGGAGAGGTAATCATGATGAAAGCAATGTTGATTAGAGGTGGTCGGGTTGTTGATCCGTCACAAAACCTTGATGACATACTCGATATTCTCATTCAGGATGGGAAGGTTGCCAAGTGTGGCAAGCAGCTCAAGGACAGTCAGGCTGAGATTATAGACGCCAAGGGCAAACTGGTTACGCCCGGTCTGGTCGACATTCACGTGCATTTGCGTGACCCAGGACTTGAATACAAAGAGGATATTGGGTCGGGGACACTGTCGGCCGTCGCTGGAGGATTTACGTCCATAGCCTGTATGCCAAACACCAAACCGGTGAACGACAATCACACCATCACCCGTTATATCCTCGAAAAGGCAGCAAAAGAGGGGCATTGCCGCGTGTTTCCTATCGCCAGTATTACCAAAGGGCTGTCGGGAGAATCGCTCTCAGAACTTGGCGAATTAAGAGAAGCCGGATGTTATGGCGCATCCGATGACGGCAAGCCGGTCGGTAACAGCGAAATGATGAGACGTGCCATGGAATATGCCCGGCCGTTTGGAATGACCATTATTTCTCATGCGGAAGATCTCTCCCTGGTAGGCTCCGGCGTCATGAACGAAGGGCCTGTTTCCACAGAACTCGGCTTAAAGGGCATTCCATGGGTTGCGGAGGATGCCGCGACCGCCCGAGATATCATGTTGGCGGAATTAACTGGCTGTCATCTGCATGTCGCCCATGTCTCTACCAAGGGATCTGTCGAATTGATTCGGCAGGCAAAACGACGGGGTGCACCGGTGACGTGTGAAGCAACCCCTCACCACTTTACCCTCACGGATGAGGCAGTGCGGGGCTATAACACCAATGCCAAAATGAATCCGCCTTTGCGAAGCGAGGAAGATCGTCTCGCGATCTGTCAAGGGTTGGCGGATGGAACGATCGATGCCATTGCCACGGATCATGCCCCGCATCACATTGACGAGAAAAACGTAGAGTTCAATATCGCTATGAACGGTGTGGTCGGTCTTGAAACGGCTTTGCCTTTAACCCTCAAGCTAGTTCAGGATCGAGTCATTGATCTGAACCGAGCTATAGAATTATTGACTTGCGGGCCATCAGAAGCGCTCGGTTTGCCAGTCGGAGGTCTTCAAGTGGGTGGTGATGCGGATCTGACAATTATCGATTTGGATCGAAAATGGACGGTTGCTGCTTCTCAGTTGAACAGCAAAAGCAAAAATACGCCATTTGATGGCTGGGCGATGCAAGGTGCGGCTGTTTGCACGATTGTTGCCGGAGAGATCGTTTATAAATTAGATTAGTTTTTCGTCAAAAGGCTTCAATTGTATTCGCTATTTTAACAGTCAATTCTTAGGAGTAGCAGAGAATGAAAGCAGCGTTGGCATTGGCCGATGGCAGGGTGTTCTGGGGACGAAACTTTGGTGCGCCGGGTGAAATATCGGGGGAAGTTGTGTTCAACACGAGCATGACAGGGTACCAAGAAATCCTGACTGACCCCTCTTATCGTGGTGAAATCGTTACCATGACTTATCCGTTAATTGGTAACTATGGGATCAACCTCGAGGATGTTGAATCTTGGAAGCCACATCTTTCAGGGTTCGTTGTCAAGGAGGCGAGTGATGTCCCAAGCAACTGGCGCTCTAAAATGTCACTCGATTCTTATTTAAAAGAACACGGCGTGATTGGTCTTTCAGGAATCGATACCCGGGCCTTGGTTCGTCATATTCGAGATAAAGGAGCCCAGACCGGTGTGCTGTCGACCTGCGATCTTGACCCTGAAAGCTTGGTTGCCAAAGCAAGGATCGCCCCTTCAATTGTCGGCAGGGATTTGGTGCAGGAAGTAACCTGTGACAAGCCGTATCATTGGACTGAGGGCCCATGGGATTTAATTAACGGTTATCGTGAACCAGATGAAAAGCCTCATTACAAAGTTGTCGCTTACGACTTTGGCATCAAGCGCAACATCTTGAGGCATCTCGTCGCAAACGGTTGTGATGTGACTGTCGTGCCAGCGGCAACTCCAGCCACTGAGATCATGGCCATGCAACCTGATGGGGTTTTTTTGAGCAATGGTCCTGGCGATCCCGAACCGATCACCTATGCACAGGAAAATATTCGACAGTTGCTCGGCCGGGTTCCCCTCTTTGGTATTTGTCTAGGACACCAACTGCTTTCGATTGCCCTGGGCGGGGTGACTTACAAATTGAAATTTGGGCATCGCGGCGGGAACCAACCCGTTCGTCGTGGCGATGGCCATTGTGTGGAAATTACTGCACAGAACCACGGTTTCGCGGTCTCAGCAGACTCCCTCAAAGACGAGGCGCTCATTACACACATCAACTTGAACGACAATACCGTCGAGGGGTTAAGTCACAAAGACATCCCGGCTTTTTCAGTACAGTATCATCCAGAAGCGTCGCCTGGCCCACATGATGCCCGCTACCTGTTTCATGACTTTATTCAAATGATGGAAAAATGGAAAACAAAGACTTGATTGATGCCGGACAAGTCAAAAGTGACCTGGAAAAATAGAGAGAAACTGAGCGATTTTGTGAGATTTCCCATGCAGATAATGGGTCATAACAAGAAAACATTGACAAGTTTAATGTCACAAAGAATGGACTGCCATGCCGAAAAGAACTGACATCAAGAAAATTCTTATTATCGGAGCCGGCCCAATTGTCATCGGGCAGGCCTGCGAATTCGATTATTCCGGCACACAAGCCTGCAAGGCACTTAAAGAGGAGGGGTATCAGGTTGTCCTTTTGAATTCCAACCCAGCGACAATTATGACGGATCCTGGCTTTGCTGATCGCACGTATGTGGAGCCTGTCACTCCGGAGTCTTTGGCGAAAATCATCGAAAAAGAAAAGCCCGATGCACTGCTTCCAACTCTCGGCGGACAAACAGCCCTGAACACGGCAGTAGCGGTTGCCAAACAGGGTGTTTTAGATAAACACAATGTTGAATTGATTGGAGCAAAATTGCCTGCAATCGAGATGGCTGAGGATCGCACCTTGTTCAAGCAGGCGATGGAACGTATCGGCATTGATGTGCCTCGCTCCGGTTTGGCCCACAATTATCAAGAAGCCATGGATGTTGTCGAGCACGTTGGGTTTCCGGCAATCATTCGTCCGTCATTCACCCTGGGTGGAACCGGGGGAGGGATTGCCTATAATCGGGAAGAATATGAACAATTGGCTCTGGCCGGCATTGACGCATCGCCGACCAACGAGATTCTTGTCGAAGAATCGGTTATTGGTTGGAAAGAGTTCGAACTGGAAGTGATGCGGGATCTGGCTGACAATGTTGTGATCATTTGTTCTATAGAGAATTTCGATCCGATGGGTGTTCATACCGGGGACTCTATTACCGTGGCCCCAGCTCAAACCCTGACGGATAAAGAGTACCAGATTCTGCGCGATGCCTCGCTCAAAATTATTCGCGAAATTGGCGTTGAGACCGGTGGATCCAATATTCAATTTGGGGTCAACCCTGTGGATGGCCGATTGGTCGTCATTGAGATGAACCCGCGTGTCTCACGTTCTTCGGCGTTGGCCTCTAAAGCAACGGGTTTTCCAATTGCCAAAATCGCTGCAAAATTATCGGTTGGCTACACTCTTGATGAAATACCGAATGACATCACCAAAGAAACGTTTGCGTCCTTTGAACCAACCATTGACTACGTCGTGACAAAAATACCGCGTTTTACTTTTGAAAAGTTTCCTCAAGCCGAGGCGACACTCACCACGCAGATGAAGTCTGTCGGGGAAGTCATGTCGATTGGTCGAACCTTCAAGGAGAGCCTTCAGAAAGCACTTCGTTCCTTGGAGATCGATTCTCATGGTTTCGAAAGCCGTCTTTTCGAGGAACCCGGGGATTATCGGCGCAGTTTGAGTTCTGATGAAATTGAAGTTTTGGAAACCAAGTTGCGGGTACCCAACTGGGAACGACTGTGGTACCTCGCCGATGCGATCAGGGCCGGTCTTTCAACAGAGAAAATTCACGAATTGTCGGCCATTGACCCATGGTTTTTAAACAACATCCGACAGATTGTCGAGATGGAAGGCCGTTTGTTGAGGGCGACTGACTTGCTGGCTCAACCAGAGGGTGAAGTTTTTCCGGAATTGCTGCGAGAGGCCAAGCAGCTCGGTTTTTCAGATAAACGCTTAGCCTTGCTATGGAATACCAGCGAGCAGAAAGTCCGTAACCTGCGGCACAAGCTTCAGATTTTGCCTGTTTACAAGCGGGTTGACACCTGCGGCGCTGAGTTTGAGGCCTACACGCCCTATCTTTACTCCACCTATGAAGAGGAATGTGAGGCCGCTCCGAGCAGCCGTCAAAAAATTATGATTTTGGGCGGTGGCCCAAATCGGATTGGTCAGGGTATTGAGTTTGACTATTGTTGCGTTCATGGCGTGTTTGCACTGGTCGAAGACGGATTCGAAACGATTATGGTCAATTGCAATCCGGAAACGGTTTCAACCGATTATGACACGTCTGACCGGCTTTACTTCGAGCCATTGACCCTGGAAGACGTTCTTGAAATTGTCCGAGTTGAAAAACCAACGGGAGTTATAGTCCAATTTGGTGGCCAGACTCCCCTGAAGCTAGCGGTTGCCTTGGAGCAAGCGGGGGTTCCGATTATCGGGACACCACCAGACGCTATTGATCGTGCCGAAGACCGGGAACGCTTTCAAGCGCTGCTGCATAAACTCAACCTCAAGCAGCCAGCTAACGGAATTGCCCGATCTTTTGAAGAAGCCGAGAAAATTGCTGAGCGAATCGGATATCCTTCTGTGGTTCGTCCAAGTTATGTGCTCGGCGGTCGCGCGATGGAAATCGTTTATGATGGTCAGCAACTGCGCGATTATATGCATTTTGCAGTACAGGCTTCCCCCGAACATCCGATTTTAATTGATAAGTTCTTGGAACAAGCAGTTGAAGTCGATGTTGATGCGCTTGCTGATGGGAATGAGGTGACCATTGGCGGGATAATGCAGCACATTGAGGAAGCCGGTATTCATTCAGGGGATTCAGCCTGCTCCCTGCCACCGTATTCGCTGTCCCCAGAAATTGTTGATGAAATCCGTCGCCAGACAATTGCCCTGGCCCTTGAACTGGGCGTGTCCGGATTAATGAATATCCAGTTCGCTGTTAAAGATGACGAGGTCTTCTTAATTGAAGTAAATCCACGGGCAAGCAGGACGGTTCCTTTTGTTTCCAAAGCTACAGGCCGGCCCTTGGCGAAGATCGCAGCCCGGATTATGGCCGGAAAATCTCTCAAGGAATTAGGCGTTTCAGGTGAAATTGTGCCAAGCCATGTTTCAGTCAAAGAATCGGTCTTCCCATTTATTAAGTTCCCTGGTGTCGATACGCTGCTTGGGCCTGAAATGAAATCGACTGGCGAAGTTATGGGTATCGACTACGAGTTTGGTAAAGCGTTTGCCAAAGCTCAGCTCGGGGCAAATGTCAAGCTGCCGACGTCCGGTAAAGTGTTTGTAAGTGTCAAGGATACCGACAAAAAGGCAATCATTCGACCGGTGACCAAGCTTGTTGCCGCCGGATTTGAAATTGTGTCGACCAGGGGAACCGCAGCCTACTTGAATGCTCACGGCATTGATGCCACACCGGTTAACAAAGTCAAGGAGGGCCGACCACATTGTGTCGATATGATCAAGAGCCAACAAATATCTATGGTCTTCAACACAACCTTTGGCGCACAGTCGATTATCGATTCATTTTCTATCCGTCGTTCCGCCCTGGTCTATAATGTTGCCTATTTCACAACAGTTGCTGGAATCGAGGCTGTTGTGGATGGCATTCTGGCAATGCAGCGCGAATCGCTTGACGTCACGCCCCTTCAGGAGTATTATCCTCCGCAAAGCTGATTTTGCGAAGAGACAAAGATAGTGTTAAAAAACAATGGTTCGGGCGGGGTTTCCCGCCCGAACAATTTTATTATACCGAGGACAATGTACATATGGCTCAAACGATTCCTATGACCCCAGAAGGCCGCCAGCGCCTTCAGGACGAACTGAAACATTTGATGCGGGTTGAACGCCCTCGTGTCGTCGAAGATATTGCAGTTGCCCGTGATCACGGTGACCTGTCGGAAAATGCCGAGTATGATGCGGCCAAAGAGCGACAAGGTTTTATCGAAGGCCGCATTGCAGAAATTAACGATAAACTGGCACGGGCTCATGTGATCAATCCGGCCGAGATTGAATCTGAAAAAATTGTCTTTGGCGCCAAAGTGACGCTTTTTGATACAGATAATGGCAACGAGGTAACTTACCAGATTGTTGGTGAAGAAGAGGCTGACATCAAAAAGGGCTTGATCTCAATTAACAGCCCGGTGGCCAAAGCCTTGATTGGTCATCGGGTGGATGATGAAGTGCAAATCAAAGTTCCCTCTGGTATCCGTGTTTACGAAATCATCAATATCCTTTACGAGTAACAGTTATGCCTAAAGTGACTTTGCAAACAAAAATTGGAGCTCTCCTTAAAGAGCACCCTGAGGCGGTTAACATTCTCAAGCAGTTCAATCTCGATTGCATGGGCTGCGGCGGTGCTGCACAGGAAACAATTGAACTTGGCGCGATGGCTCATGGCCTGGACCCCAAGGCGATTGTTGATGCGCTAAACGCTGCAATCAAGTAAATTAGATTTGTCTGAACCATTCGATTAGGGCAGGGGATGACTCAGGGCCCTCCGAAAGACTCCCGCCATCTGTTGGAAACCCCTCTCACCGAGATTCGAGGTGTCGGTCCTCGTATTGCCGAAAAACTCGCAAAGTTGGGCGTCAATTCTGTTGAAGATGCTCTTTACATGCTGCCTTTCCGTTACGAAGATCGACGTGAGTTCCGTAAGATCAGTCAATTACGTGAAGGAATACATGAAGTTTTTTTCGGGAAGATTTTAGCTTCTGGTGAAGTGACCACGTCACGTTCACGGCGACGAATTTTCGAAGTTATCGTCGGTGACGACAGTGGACAGGTATCGCTAAAATGGTTCCATTACCGCAAGCCTTGGATAGCCAACCAATACGCAGTTGGCCGTAAAGCGGTTGTTAGCGGTGAGGTCAAGAGGTTTGGTTCGCAACGCGAGGTTCATCACCCTGAAACTGAATTGCTGGATAAAAACCAGTGCCTTGAAGATTACCAATCTTCCGACCCCATGACGTTTGGTCGCATCCTTCCCGTGTATCCTTTGACAGAGGGGCTTAATCAGTATTCAGTTCGCAAGATTTGGAAGCAGGTGGTAGACCAGTTTGCTGGATATGTGCATTCGGCTATGCCAGAAGATGTCTACCGAACCTACGGTTTGATGAAAACTGATGACGCTTTGAAGCAGGTGCATTGGCCGAATCAGGACGCCGATTTCACCTTGCTCAATCAAGGACGAGACCCTGCGAGGAGGTCCCTGGTGTTTGACGAGTTCTTTTTTCTGGAGCTTGGCATGGCACTGAGGCATCAAGGCGTTATGTTGGAAAAGGGCCTTCCGTTCTCCGTCAACCACCTTTATACCAAACCACTTGCCGAAATGTTGCCGTATCGCATGACCAACGCTCAACGACGGGTACTTGGTGAGATCAAGCGGGACTTGATCAGCGGGCATCCGATGAACCGCTTGGTTCAAGGTGATGTTGGTTGCGGCAAAACCATTGTCGCCCTTATGACCGCACTGGTTGCCATCGAGAATAACACGCAGGTTGCAATCGTGGCACCAACTGAAATCCTTGCTGAGCAGCATTTCGTGCAGTTTCATCCCTGGCTTGACAAGCTTGGGTTGAAGACGGCCTTTTTGCGCAGCAAAATGCCGCCTGCTGAAAAAAAGCAAATCCTTTCGGCAATTTCGGCTGGGTCTGTTCATCTTGTCGTCGGTACCCATGCCGTCCTTCAGGATGGAGTTACCTTTAACAAGTTGGGCTTGGGTATCGTCGACGAGCAGCATCGGTTTGGTGTAAAGCAACGTGCTGTCCTTCGCAGCAAAGGGGAGAATCCGCATGTGTTGGTCATGACCGCCACGCCAATTCCTCGCACCCTGTCATTGACCTTCTACGGTGATCTTTCCTTGTCAGTGATCGATCAAATGCCTCCGGGACGAATGCCGGTTAAAACCCGCGTAGTTCCAGTGTCTCAACGTAATAAAGTTTACGACCAGATTCGTACTGAACTCAGTCAGGGCCATCAAGTTTATGTTGTGTATCCGTTGGTCGAAGAGACCGAACGGAGTGATCTTTTGGCTGCTACCGAAGGTGCAGAGCATCTTAAAAACAATATAATGCCTGAGGCCAGTATCGGCTTGTTACATGGCCGTATGAATCCTGAAGAGAAAGAATCGGTCATGCGTCGCTTTAAAGAGCGAGAAATCGATATTTTGGTTGCCACTACGGTAATCGAAGTTGGTATTGACGTTCCAAATGCCACCTTAATCATAGTTGAGCATGCAGAACGATTTGGACTCGCACAATTACACCAGCTGCGTGGACGCGTTGGGCGTGGGCAACAGCCAGGTCAATGCCTCCTTATGAAATCACTAAAATGTAGCGATGATGGTCAGAAGAGACTTGACGTTATGTCACAGACCAATGATGGTTTTCGTATAGCAGAAGCCGACCTGGAAATCCGTGGTCCGGGTGAATTTCTTGGTGTGCGACAGAGTGGGCTGCCAGATTTTCGCGTTGCCAATATTTTGAGAGACGGGCACGTGCTCGATGAGGCCCGGCATGCTGCGTTCCAGCTTGTTGCTGATCGGCCGGATTTCCACCGAGATCAGCACATGTCCTTCGTGTATCGAGAATTACTTCATCGTTGGGGAAAGCGGCTGGAACTCGCGAGGGTTGGATGATAGTTATTCAGCTTGGTATTAAACTTTGCCAGAGTTCCAGAAGGAAGGGTCATCAAGATGTCTGTGCTCCCCTAAATTCATCTCTTAAAACCTCGATTGGCTGCATTAAAGTAGAAATTCATCGAGTTGTTAAGCTAAAATAAACATATGACAAAAACATGTTTTTCTTTAGCTTTACTGAATATATGCTGGTTTCTTGTTTTTACTTTTTCAGGGGTTGTTTCTGGTGAATTGGTCAGCGGCCCAGACTTAAAAGGTTTTAAATATGACCCGAACCTTTCTGGAGAGCCTAGCCCAGCACAGAGACAAACAACCCAAAAGCTCTCAATCACTCAGCGCGCAGATCAAACGAACTTGAATCTTGAAAATGCCAGTCCGATTGTTCCCTATCTCGGGACTGGAGAAAAACCCTCAGGCTCCCCTAAGGATATGCCTCCTTTGCCTGATGACCGTAAATCCAGCACTCTCGACAAATTTCACCTTGAAACAGGGGTTGGCGTGAAAGTCAATCCAAAGGCTAAAATAAACTTTGGCTATCGTTTTGATCACCCACCATCACTTATCGAAGGCCCGTCCAGTACAGATTCGAACAATAGTGGACAATTCCGCTTTTCCCTCGACATCAAGTTGCCCGATTGATGGTTGTGCCCTGGCAGTTAGCTTTGCTTCCTGCGATTGATCAACCTGCTGATAAATCATTCTTGAGTATCTCAACACAGATTCCGAACGTGTGACCTGATGACAGCAGCACCTTAGTTGCTTCTATAGGCAGACAGACCCCAGGCCCGAATCACTTCAGGCATTACAGGCTCTCCTTGTTCTCTAGCCGCTAATGATCTGAGCCGTCGTTCAAGGCTTTTTGCAAATTCGGCAAGCGGCCATTTTTGCAAAATCTGGATAGCCTGGCTGGGATTACTCGGAAAAAAACGCTCGATGTTATACACAACCTGGTCGGAACAGGACAATGAAAGGTTTGCAAAACAGGCCGCAAGGAGTCCGAAGAGTTCCGGACTGGTTTCACTGTCAGTATCTTCAAGCCAACTAAGGTAAAAGTCGATCAGCGCGCTGGTCAACATGCCGGGCCGGGTTTGCGTCAGTTGTTCGGCCTGGTCGTAGTTAAGCTTCTTCCGTATCGGCACTAGAAGATTGAGGACCCTGGAATCACCGGACATCAGCAGACCGCTAATCACGGCCATTGGGTTGAGAAAAACGTGGTCATCGATCATTTCTAACAGTTCGTTCGGCCCTTGCATGGCATCGTTCTGTTCAACTGGGCAAAGGACTATATAATCCAATGCGGCACTCGAAACGATGGTTGGATCAACATCACCGCAAAGAAAGGGCAGCAAGCCATGTAAACCAATCTCTTCTTTTATGACCAGATCGACAACGTTCTGGTATGTCTGGAAACGGAGGGCAGGATGCACTTTCTCCAGAAAAACCTGATAGGCTGGCAAAAGTTTGTCTACTAAGTCGGGTTGTCCGGTCATACCATAAAAACAAATGATTTTATCCATCAGTTGGTTGCATGCTTCGATGTTCAGCTTATTCAGGTTTTCAGGTGGGTCAAGCAGTCTCGAAAATTCTTTCGGCAATTCAAATTGAGTCATTTGCTAGTCCTGATTTAAGGAGATGGGAACGGAGCCCAACCATAAACGGCAGGGTTGATGCTAACGGTAAAGGGTATTCTTTGCTGACAATTATGTAGCATCTCATTCAATGATATTATAGATTCGTCCGTAATCGCCAGGACTCTGAAAAAGCGGCCATCCGGCCTCTGTGCCGGATGGCCTAAATAATTGCTGATCTATCGTTTACTTGGCAGTCAATGAAGCAGTGCCAGTTGCTAACTAACTGAAAATCTTATTGGTTTAATTCGTCGTTTTTCCAGTACTTGGTTCCTGCAACCGTAGCCTGCAAGGCAACACCGGCTTCAGTGAGTGTATAGATCACGATGTCCGAGTCAACCGAGGCTTGACCACCAACGGCGCCACCTTTTTCGTCCGACTTTGCCGCAGCATCTGCATGGCCGCCAAATTCCCAGCCTTCTTCAATAAACTTATTGAGTGTATCTTGATCACGGAACATGAAAACGGCCCTAAAGTCTTTCAATCCCAGTCCGGGACCTAGGCCGAGGGAATACATTTTCATATAAGTCTTCTTGCCGCCACTGTGGGCAACACCGTAACCGCTCCCGCTGCTGAACAGGAACAGGTTGGTGTTGATGTTGCTAAAAACCGCATAACCGGCCATCTTTGCCATCCGGCTTTTGGCTTCGGGCTCTTCTCGATACAGATCTGCTAGCGTTTCGCTTGCCATGTTGTCGATAAAAGCCTTTTTTTCTGCAGTGGTGTCACCTTTGGGCCCTGTACAGGCGCTCATCATGACAATCAGGCCGAAGATCGATAGCGTGCGCATCAACTGTTCCATACGTCTTTCTCCTTTAGTATAGACCCTGGCGCTTTATGCCGAAGGAACCAATTGTCTGTAACGTGCTAAAAATAGGCTACTGAAACCGGTTTTTCTATTTATAACAGATTATCGGGGCTCTGAAAGCTTTGGACGTTTAACTTTGTCGCTTTGCATGATCGACCTAGAATCCCAAAGCCAGCAATTCTAACTAGCTATGCTTTTGTTTTGAAATGTTTTTCTTCTTTTTTTTGCTCTTGGCATTTGAGTTCTGATTCTGGTCGATATGGTTCAAGGCAAGATTCAGATTTCCTCGTTTCAATGCATGAAAAGCGGGGGAGCCAGGTTTAATGCCGAGACGTTTCGCCATGCTTCCCCAACCGTCTGTTTTATGGTGACGATAAACATTGAGCACGCTGTCGATCGGTGTCCGTGATTCTTCGCCTAGCCAAAGAAGAACGGCGACTTCCGCAGGTGTTTCAACCGATTTGAATAAAATCTCCAATTGAGAGTTTGAAATCTCAAAGCGAACGCCGAGTTTGGCCTTGTAATTGCCGAGGTCTGCCCGAGCAGAAACGTTGAGTTTTTCAATATAAAGATCGAGATCGGCATGCGCAGTACCGATCCAAACAATCAGCAATAGGCAACAAAAAACAGTGTGTATGATTGGCTTATTCATGTCCCCTCCTCAGGAATAAAATGATTTCTTTTGTTTAATTAACAACAAGTGCTTAATTCGATAATTTGCAATGTGCGAGCCAATTGGATTGTATCGCCATTTCGGCAGTATCCGCCTGTTTTTACTTCTTGATAAGTCACAATCTAGGTGTAATCACCTAGGATGAGTGACTTTTTTCGGCTTGATGATTTTAGATTTCACTCAGGTTCTTTCCGCTCAGTCATGCAGGGCAAAAGTGGTTTTCTAGGCAGTTTTTTACTGAAAAGATGATACAATCCAGTTCTTGGCTCATATGGCTGTTGAGCAAGCTTCCTGTGCTGTAAATGCCGGTAGGACTGATTGTGACGTAAACACAGTTTGCGAAGCTTTTGATTTGAGTGCAATGCCATTGTTGTTAGGACGTCTTCTAAAATTCGGCATTGAGAGGAAAACTATGGCCAAAAAACAAAATAACACTCGCAAGAAGTCGCATCAAAACACGCCGGAAGAGGGCATTTTGTCTGAAGCTTGGAATAGGATGAATGCGGACATTGATAAACTCCTGCCGCAATCATTGCGTAGAAAAAACAAAAAAAAATTTATGGTCTGGCTTTTTCTGGCCGAGCTTTTGGTGCTTGGCGTGGTCGGTAAAATAGTATTTGATTGGTGGACAGGATCATAAACGAACATGTCTGGCGCAATCAACCTCGGACACGCCAGTGCAAGCTGAATTGATGGAAACACTGCCCTGAATGGCAAATTTATAGATACGTTTTGACTATGAATGTAATTGAAGTTGAATCGTTATGTAAATCATATGACTCTCTAACTGCTGTCGACAAAATCTCTTTCGCAGTACATCAAGGTGAATGCTTCGGGCTTCTGGGACCTAATGGCGCAGGTAAGACAACAACGATTCGCATGCTTTATGGCTACACACCTAGGGACAGCGGGCGGCTGTTGCTTTTTCAGCAAGACATAGATAGTCATCTCAGGGAGATCAAGCGGCGGATTGGCATCTGCCAGCAGGAAGATTCTCTTGATCCTGATTTATCAGTGCGGAACAATTTGGTTGGCTATGCTCGTTATTTTGCCATCCCGCGTAGGGATGCTGAACAGCGAGCCGATCAGCTTTTAACGTTTTTTGCCTTGCAGCACAGAGCCCATGACAAAGTCCCCGTACTTTCCGGCGGGCTAAAGCGACGTTTGATGCTTGCCCGTGCTTTGGTCAACCAGCCGGAACTGTTGATTCTTGACGAACCGACCACCGGTCTTGACCCACAGAGCCGTCAACTGCTTTGGAACAAGCTCGCTGAATTGAAAAGACAAGGATTGACAATCCTGTTGACCACTCATTACATGGAAGAAGCTGAGCGACTCTGTGACCGCCTGGTGATCGTTGATCACGGACGAATTCTCATTGAAGGACAGCCTGCGGCTCTAGTCCACGAGCTGGTCGGACACACTGTCTTGGAAATAGACGAACCGGATCAAGCCGTTCGATCCTTCTTGCAGCGTGAGAACTGTCGGGTTGACGACACTGGACACCGCTTGCTGGTTTATCTCGATGATGGTGACCAGTTGTTCTTAAAATTGACTCAGGAAGTGCGGACTGAAGGATGTCTGCTACGGCCAGCCAGTCTGGAGGATTTAT
>JAFDBS010000249.1 GCA_019313185.1 Deltaproteobacteria bacterium | reverse complement strand
TGAACGTGTAGGCTGTATATTCGCCTCGAGATTCGAACCAAATACATTGCCAAACGGGCGATGCGTTAACTTTTGACCGCTGACGTTATTTTTGGCGATTGTCACGAACGTTTAACATATCAGATTATATTTTAGGAGGTTTATGTATGGCCGTCAACAAGGCAATTTTGATCGGAAACCTGGGGAAAGATCCAGAGCTGCGTTACACGCCCTCTGGCGCGGCTGTCGCGACTTTTTCTTTAGCAACGACAGAGCGGTTTAAAAATCGCAATGGCGAACAGCAAGAACGGACGGAATGGCATAATATTGTCGCCTGGGGCGGATTGGCAGAAATCTGCGGCAAGTACCTGACCAAGGGAAAGCAAGTCTATCTCGAAGGACGGATACAATACCGCTCATACGATGATCGGGACGGCAACAAACGCTACATTACAGAAATTGTTGCCAATGAGATGCAAATGCTCAGCCGTTCAGGTGATTCCTCTGGGAGTGGACGTCCTGCGGAGAATGATTATGAACTCTCAGGCTCAAAACCGTCGACAGCGTCTGAAGAACCACCCTTTAACCCTGATGATGATATCCCGTTCTAATTCCCTGTCGATAACGTGACGGTATCTTTAACGTTGGTGCGAGACCAGTTTTTCATCATTTCAGAAGACCAGTCTGAGGCCGGTTGATTGATCAGGATAAGGGTTTTCTGCTAGTTTAGGCAGACGTTACGAAATCTTTGGGGGTAGTATGGTTCTTGAGGAACGGCGCAAGTTGTTGATCGACTGTCTCAACGATCCAGACAATAGGGTGTCATCAGCGGCCGCGGCGGCTCTCGAAAGACTTGAAGCTTTAAGTGGCTTATCTCAGATTTTCGAGGGTCTCAAGTCATCTAGTCGGGATCAGCGGGTCCGGGCGATTTTTGCCATGGAGCATCTGGCTTCAAAGCAGATTTTTCCTCCTTTGATCAATCTTCTCAAAGACCCTGACCCGGAGATTCGCGCAGCGGCCATTCAGGTCCTTGGTGTGAAGGCCCACCCCAAATGTCTGGCAAGTCTTGTTAAGCACCTGAAAGACCCCGACCCGGCAGTCAGGGTCCATACGGCAGAAGCATTGGGCCATTTCCCCGACAGCCGACTTGTTCCTTACCTGACATCGGTGTTGAGCTCTGCCGATGAACAGCTGGTTGTGGCTGCGGTTCGGGCGCTTGGTATGATCGGTGTTGTCGAAGCGTTGAACCCGCTGGTTGAATTACTCCAGGACCAACGTGCCATCGTCAGGACTGCAGCGATTGAAGCATTTGGTTCGATCCCTTTGACGGACTAATTCTTGTGTATCATGGGAGTACAATGAAAGTGTTTCAGAGGCCTTGGCACGGGGAACAGAACAAAGCTGAAGCCAGTGCTATGCGTAATCAAAGAAATCGGTGACGTTCAGGCCCCTGGTATGTGGATCAACTTCGGCGATAATCCGCAAAGGCTCTGATGGGTTTAAATTACGCTGATAGGGCTCGGCAATTTTGACGCCTTCAGTCGAGTAGATGATTTTGACTTCGGTTTGGGCAGGGTCTTTGGTATCGACTTTCGTAACCAGACCAACTTCGTTGTTGTTGAGACGAACCAAACTGCCGACTGGGTATGGCCCCAACGATTCAATGAAGCGCGATACGTATTCCGGATGGAGCACGGATCCAGAAATTTCTTTCAGGCGCGCTGTTGCTTTACGGGGCGTGTAAGGCCGCTGGTAGCAGCGCAGTGTAGTCATAGCATCGTAAGAATCGGCGATGGAGGCCATCTCGACCAGCGGTGAAAGGGCTTTGTCCGTTGGCCAGTCTGGGTAGCCCGTGCCGTCATAACATCGATGATGCCCCATGACGATATCCGTGACCTCATGGGTAACCCCATCCATCTGTTCTACGATTTCAGCTCCGAAGCGGGGATGTTCTTTCATTGCAACGAGTTCCTGTTGGCTCAGTTTCCCCGGTTTGGTCACAATCTTGACATCGACTCTGAGCTTCCCCAAATCATGGAGAAGGCCACCCAGGCCAACAACCCGCAACTGTTCTTCGGCTAGGCGGCAGGCGCGGCCGACGGCCAGGGCCAGCACAGACACATTCACTGAGTGAGTAAACGTATAATTGTCGTAATCTTTGAGCATCGAGAGCGCCATCATAGCGTTTGGCTCAGTGATCGTGAGCTGTGCCAGGCTTTTAACCACCTTGATGGCCTCGGATGACGATGGTATTTCGCCCATGCGCACATCCCGAAAAATCTGGTCCACCACTTTAAGGGCCTTTTGATACACTTTGTGCGGCTTTTGATCGTCATCTTCGTCCTCGGCAGCGATTGCCCGAATGTGCTTGCTCCCCTTGAGCAGAATCTCCGCAAACTCCTCTCCTTTAAGGGCCTGATCTTGAAATTGTCGCAGCAGATACTTCACTTCATCTGCAGTGAGCCCAGACTTGAATTCCAAACCGATCAAGCCGAACTTCTCGAGCAACTTGGCCACCTCCTCGGCGGCTGCTAGCTCCTGAACAAAAAGATGATCGTCAATGAACAGGGTTCGTTCGAGGGTTCCAATCCTGATGGTCTCTTTGTTTTGCAGCAAATGGAAAAGGCCGTTTTGAAGAGTTTCAATCTGTCTGGCCGTTGCCGGATGATCGGCAGCGTACAAATGCAAGCTTTTCACTGCTCCCGATAGCGCCTGTGCCACCGCATTGAACTGGTTGGGTTCCATTAGTCAACCTTTTCCATTTGTTTTATGGCCAAGGCGGCAGCCCTGGCAACGGACGTCGATTTATCACTCAAAAGCCGTTCCAGCAGGCTTGAACAGGAACGCTCACCAATTTCACCGAGAACAGTGACCGCAGCAATTCGAAGGTCCTCGTAAACTTTGGGATAAAAGAGGTTCTTCCGATCGATTATCTTGATCAATTCGGGAATGGCTTCCGGCGCACGGATCTCGGCGAGTGCCTTGAGTGCGTCTTTTTTTAACTCGAGTGTCCGATGACTCCAGTTTGGCCGTTTTAAAATGTTGCGCAGCGCAGGGACGGCTGTGGCCGCTCGAAGTGCTCCCAAAGACAGAAGTGCTTGGCGACGTTGCCCTTGGTCGCCACTCTCCGCAGTGTTGACAAGCAGGTTGATCACATCCGGTCCACCGATCTTGGCCAGGGCACGAATCGTTTCGCGCCGAATGTGAGGGTCTTTGTGCCTGAGGAGCGGAGGCAAATGGTCGAGAGCCTTTTCATCGCGGATATCCCCCAAAACGATGATGGCGCAGCGGAGGAATTCGCTGCGATTGTCCTGCAATAATTGAGCAAGGGTTGGGATCGCCTCCGGACCGCAAAGCGTCAGGGCGTCGCAGAGACGTTTCCGCCGAGGGGAATGTGACTCAGCAGATAGCCGCTCGGCAAGACGCTTGACTGATTTAACGCGCAAGTAACCGAGGATCTTACAGAGTGCCTGCTGTGAATTCTCGCCAATGTCGTCCCGCAAGAGTGTATCGATCAAGTAGTCAATCATGTCCGCAGTCGTCAGCTCGCCAAGGGCGTGCTGAGCCTGCATGCGCCAGTCGTCAGCGCGCTGGAGTTCAGTGGCGTGACGACAGAGGGTCCAAAACGCCCGAAAAATCAAGCCTCGATTTGCATCAGTCATGTTTAATCTGATAGCGGGAACCAGATCCTCAAGCAAAGCGCAATAGCTCGCAAAGTCGGAGAGTTGATCCATTTGTCCAACCAGCTTATTCAGGTCGCAGACCTCATGATCTTCGGGTTGGGGCGGATTGTTTTCAAGATCGGTGACTATGGCCATGGGGTCTTGATCGGCAGGGGGAGGCTCTTGCTCCAATACCTGGCGCTGCTCGAAAATAACATCCAAATCCTTCTGATTGACCCAAAGTGTCTTGACACGGGCTTTTTCGAGAATTGACTGGATCCCTCCACATTGTTGAATGCTGACGGGAGGGAGATTCAAGAATTGAACAAAAAAGTTGAGGTCTTGCGCGGTTAAATCATTCAAAATCGTCAAGTAATTGATTCGCCTTGCGAAACAGAACTTGGCCAATTGGTCAAGCAGTTGATTCCCCTTGGCAATAGGTTGACCCTTGAAAAGGAAACGGTCTTTTCGAACGTCCAGGCTAAGATGGCTGCCCTCAGACAACAACGGTTGGAATCCCTGTAGACATTCTCTGGCTGCGGTTTCCAAGGCAGGATGTCCGGAAGGGTAGTAGCGCACAGCCTTGATTTGTTTGACCATACCGGTCAAGGCGTCGGCGATCAGGTTATGAACAATGGGAGCCGCTGACATGCGTGAACTTCCTCCCGTTGGGGGTTACGCGTCAATCGTTAAATATGCGCCATTTTAAATGATAATTGCCCATTTGAACAGACCCGAAGATGGTTTCCCTGCCTCAAGGTGCAGTTCTTGTGGTAATCTCTAAAATGCACGAATCCTGCCAAATTAATTACCAGAAACTGAGACCAACGTGTTCAGGCGCTAAAGCTTAGAGAAGAGGTCATAACACGATGGCCTTCGCTGGCGAAGGGAACAAAAAGCGATGATCTTGGGTGTAACAGGAGGCATAGCATCGGGAAAGAGTACGGTTGCCACTCGATTCGCCGAACTCGGCGCCGCTGTCGTGAGTGCCGACCAGCTGGCTCGCGAGGTGGTGAGGCCCGGCACAGAGACCCTGGCCGCTTTGGTCAAGGCTTTTGGCGAAGCAATCCTGACAGAGGACGGCACTCTGGATCGGAAAGAGATGGCAGCGGTGATCTTTCGAGATGGAGAGGCCAGACACACTTTGGAAGCAATCGTGCATCCGGAAATCGCTGTATTGGCGCTAAAGCGCATGGCAATGCTGCAAGAAGGTGGTGCCTCATTGATCATTTATGAAGCCCCGTTGCTGTTTGAGACAGGCGCTGATCAGCGTGTGGACCAGACTCTTATGGTGTTGGTGGAGCCCGATGTGCAAATTCAGAGGATTATGCTCAGGGATCGTTTGAATCTAGAATCGGCGAAAGCGAGGATTGCGGCACAGTGGCCTCAGATGGATAAGGTCGTTCGAGCCGATTACGTGATTGATAATTCAGGGCCCTTGCCTCAAACTCGCCATGCGGTCGACTGCCTGTTTAAATATCTCGTGGGATAAACTCTTCCGGATGGTCCAGCTCGAGGATATAGTGGCCGATCAAATCAAACATCTCCCGGTATAATGGATTCTGGGGTGCCGTCAGCACGTGGGGGATTTCTGAACCGTAACATTGATAAATCTTGACCGTACTGCCCAGGTGCTCAACCAGTCGTTGACCGCTTTTAATATTTACGGTCCGGTCGCCTTGACCGTTGATGGCAAGAACCGGAGCAGTGCAAAGCCCCAACCTGGGTCTGATAAACTTGATCAGCCGATTGATCTGATGGACCCCTGCTACCGGTCGCCTGTGGTAGTAAAACGGGCTTGGCTCTGCGTTTTTTGAAGAAGTATGATAAGGCCTAATGTGACGAAGCCACCCTGCGTAGCCAGCGAGGCGATGTTTTACCCGGAGATAAGGCGAGAGCAGGACCAAGCCATCAATACGGTACTTGAGTGTCAAGGCGACCAGCAGCAAGCTCCCGGTGCTTAACCCTGCGCCATAGACCCGGCGGAATTGTTCGGTCAGTATCTGATAGCCGTTTTCTACCGCTGAGAACCATTCCTCCCAGCGACGATGGGCAAGATCTTTTGGGCTGGTCCCATGACCCGGCAGACGAACCGCCAGGACAGCCAATCCAATATTCGCCAAATGTGCACCCAAAAGGCGCATCTCTTCTGGAGAGGCCGTAAACCCATGAACCAGAAGGACAGCCGATTCAGCATTTTCAGGAATAAAAAGAAAGGGGAGATTGTTGGGGTGCGACACCCCGTCCGCACGGGCATGATCGCGAAGTGCACGGCAGCCGGCATGACGTTCTGAATGATCAACCTCGTTAGCGGACATGAACGGTGCCAGCTTTCTGAATGACCGAAGATGAACGGTCAGGGAAACAAGGGCCTGACGTTAAAAAACCTCCTTGCGAATGGAGGTTTTTTGAGTCGATGCGAGCCAGGAAACTTATTTGTGGTAACCAAGCCGCGTTGACAGCTCTTCGGCCGCGTTGAGCACCAATGGCACCAGTTCCTGTTCGATTCGTTGATTGGGCAACCGCATTGAAGGGCCAGAGACGCTGATGGCTCCGACAATACGCCGTGTGTAGTCTCTAATCGGCGCAGCCACGCAACGTACGCCAAGATCGAGTTCTTCGTTATCGATCGCATAACCCTTGTCAGTCACGGCTTTGAGTTCCGCCTTGAGGGCGTCGCGACTTGCGTGCGTGTTTGGTGTGTAAGTTTTGAGCTCTGCGCTTGGCAATAACTCATTGATTTCCTCATCGGACATGAAAGCAAGATGGACCTTCCCTGCGGCAGTGCAATAAGAAGGCATTCGCGACCCGACGCGAGACACAACACGAACGGTCATGTCAGTTTCCACTACATCAAGATAAACCACATGGCCTTCTTTGAAAATCGCCACGTAAGACGTCTCATTGCATGTTTCAACCATACGGTCAAGAATTGGTTTGGCCTGTCGCAGCAGGCCCATCTGTTTGATAAAAGTTTGGCCAAGCTCCAAAGCTTTCAAGCCAAGACGATAGTTTTCTGTGGCTTTGTTTTGTTCGATATAGCCACGTGACTCCAACGTCGCCAAGAGTCGGAAGACGTTGTTTTTGTGGAGCTTCAGTCGTTTGCTGAGCTCAGTGACACCAAGTTCGTCAACGTCATCATGAAACTGCTCAAGCAGGTCGAGGGCGTGAGACACAGCTTGGATGATGTATTCGGACTTCTCTTTTCTGGCCATAATTATGTAGAGCTCTCTTTCGTAAATTGTAATTGCGTATTAACGTGTTATCTATCGAAATGAAACTTGTCTGTCAAGGATGAATGGGATAATCTGCGACATATGATTGGCAAGGCTTCCCACTCTGTTCGAGTTTTCGGTGCATCTTCTTATGATTTTAAAATAGTGTTTTATAGATGTCAAACAGATTAGTAAAATGGTTTAATGGATCCAGGAGTTGACACCCGTCATAGGTCTCGTTACATTCATGTCAGGACTGTCTGGAGGGACACCTCATGTTGACGCTCAGCAAGAAAATCATGGTTGCTATTGATGGTTCTCCGCAATCCGACAAAGCTGCGGAAGAGGCCATTCGACTAGGCTCGATTTCAGGCAGCAAATTCAAGAGCAGCGTTTACGCCGTTCTGGTTCTGCCCAGCATGAAGTCCCAATCATTCACCGATTTTTTCCCGAACAAGCCAGCGACTGAGCTCCCCGGGTGGGAGCAAAAACGCGACCGCATTTTTTTCGTTGTCGAAAAAGCAGCACGGGAGGCTGAGGTCCCCCTCGAATCTGTGGTCCTTTACGGAGATCCCGCTGAGGAATTGATCCTGATGGCTCGGGAAAAACATTGTGATGTCATCGTTATCGGTTCTTCAGGGAAAGGACGCGTCAAGCGAACCTTGTTAGGGAGCGTCTCCAGCAAGGTTGCCTTGCAGGCTCATTGCTCGGTTTATATTGTCCGCTGAATTTCCAGTGGCTCACCATGCCTGGTGAGCCCAACCTGATCGGACGTCACACGGAAACGGCACCTGGCATGCCATGTCGGGTCTCCTGGCAGAGGTAGCCAAAAATCTCCGCCAAGGTCTCCTTAACCATTCCGAACTCTTCAGGGAATTCAAAGGGAGACAGTTCAAGAACAAGTGAGTGGTCGTATTCGGTCGTGCGCAGATGGTTGAGAAAGCGCGTCAATGGCAGAATGCCATGACCTGGCAATAAATGCTCTTCCCCGTTTCCGTAATCCGAAAAATGAATGTTCCGCATTCTCCCTGAATCGTAGAACATGTGAAAATCGCTCAAGAAATCAGTGTGCATCGAGCCACAATGTGCTGTATCAAAAGTCAGGTAGAGGTTATGCTCTTCCAGAAATCGAACCATGGTTTCCACTTTTGACAACAGATAGGGGTTTACTTTCGACCGAGGCAGGCAGGGCATGTTTTCAATTGTGATCAAAACCTCGTTACGTCCAATTTCATCCTGAAAATCATCGATTTTTTTCAACCATCGCCAGAACCTGTATTCAAAAGCCATCCAATTCGGTGGGTGAAAATTGATCAGCGGAATGCCAGCTTGAAGAGCGAGGTCGGCGCATTTTTTCAACTGATCGATTTTGTTGCCCCAGCCGTCTATTTCAAAAAAAGGAGCATGAATCGAGTGAATCGGAAAAATTGTCTGCAGACTTTTGAGATGCTCGAGGTAACGCGAGCCGGCAAAGTCATGGTTGACAATAATTTCCATGCCGTCGAACCCAGTCTCCCTGGCTAACTCGAAAACTTGGTGAGATGGCAAGTTATAAAGACTGCCTGCGGAGAAAATCAATTTCATAAGGCAGGTTTCACTTTTGAAAAATAGAACAACATTTTATATTTCAACCGAGACTAGCGCTCTGCTGTGATGCCATGGACCACCCAAATCTTTAAATATTAAGGACTGTGGACTTTTTCGACCAAAAAACGCCGTAATGCTTCCGGCGGGGGTGGCGTCATCAACGAGACGATGATGATGCTGAGTATTACCACAGGGGCCCCGATCAGTGCTGACGATGTAGGTGGTAAAATGGTGCGCAGGCCAGGAATCAAGTTTCCGAACAGCAAAGGTGAAAAAGTAATCAGGGTGCCGATCAACATGCCGGCTAGCGCTCCTTGTTTGTTCGCTCGGTCCCACCATATGCCCAGCAAGAATACCGGGAATAGAGTGTTCCCAGCCAGAGCGAAGGCGATGGCAGTGATTTGAGCGATAAGCCCGGGAGGGTTCAACGCGACGAGCAAAATCACGCCTGCCAGAACGAGGGTGGCCGCTTTGGCGACCTGAAGCAAATGTTGCTCAGTGGCCTTTGGGTTGATCAAGCGGTAATAGATGTCGTAGGCAAACGCACCCGCTCCGGTAATCAGCAAACCGGTGATCGTACTCATTGCCGCAAGGATTCCGCCTACAGCGATGATACTGAGCAGAATTTCTGGAATACCTGTCCATTCTGCGATTTTCACCACCACCAGGTCTGCCAGTTGATATGCTGACTGCGCATCGAGCTCCATGCCGCTACGGACCTGCCATACTTTTGCAAACGCACCAAAGGCCGGTGCGCTCCAATACAGCAGACCAATAAAGAATAGCCCCCAAACTACGCCCCAGCGCGCGTCACGGTTGTTTGGCACAGTGTAGAAACGAGACAAAACATGGGGCAATCCGGCTGTTCCAACCATCAGGGTAAAGCTCAGCGCTATCCATTCGTAGGCAGTTCCAAATGTCCATGGAAACAGATAATCTCGGGCCGTATCGGGTGGCAGATCGAGTAAAGCGCGCCCATAGGTGAATTGCGGCAGGGACATGCCGTATCCAAGCTTGTTGGATATGAAGGCAAGGGGCACAACAAACGACACGATCAGCACCAAGTAATGCATTTGTTGATTTCTGGTTGCGCCCATGGCGCCGGCAACAACCAAGTAGCCGATGGTAATGACAACTCCCAATACAAGTGACTGGGTATAGTCGATTCCGAAGATCCAGCCAAAAATCAGGCCGATACCCTTGTATTGAGCGACGCAATAGATCAATGTAATCAAAATGGCAATGATCGCTGAAAAGACCCGAGCCAGTGAGGACTCATACCGGGCTTCAACAAAGTCTGAAGCCGTATATTTGCCAAAACGGCGCAATTGACTGCCCATCAGGACCAAGAGCAGGACATAACCTCCAGTCCAGCCGAGAACGTAGGCAAAGGCGAAGTAACCCTTGACGAAAAAAACCCCGGCAATCCCCAGAAACGAAGCCGCGCTCATCCAGTTCGATGCAATCGCAGCGCCTATGCTGGCATGCCCAATAGACTGGAATTGAACACCGTAGCCACTGCGCGCCTGACGTCGAGAGATCATCCCGACCGATAGGGAGACAACCAAGGCTAAACCCAAAACGAACAACGGCAAAAACTTAACGCTGACATTCTCCATTGCGGTCTCCCTAGCGACGCGATCGGTAAGAGGTGGTCAACCAGTCAATTAAGACATTGAAGACAAAACAGATTAAAATGAACCAGACAATCACAAACTGGCCTTCGAAAAGATAATAGAAGGGAATCCCGAAGATTTTTGGAACCTCTTCAAGGGTCAACTGTGGATCGGAATGCTGCCAGGCAATGTGAATTGGCAAGCCGAACGTCACAAACGCCCATGCGATTAATGTGCCCCAGATGATCATGACCTCTTTACGCATAAAACCGGGTCGGGGTCGAAAAAAGTTTACCCGCAAATCATCGTTCTTATCTGCTTTCTCCGTCTGACTGGTTGGATCCATAACCGAACTCCCTTTGGCTAAGGTGTCGAAGCCAAGCCTGCTCAGAATGTCATGCGTTTTGAACAACCTGATCTACATAGATACTGAACATATCGGCCCATGTAAATCAAAATGAAACGTCTTGTCAATGTTCCAAACCCCGGCTAGGTCAGATTGTTGGCTTCATCACTTCGCCCAATACTGTGGTGGCAAAGCTCCCTTTCGGCAGAGAGAATGACAGCCAGATGCCGTCTGCATCGGCTTCGGCCTGTGGTGCCACAAGCGGTACCCGAATTGGACGTCTTTCTCCCTCCATGGTAAGTCCTTTCGGCAGCCGGAAATTTTTGAGTATCAGACCTTCCGTTTCCAAGAGCTGTAACTCAGCCACGCCCGCCTCTCCTCCGGCGATTCGAACTTTATGTCCGAACAATGGCGCGCTTGGACTGATCTCAAGCTTGTCGGCCCGTGCTTGTTCTGCTGTGGGATTGCAGACAGCAAAACAAGCCCCGCTGTGATGGACATAGGCCAAATCGCCAAGCCAGAGCTCCCCGATCGATGAGAGTCGCGTATCAACCAGATAGTCTAAAAGCCTCGATTGGTAAGCGGAAAGATATAATCTCAACAGCTTGCGGGGCATCGCCAAGACGGCCTGCCCAGGGCTACCAGACTCTTTGAGAACCGTCAGAAATCGCCGTTCGTTTTGGCAGTATCCCGGGAGTAAGTCCAGAGCCGAGTCAAGGTCAGC
>JAFDBS010000248.1 GCA_019313185.1 Deltaproteobacteria bacterium | reverse complement strand
CTGATTCTTTGGACACTGTCGAACTGGTAATGGCTCTCGAAGAAGAATTTGATATCGAAATTTCTGACGAAGATGCCGAAAAGATCCAGACTGTTCAAGACGCGATCGATTACATCTCAGAGAATTCCTAATCAACTAAAGCGCAAAGTGCCGGTGCTCTTTGCGCTTTAAACAATCGCAGATTCCGATCAATCCTTTGATTATGATCGGACATTTGCCGTTGCATAGGAGGCTTAGGCACTCATGCGAAGAGTTGTCGTTACAGGTTTGGGAATTGTCTCTCCTCTTGGATGCGGCCTTGAAAAGAACTGGTCTGCCGTTACAAATGGTCAGTCTGGAATAAGGCCAATTACCCGTTTCGATGCCAGTGATTTTCCTGTCAAGTTTGCCGGAGAGGTCCCTGATTTTGATACGGATCTCTACATTGATAAAAAAGAGGCGCGTAAGATGGATATTTTTATTCATTACGCGCTTGCAGCGGCCGAAATGGCCATGGTTGATTCCGGTTACCCAGTCACTCAGGAAAACGCTGAGCGGCTTGGTGTCGTCGTCGGGTCAGGAATGGGTGGCTTGCCGGTGATCGAGAAGTACCATGAGGCATTAGTCCAAGGTGGATATCGAAAAATCAGCCCTTTTTTCATTCCGATGTCAATAATTAATCTGGCAGCTGGTCAGATTTCAATAAAATTTGGTGCCAAAGGGCCCAACTTGGCCCCTGTGTCCGCTTGCGCTACCGGTACACATGCTATCGGCGACGCCTTTCGGATCATTCAGCGTGGCGATGCAGACGCTGTTATTGCAGGAGGGACTGAATCAACAGTTTGCCCTTTGGGTATAGGCGGATTTTCGGTCATGAAGGCCTTGTCCACTCGGAATGATGACCCGCAAGCAGCAAGCCGTCCTTTCGAAAAAAATCGCGATGGGTTCGTTCTTGCCGAGGGCGCGGGCATTTTGTTGCTCGAGGAATATGAGCATGCAAAACGGCGTGGTGCAAATATTTATGGAGAAGTCGCTGGCTACGGTTTGACCGGTGATGCCTATCATCTGACAGCGCCTGCCCCTGGTGGAGAAGGTGCTGCACGTTGCATGCGCATGGCTTTGTCAACGGCTGACGTAAGCCCTGATGAGGTTGATTACATCAATGCTCACGGCACGTCGACTCCTTATAATGATCTCTATGAGACGATGGCCATCAAAAATGTTTTTGGTAGTCATGCCGAAAAACTTATGGTCAGTTCAACGAAAAGCATGACCGGTCATTTACTTGGGGCAGCAGGGGGGATTGAAGCAGTGTTCTCGCTGATGGCATTGCACCACGGGGTGGTTCCTCCCACGATTAATTATGTCGAGTCTGACCCCGACTGCGACCTGGATTATGTTCCAAATACTGCCCGTCAATCCGCTCTCAAGGTGGTGTTGTCCAACTCCTTGGGTTTTGGTGGGACAAATGCAACCCTGCTGTTCAAGAAAGTTTAGAAACCAATGCGGATTGTAATTGGAAGCGACCACGGTGGACTGGAGCTTAAGTCTGCTGTAAATGAGCTTTTGCAACAACGAGGAATGACGGTTTCTGACTTGGGGACGGACAACGATGACTCGGTTGATTATCCGGATTTTGCTGAAAGAGTCGCCATTGCGGTTTCACGCCTTGAGGCAGACCTGGGTATTCTGATATGCGGCACCGGAATTGGCATGTCGATCGTAGCCAATAAGTTCCCAAAGGTTAGAGCCGCGTTGGTCACTGACGAATTTATGGCTCAGATGGCCAAGGAGCACAACGACGCCAATATTTTAGTATTAGGAGGCCGTGTGCTCACTGCAGAGCGTGCTTGCCGAATGGTCAACATTTGGCTTGACGCCATCTATGAAGGGGGTCGGCATCAGCGCCGCCTTGATAAAATCGCGCGTATCGAAGATGATGTGCGCAACGAGCGCATTTGATCAATCCAAAGACGGGCAGGTGTTGACCTGCCCGTCTTTGCATGGAATAAGTTGCCCCTTCAAATTTACAGACATCTCGAATCTCTAAAGACATTGAAAATGTGGAGGATGAATTGCAATGAAAGATACACTTGCGCAGTTTGACCCTGAGATTTCGTCGGTTATCGGCAAGGAAACCAAGCGTCAGGAATACAGTCTTGAATTCATCGCGTCGGAAAACTTTGTCAGTGAAAGTGTTCTTGAAGCTCAAGGCTCTGTATTAACCAACAAGTACGCTGAAGGATACCCTGGCAAGCGCTACTATGGCGGTTGTGAGTTTGTTGATATTGCCGAACAGTTGGCGATTGATCGTGCTAAGGAGTTATTTGGGGCAGAGCATGTCAATGTCCAAGCGCATTCTGGATCACAGGCCAATATGGCGGTCTATTTCGCGGCATGCCAACCTGGCGATACGGTTCTTGGGATGAATCTTGCCCACGGTGGTCACCTGACCCATGGGTCGCCGGTGAATTTCTCAGGAAAACTGTTCAATATTATCGCCTACGGCGTTCGCAAAGATACCGGCATGATCGATTATGACGAAGTCGCGAAGTTGGCAAAAGAGCACAGGCCAAAACTGATCGTTGTTGGTGCCAGCGCCTATCCTCGGATACTTGATTTTGAAGCCTTTCGACAGATAGCCGACGCAGTTGAAGCGCCTGTAATGGTTGATATGGCACATATTGCCGGTTTGGTTGCAGCTGGCGTTCATCCGTCCCCGGTTCCTCATGCCGAATTCGTTACAACAACGACTCATAAAACCCTGCGTGGTCCTCGTGGAGGCATGATCCTCTGTCGTGATGAATTCGGTAAAAAGCTAAACAGCAATATTTTTCCAGGTATTCAGGGCGGGCCATTAATGCATGTGATTGCGGCAAAGGCCGTTGCTTTCAAGGAAGCCCTCAGTCCAGACTTCAAAACTTATGCAGAACAGGTTGTCAGCAATGCTAAGGCATTGGCAGCGGGCCTTGCAGAACGAGGTTACAATATGGTTTCTGGTGGCACGGACAATCACCTGATGCTGGTTGATTTCAGTGGTACGGAGCTCACCGGAAAAGTGGCAGAGGAAACCCTCGAAAAAGCGGGAATCACTGTTAATAAGAATGCGGTCCCGTTTGATGCTCGATCGCCATTTGTCACCAGCGGGATAAGGATTGGAACACCGGCAACAACAACCCGGGGACTTCGGGAAGCTGAAATGGACCAGGTTGCTGCCTGGATTGACCGTGCACTTAAAAACATTGATAATGATAAAGAACTCAACGAGATAAGAGGTGAAGTTAAAGAGCTTTGTCAACAGTTTCCTCTTTATGCACACCGGTTGGTTTAAATGGAACGTCCATCTTGGAACGATTATTTTATGGATATAACCCAGCTTGTGTCGCGCCGGTCGACTTGTCTGCGTCGCCAAGTTGGTGCTCTAATGATCAAAGAAAAACATATTCTCGCGACCGGTTACAATGGGACCCCGTCTGGAATTCGCCATTGTGCGGAAACCGGCTGTCTTCGCGAGCAGATGAATGTTCCATCCGGAGAACGACATGAACTGTGCCGTGGCCTGCACGCTGAACAAAATGCCATCATTCAGGCTGCCCGGCATGGAATCAACCTTTCCGGTGCCACGTTGTATTGCACCAATTCACCCTGTATCATTTGCACGAAGATGTTGATCAACGCCGGGATACGGGACGTTGTTTACCTTGACGGCTATCCAGATCAGCTTTCCCTTGATATGCTTGAGGAAGCAGGTATAAAAGTCGTTTCATATCATGAGGTTGACAATCAACCATTCCAGAGGAAATGATGAAGTGTCCATTCTGTAACTACGATGACACTCGGGTTGTTGATTCGCGTTTAGGTAAGGAAGGGAACAATATCCGCCGAAGACGCGAATGCGTCGAATGTGAGCGCAGGTTTACAACATACGAGCGGGTTGAAGAAACGTTGCCGTTGGTGGTGAAAAAGGATGGACGTCGTGAAATGTTTGATCGCCATAAAATCATCGCTGGGATGCAACGTGCCTGTGAAAAACGTCCTGTTTCGATTGCAACCATAGAAAAAGTTGTTGATCAGCTTGAACAGTCCCTCCAAGAAAGTGGTGAAAAAGAAATACCTGCCAGCCGGGTAGGTGAGGCAATTATGGAAGCACTGCAGTCCATCGACGAAGTAGCCTACGTGCGCTTCGCATCTGTTTACCGTCAGTTCCGTGATATCAATGAGTTTATGGCAGAATTAACAGATATTCTGGCCAAGGGGGCCGTCAACAAAAAGTCCCCCTGAGTGATGACGGCAATATTACAGCAACCGGTTTCGGGTTCCAGCGATGCCTTCTGACTCTCATTTTATGCAAATGGCACTTGAACTTGCCGCCCGCGCGCTTGGCCGGACTACGCCGAATCCACCTGTTGGAGCCGTTGTCGTAAGCAATGGTCGGGTGGTTGGTGAGGGTTTCCACCCGGCTGCTGGACAGCCTCACGCGGAAATTTTGGCTTTGCGTTCAGCCGAAAATTACACACGCGGGTCTGAACTTTATGTGACTTTAGAACCATGCTGTCATCACGGTCGTACAGGCCCTTGTACTGAAGCGATCATTGCTGCTGGCATTCATCGGGTGATTGTAGGTTGTCTCGATCCCAACCCAAAAGTTTCAGGCCAAGGACTCAAGCGTCTGCGCGATTCTGGTATTCGGGTGACTTATGGTATTTTGGAACCTGACTGCCAGCGCCTCATTTCACCGTTTGCCAAACATGTCACGGCCGGAATGCCTTATGTTGTCTATAAGGCAGCCATGTCGCTGGACGGCCAGACCGCGACGTCAAATGGAGAGTCGCAATGGATTTCATCGTCAGAAAGTAGACATCATGTTCATCGACTGCGCGATCAAGTGGATGCAATTTTAGTCGGATCAGCCACAGTTATAGCTGACAATCCACGCTTGACAACGCGACTGTTTTCTGGTGGACGAAACCCTTTGCGGATTGTCGTCGACAGTCAATTAATCACGCCCCCCAGCGCAGCCGTTTATGATGACCGAGTTGCGCCGGGAAGTGTGATCGTTACCAGTAATCACCATCCGGCATCTAGGCTCGAGCCTTACCGGAAACCATCTCTTGAGATTATTCAGGTAGACGAAATTGATGGCCGCCTAAACCTTTTATCAGCAATGAAGGCAATTGCTGCAAAGAACATTCAATTTATCCTTCTTGAGGGGGGGAGTTCCTTAGCTGGAGCCATGTTGCGTGCGGGCCTCATTGACCGCATTATGTTCTACCTTGCTCCGATCATGTTTGGTGGCAATAACGGTCGCATGGTTTTTGACGGACCAGGGATTGAGTGTTTGCGCGATGCTTATCGATTGACTGACTTGCGGGTTTCCAGAATCGAAGAAGATTTTCTTGTTGAGGGCGAGGTAGCAAGATGTTCACAGGACTGATTGAAGATGTCGGTACCATTTTAGACATAAACAGAAAAGCTTCCCAGTCATCCATCACTGTGTCGACGAAGATTCCAATGGATGAAATCTCTCTTGGTGAGAGCATTGCAGTCAATGGTGCTTGTCTGACAGTAACCCGTTATGGTGATGGACAATTTACTGCGGACGTTTCACCAGAGACGCTGAGAAAAACCACTTTAGGTCAGCACAGGCCAAATGATCATGTCAACCTCGAACGGGCTTTACGTTTAACAGACCGTCTCGGTGGACATTTGGTGACAGGCCACGTTGATGGTTGCGGGCGAATCCTGAAGCGGCAAAAAGAATCAAACGCATGGGTTTTTCAATTTCAAGTCGATCAGGTTCTGATGAATCAATTTGTCAGCAAGGGTTCTGTTGCGGTCGATGGCATCAGTCTCACAGTAAATCATGTTGATGAAGAAAGCGTTTCGGTGACGGTTATCCCTCATACGATGAAACAGACAACATTGCAACATCTCAAAGTTGGTGACTTGGTCAACATCGAAACCGACTTGATTGGCAAGTACGTTGCCCGATGTCTTGACTTACAAACTCTGAGCAAGTCAGGTGGTGTTTCCGCTGACTTGCTTGCCAAACACGGGTTTTTATGAGACATTAAGAAGTCTTATTTATTCGAGGAAAAACATGCCTGTAGCTCGTATTGAAAAAGCACTTGAACATATTCGCCAAGGGAAAATGGTCATCTTGGTCGATGACGAAGATCGTGAGAACGAAGGTGACCTGTGCATGGCTGCAGAAAAAGTTACTTCTGAAGCAATTAATTTTATGGCCAAAGAAGGTCGTGGCTTGATTTGCCTGTCTTTGACAGAAGGCCAGGCCGACCACCTTGATCTTCCACTGATGGTCAAAGATAATTCCTCTTCATTTGGGACCGCGTTTACAGTGTCAATCGAAGCGCGACGGGGAGTAACGACCGGCATATCAGCTGCTGATCGCGCCCGGACAATTCAAGTAGCCATCGCTGATGAAACAACCGCTCATGACCTGGCACGGCCAGGGCATGTTTTTCCTTTGCGGGCTAAAAATGGTGGTGTAATGGTCAGAGCAGGCCAGACAGAAGGATCTGTTGATCTGGCACGACTTGCGGGACTCAAGCCAGCTGGCGTGATTTGTGAGATCATGAATGACGATGGAACCATGTCTCGTATGCCACAACTGAAAGAATTTGCTAAAAAGCATGACCTGCTTATTGTTACAATTGCCGATTTGGTCGCATATCGCATGCGCAAGGAGCTTTTGGTGCGACGTGCCGCGGTAACGATGTTGCCAACTGCCGTAGGGGGAGATTTTCAGGCAATTGTCTATGATAACGATGTGGATAACGCTCAACACCTTGCTTTGATTAAAGGCCAGATCGATCCGGAAAGGCCAACATTGGTAAGGGTTCATTCCGAATGCCTGACCGGAGACGTTTTTGGCTCGCTGCGCTGCGATTGTGGCGATCAACTGCAATCGGCAATGAGTATGATCGATGATGAAGGCACCGGTGTTGTCCTTTACATGCGTCAAGAAGGACGAGGGATCGGTTTAGTCAACAAATTGAAGGCTTATAACCTTCAAGACCAAGGACATGATACCGTGGAGGCTAATGAAGTCCTCGGTTTTCAGGCCGATTTACGTGATTATGGCATCGGTGCCCAAATTCTCACTGAACTTGGTATCCGTCAAATCCGGCTGCTCACGAACAACCCAAGAAAAATTATTGGTCTAGAGGGTTATGGTCTGGAGATCGTTGAACGGGTCCCAATTCAATCAATCCCAAATACCAAAAATCTCAAATATTTAAAAACCAAACAGGAAAAGATGGGGCATCTGCTTGAAAACTTGTAAGCAGCATGCATTATTTTTTGGGGAGAAAATGGAATGACGAAAATTATAGAAGGAAAACTAGACGCCAAGGGAATGCGCATTGGAATTTTGGTAAGCCGTTTTAACAGTTTTGTCAGTGAACGTCTCGTTGAAGGTGCAATTGACGCAGTGTTGCGTCATGGGGCTTCCCAAGAAAATATCGATTTAGTCCGAGTCCCTGGGGCTTTTGAAATTCCACCGACCGCCAAACAGATGGCCGATTCTGGCAAATACGATGCGGTCATCTGCCTGGGAGCAGTCATCCGTGGCGCCACCCCACATTTTGATTACGTTAGTGCTGAGGTATCAAAAGGCGTTGCAATGGTGTCGATGGAAGCAAAGGTTCCAGTCAGTTTCGGTGTTCTCACCACCGATAATCTCGAGCAGGCGATAGAGCGTGCGGGAAGTAAGTCTGGCAATAAAGGATTTGATGCAGCGATGGCAGCCATAGAAATGGCCAATCTTTACAAAGCGCTTTGATATTTTATGGCAAGCGGTATGCGTCGTCAGGGCCGTGAAATGGCCCTTAAAGTTTTATACAGTCTGGCTGATCACGAAGGGGGGTCGCTGGAAAAAGTCCTAAATGACTTTTGGGGCAATTTTCAGTTTCGCAACGATCTCCTCGGTGATGCGACCGACGAAAGTTCTTCTCAAGGGGCTCGGCCTGAAGTCAGAGCGTTTGCAGAACAGTTGATTTGTGGTGTCGCAGAGCATCTTGAAGAAATCGATCAGTCGATCGACAAATTTTCGACCAACTGGGCTCTTGATCGAATGTCGAGGGTTGATTTGGCACTTCTGCGGCTGAGTACCTATGAGTTGCTTTTTAATACAGAAGTTCCTCACAACGTCGTGATTAACGAAGCCATTGAAATCGGTAAGCGTTTTGGTACAGAAGAGACGGCCTCATTTATCAATGGTGTTTTGGATCAGATTTCCAAACAGACTCCCTCAAAAACCTCATGATCAATCTCGAAACCCTTGATCGCCCGGCTGACCAACTGCCTGGAGACAGTGTGGTGGTCCTCTTTTTTGAAGATGTGCGGCCACTTGCTGGCCCTGCTGGCTTATTGGATTGGAGACTTAATGGCCAATTAACAAAAATGCTGTTAGATAGGAAAGTGATTGGACTTGCTGGTGAGCAGGTCGTTTTGCAGAACAATGGAAAATTGCGGGCTGATTGGGTATTGTTCGTAGGTGGTGGGAAGTGGCATGGCCTTTGTCGAGAAACATATGCAGCCTTGGTCAAGCGTATGTTAACAACAGCTGACCAAGCTGGTTTTAAAGATGTCTCGTTGTGTCTCTCACCAACACTGGAAGCAGATGCTCAATATCTAGCAAAGCAAATGAGAGAAAATCTGAAAAAGTCAATACAGACGTTAGGTGCATGCAGGTTATCGTGTAATGATTAAAGAATAACTCTCTCTAATATAGTTTGTGATTTTAAATCGTTATCAACGGAGTCAGCAAATGCGAACGATCAATGTCGGATTATTGGGGTTTGGCACTATTGGTACAGGTGTCGTCAAAATTTTTCAGCAAAACCACCAGCTGTTGAGTCAAAGAGTCGGCGCAGAACTCAAATTGACGCAAATTGTTGATCTTGATATCACAACTGACCGAGGTATTGCTGTAGACAAAGGTTTGCTGAGCACAGATGTGCAGTCAATGCTAACGAGCCCTGAAATAGATATCGTCATCGAGTTGATAGGTGGCTATGAACCGGCAAGGTCTTTTGTGTTGCAGGCTATTCGTAACGGAAAGCATATTGTCACGGCTAACAAGGCCCTGCTTGCATTGCATGGCGACGAGATCCTGCCCGCAGCTGAACAAGCCGGAGTTGATGTATTGTATGAAGCCGCCGTTGGTGGCGGGATACCTGCCATTACGGCAATAAAGGAAAATCTTGCTGCCAACCGAATTACCAGTGTTTTGGGGATTCTTAACGGTACCTGCAACTATATTCTAACCCGGATGGCGGAAGAGCAAGCAAGCTTTTCAGCTGTTCTTGCTGATGCACAGAAGCAGGGGTATGCTGAGGCAGATCCGACTTTTGATATAGAAGGGGTCGATACAGCGCATAAACTTGCGTTGCTTTGCAGCCTTTGTTTTGGGACTCATATCGAGTTTGAGCAGATTTTTACTGAGGGGATTAGTAAGATCACAGCACTAGACATCGAATTCGCCAGAGAGTTTGGCTACAAGCTGAAACTGTTAGCGATCGGTAAACACAATGGCGATATGATTGAAGCCAGAGTGCATCCAACCATGGTTCCAGAAAACTACCCCCTTGCGAAGATAGATGGTGTTTTCAACGCGATTCGCTTATTTGGTGATTTTGTCGGGCCAACAATGCTAACAGGTTTTGGAGCAGGCATGGACGCTACGGCCAGTGCTGTGATGGGTGATGTTGTCAGCATTGCCCGGAACATCCAGGCTGGAATCGGATCCAGAATTCCACCTTTGGGATGTCCGATGAGCGAGTTAGCCCAGTATTCAGTCAAGCCTATGGAAGAATTGGTTACCCCATATTATTTGCGCTTCACAGCCAAAGACCAACCGGGTGTACTTGCGCAAATATCTGGCATATTGGGCAAGCACAACATAAGTATCGAATCCATGATCCAGCCGCATCGACATGAAGCAGAGGCAGTACCGATTGTCTTAATGACACATGACGCCCTTGAACGGGACGTGAGAAATGCATTGTCTGAAATTGACGAACTCGACATTATCCAGCAAGAAAGCCTGATGATTCGTATCGAAGAGAATTTGGATTAGTCTTGCTGTGACTTTGAGCATCGATCAGTCGGCTTGCTCGTCTTAGGGAAAACGTCCCGGGGCTCAAGCATAAACGCAGTACTCTTTTCGCTCTCAGCTTAAAAAAGTCGGCCGGCTTGTCTCAAAGCTTCATAGAGAACAATCCCGGCAGCAGTTGATAAGTTTAGGCTTCGTACCTCCGGATTCATAATCGGAATCCGGACCGCCGATTTCCGCTGACTCATCAGAAGTTCATCCGGCAATCCCAGGGTTTCCTTGCCGAACACCAAAAAATCTCCCGGCAAATAGGACACTGCTGTGTAAAGCAGAGGTGCCTTTTTTGAGGTGTACCAGAAACGTCCATTTGGAAAATGGGAGTGAAGATGGGTCAAAGAATCCCAGCGGTGCATTACAACAGAATCCCAATAATCAAGACCTGCTCTTTTGAGGTGTTTGTCAGTCAGCGAAAAACCCAATTTGCCAACTAGGTGCAAAACAGTTCCGGTTGCAGCGCATAAACGGGCTATATTCCCTGTGTTCGGCGGTATCTCTGGTTCAACGAGAACAATGTGAAAAGGCATGAGATGTCAATCCTGATTTTCGCAACATTTTCGCCACCGCCGGTGAATCCAAAACCACTGGCTGATATGTTTCCGGATGCCAGACTCGATATGTTGATTTAATAGGTTGGTTTGGTTAATGACATTTTCCTCATCTGAGGGGCCCTCGAGGAGAAACATCTTTTCAAAGTGACATTGATAAGTGTTGTCTGGGTTGCGGTATGTGAAGGCTTTGATGATCGGGGTCTGATCGCGAAGAGCCATTCGAGTGATAATTGTCGTGGTGTGTGCAGGACGGCCGAAAAAGCTGGCCACAACTGAACCTTTGCCCTTCAGATGTTGATCAAGAAGGATGCAAACCAAATGATTTTCACGCAACGCCGACATGATAGCGCGTGCACCTTTGTGACTATTGATTATAACCGTACCACTGTTTTGACGCATTTTTCGGATATAATTATCCACCAGAGGGTTTCGCATCGGTTTGGCAACGACAGCTGTTTTAAAACCCAGCAGCGGTAGAAAAAAAGTGCCCGCTTCCCAAAAACCGACATGGCCTGTTAAAATGATGCAGCCACGGCCAAGTTTGAGTGCCTCCTGTATATTGTCTTCACCGCTGATGTTAAAAAAACGGTTCAAATCCTTGAGTCCAGTAAACTTGTCTAACCTCAACATCTCTATGGCGCAAATACCTAGATGTTCATACATGTCTCGTAAACTGTCTTGAATCGTTTGAGTTGACAGATTGGGAAAGGCTTTGCTCAAGTTCTCTCTGGCGATGGCAACTCTTTTTGTTAACAGAGGCAAGAGAAAACGGCCGAAATGTTTGCCAAACGTCAGGGCTCTGCCTCGAGGCAAAGCCCTGACCATCGCTGCAATCAACACAAAAGGGATATATTCTAGAAAATTGCGCATACAGTCACTAGGATGGAATACGTATAAGTGATCGAAAATTGCCTGGGGCGATAAACTCGTACTTAAAAAGCGGGCACTCAGACCCGCTTTTTTTTGTGAAAAGTAATCACGATTAGGATTGACTGGCCAACAATGCTTGGTCGATATCCGATATGATATCGTCTACGTCTTCGATGCCTACCGAAACTCGAATAAAGTCAGGGCTGACACCTGCTGCAAGTTGTTCTTGGTCTGAAAGCTGTTGGTGAGTGGTAGTTGCCGGATGGATGACCAAGGTTTTCGCATCGCCGATGTTTGCCAGATGACTGCAAAGTTTTACACTGTCAATAAATTTCGCTCCGGCCTCGCGGCCACCCTTGATGCCAAAACCGAGAATTGCACCTTGTCCTTGCGGGAGGTACTGTTGAGCGCGGGCATAATCAGGATGGCTTTCCAGACCCGGATAGTTAACCCAGGACACACTTGCATGTTCTTCAAGAAATTTCGCTACCTTGAGGGCATTTTCACAATGGCGGGGCATGCGCACATGCAGTGTTTCGAGACCTTGGAGAAACTGAAAAGCATTAAACGGCGACAGGCAGGGGCCCATGTCTCGCAATAAAGTGATACGCATCTTTAAAATATAGGCGAGTTCTCCAAGGGCTTCGTGATAGACCAAACCGTGATAACTGGGATCCGGTGATGTGAATTCTTCAAATCGGCCGGATGACCAATCAAACTTGCCGCTATCAACAACAGCACCACCGATGCTTGTTCCATGCCCACCAATAAATTTTGTCAAAGAATAACAAACAATATCAGCGCCATGTTCGGTGGGTCGGAACAGATAAGGGGTTGCGACTGTATTGTCAACGATCAAAGGAACTTTATGGTCGTGGGCGATGCGTGCCAACATCTCAAAATCATCAACATTGTTCTTGGGGTTGCCAATTGTTTCGGTAAACAGGGCCTTGGTGTTTTTATCGATAGCCTGGGCCACTTCAGCAGGGTTGCTCGTGTCAACAAATTTTACCGAAATCCCCATGCGCTTTAACGTATAATTAAACATATTGTATGTGCCACCATAGAGATATTGGGTGGAAACAATATTGTCGCCGGCCTTTGCCAAATTAAGAATAGCCAGGTTGATTGCTGCAGAGCCCGATGCGAGGGCGAGGGCGCCGACGCCACCATCCAAGTCTGCCAAGCGTTTTTCCAGGACATCTGTGGTGGGATTCATGATCCGGGTGTAAATATTTCCCATTTCCGCTAATGAAAACAGATTGGCTGCATGTTCACTGGAGTCAAAAACGTAAGAACTGGTTTGATAGATCGGAACAGCGCGAGAGTTCGTTGCCGGATCCGGGGCCTGCCCGGCGTGAAGAGCTTTGGTGCCCAAACGATAGCTTGTAGATTGCGACATATCTGGCTCCTTGATGTAAACGGTTATGTGAATTGATTTTTTCATATTGACTTAAAAAGTCAAGAATTAACAGAATTGATCAAGTTTATCTTGGTTATGCTGCATCAAAAGACATGGCAATGACGATTTTTGAGTTCTGCGCTAGGGTCGGGCGTATGATTTCTAACCTGTTCATGCTTCAGGGCGTGTGAGAGGTCCTTAAGGGGACAATATGGACAACTTGATGCTCCAAGCAATGGCAGTAGAGGCTGATTTGAAATTGGCAGGTAGCCGGCTGGACAGGGTGATACAGCCCACACGCGGAGCCATATGTTTCCAATTCTGGACTGGAACCGAGAAGTTGTGCCTCCATGTGCAGACTGAAGACCACCCGGTTTTTTATCTGTCAAATCAAAAAACAGCTGCTCCAGCAAAACCTCCACGGTTCTGTCAGCTGTTGAGGGCACGCCTCAAAGCTTTAATTTCAGTGAAAGCAGAATGTCTCGATCGCATTGTACATCTTAAGTTTACCGGTGGAAAAGACCTGGTTTACGATCTGGTTTTCGAGGCCTTTGGAAATCGTGGAAACCTAGTGCTCATTAACGCGGCGGACCAGATAGTTGATCTGATGTGGCGTCATGACGGCAAACGCTGCTTAATGCCTGGTACAACCTACACGTTACCGGAGAATTGTACCTCCATCTCTCTTTTGTCTAAAGACCCGAAACTCTCCGAGATGGTAGTTCACAATGTCAAAGGTAATCTGTCGAACCCAGGCGAACGTAATGTTTATCTATTATCGCCAGCATTATCACAGGCAATCTGTTCGGAGATGCAAACCGGAAAACTTATTGATGATATCATCTGTCACATACAGCTAATTTTTCAAAAGGGAAAGTTCGACGCGTGGCGGGTTGAATGGGATGACCACTACGGATTATTGCCATTTTTAATCGGCCGAGATGGATTTACATCAGTTAAGCACTTCAAAGACCTGTCTGCTCTGCTCGAGTTTGAAAGAGCGTTGAAGGCTCAAACCTTATCTAAAAATTTGCATGCGCATTTTCAGGGATTGATCAATCGGCAGATAAAAAAACTGATTAAGCGGCTTGAAAAAATCATTGACCAAATGGACCATCAGCCTGATCCGGAAACGTTTCGGATTAAAGGTGAGTTGTTGTTGGCAAATATTCACGAGGTCATCCAGGGGAGCCATTACATAAAAGTTCTCAATTACTATCAGGATCCATCGATTATGACTAAAATTCAACTGGACCCACGACTGTCGCCGCAAAAAAATGCTGAAGAATTTTTTAAGCTCTACCGAAAGGCAAAACGAGCCAAGCCGCATTTGCGGCGACGACATGACGAAACGATTGCGGAACTCAAATGGTTAGAAGACCTTTTGTTGGCTCTCGAAGAAGCTGATTCGACAGAGGACCTTTACCACATACAGCTTGAACTGGAAACATGCGGCCTGCTTAAAAAGAGCATTGCTGTTTTGGGAAAGCGTCCAGCAAGAGACCCAAAAGAGATGTTACGTCATGCTGTTACCTCTCATGGTTTGAGGTTATTTTGGGGTAAAAACAGCCGCACGAATGATTATGTTAGCCGAATTCTCACAACGTCCAAAGATCTTTGGTTTCACGCACACCGTTTGCCCGGTTGTCACCTCGTCCTCAAGGCTGAGGACTCTTCACGCGAGGTTACTGAGGAAGACATTCTCTGTGCCGCTGCATACGCCGCT
>JAFDBS010000247.1 GCA_019313185.1 Deltaproteobacteria bacterium | reverse complement strand
CAAAATGCGAGATATTGGCTCAGAACATTGAAAAAAGGGAGGCCTGCTGGCCTCCCATTTTCATCACCGTTAAAAAATTACCAGTTAAAGACCTCGTCCAACTCCTCGTCTGTGACCGAGAACGTCTGGTTGTGCGGTGCGATGGGGTCCGTATAGAAGAAGCGAGGCAATCTGTCGTGAGCCTTTGTAAAGCCAGCAGCCTTGTTGAATTCCCGCTCAGCCGACAGAATCTTCTGTCCCAGTGCCACCACGCCGTCAGCATCAAGGTCAGTACCATAAAACGCATTGAGCATATCGAGCATGGCCTGGAACGTTTCCGGTTGATCCATAATTGCAAAAGCGATGAACAAACACATTCCCGTCGCATCAATCGATGCGGTTGCAATCTGGAGATTACGGGAAAGCTCGACCTGTCCTTCAGTCTTCAAAGGGTCAACATCGCCACCAACTTTGAGGATATTGGTTGCAATTGCGTAGCCTGCTGTGTGGTCTGCGCCCATCGTGCTTGTGGCGTAGGTGACGCCAATCCCTTGGATTGGGCGCGGATCGTATGCTGGGATAGCTTGGCTTTTAACAACTGGAACTTTTTCCACGCCGAACACCTTACCGGTGATCTCAGCACCACAGCCCAAAACACGGCCAAGAGGAGTGCCTTTGCCAACCTCTTCCATGAGCTTGATCGCAGCTTCGCAGTCGCCAAATTCGGCAAGGCCTGCATCCATCGCAACGCCAATGGTGACACCCATCTCAATGGTGTCGAGACCAAAATTATCGTCCATGTAATCAAGTCTGGCAATGGTATCAAGATCGTCAATGCCACAGTGCCCACCGTGTGACCAGACCGTTTCATATTCGGGTTGCTTGGTTACGTAATTCCCGTCTTTGTCGTTGAAAATCCCTGAGCATTGGATGACACACCCACGGTGACAACCGTGTGTGGCAAGCCCGCCACGCTTGATCTCGAGTTCAGCCTGGGCTTCGCCACTGATGTTGGCGCCACCTTTGAAGACACCCGACTTGAAATTATGGGTCGGGTATCCACCGGCTTCGTTCAAAACGTTGGTCAACACGTTGGTGCCATAAGCTGGCAAACCCTCACCGGTAACGGGATGCTTGCGAAGACCTTCGACAAACTTACGGTTGGCATCGCGGTATTTTTCAGGATCCTTGGGAGTGCGATGCTTGAAACCGGCGTCATCAATAATGATCGCCTTGACGCGCTTTGATCCCATAACTGCACCGACCCCACCGCGGCCGCAATGTCGGGTTGGCCGAAGCTCAGGATCTGTGCAGGCAATCGATGCCCCCAGCATCAAGCGTTCACCGGCCGAGCCAATCGACATGTAAGCGACTTTATCTCCATATTGCTTGCGCAATTTTTCAATGACTGGGTAGTTGTCCATGAGCTTGAGGCTGTTATCGACTTCAACCTTGATGCCTTCTCCATTGATGATAATTTTATAGAGATCATCTCCCTCTGGCTTGCCTTCCAAAACAACGGCAGCATATCCCACACGGGCCAGAACCTGCGCAGCTTGTCCGCCAGCATTGGATTCCTTGATGGTGCCTGTTAAGGGGCTCTTGCAGCCAACGGAAAGCCTGCCTGTCATTGAGCCGGTTGTGCCACTGAGCATTCCAGGGGCGATAACCAGTTTGTTTTCTGCTCCGAGGGGGTGACAATTCGGATTAACTTCCTTGCTGACCATCAGCGAGGTTGTGGCGCGGCCACCAAGTCCGGCATAGTCACCGACCGGCTCAATGGTAACTTTCGGGCCACCTTTGGCACCCATGTCAATTCTGGCAATCTTGTCCATTCCTTTTCTCCTTTTCTCCAAAATGGGGTTGATTGACAAAGCTCCTTTCCATTCGGGAGGCAGAGCCGTTTCCAGCCTCACCCATCGACCAAGCCGCCGTAGGATCTTCCCTTAGGCCGCTCGGTTCGGAGTCTTGCATTTCACGTATTAAAGTCATACCTTGATGAGCGTACGGACCTTGAATTTATGAGTATAAAGTGTCTACAGAAAAAATCAAAAACCTTCTTTTGCAATTCCGGGCAATCTAAAACTTCTCTATGACTTAGTCATATATACGTTTGCAATGGAAATGCCATATTTCATAACAGTGGTTTATTCTGGTTTTTTGAAGTGACTTCAGTGCCTTGGGCCCTTTCATCGACAGACTTTTCCCTTTGAACAAAAAGGTGCATGTAGAGTATTTGGACAAAACACCGGGCTTTGTCGGTTTATTCAGGTCAAACTGTGCAGACATTGTCCACACTGTAGTTTTTTTCTACACAAAGCGCCGGAAGGGATAGAGTCGAATCCGGTATGCCGACCAGTACAGATAGAGAATGGATAAATAAGCTTCATCCTGCTCCCTTAAGTTGTCCGATTGAGCCGTTGATGCTTGGGAGACAAGACCCCGAGTATCCCGCCCAAAATCATCAGCGAAGAAATTATCATCCGCATTGTAATCATTTCATCAAGCAAAATATACCCGCCAACAGCTGCAATGACAGGGACACTTAATTGAACAATACCTGCAGTTGTTGCTTTTAAATACGGAAGAACTCCGTACCAAACAGTGTAACCTATGCCTGAGGCTATCCCACCCGACAACATGGCATAAACAATGCCTTCCAGGTCAACTGCCAGATCAGAAACCGTCAACACGCTGAATATCATGGCCAAAACTGAGGCTCGTACGAAATTTCCGGCCGTTGACTGCAAGGGAAGGCTTGTCACTCTGCCGCGCAACGAATATGTACCCCAAGCGACACCTGAAATGATCATCAATAATGCAAAATTCAGTGGAGGAGCAGTCATGCCCGGCAGAAGCAAACCAAACAAGCCAGAAATTGCCAACACAAAATAAAACAATTGCCATTTTGTAAAACACTCACCGTTCAGGAGTCCGTAGACAATCATGGTGACCTGAACAGAACAGAAAAGCAATAGAGCGCCTAGGCCAGTCTGAAGGCCGAGATAGGCAAAAGAAAAGCTTACCGCGTAGACAAACAGCGCCGTTGCAGAGAACCAATCGCCTGACACAATGCGGGGGCTTCTGTTTTTTGAGGATAACAACCACAAAACCAAAGCCCCGGACAGAATGCGCAAGGTTGTAAAGCTGGCAGCATCAATCGTCTGGTCAGACAGTGCCAGCCTGCATAAGATTGAATTGCCGGCGAAGGCAATCATCACGCAAATAGTCAGGATGGTAAGTTTTAACATTGGCAGGCGCCGTTTGCTTCGAACTTTCAGCATAGACAGGCAAATTGTCTATCCCGAGGGGTCTAAGGGTTTACGTGTCAAGATTCCAGCCAAAGAGCCCCCTTTTGGGGATGGTTGTTTTCCCTCCTCATAAACCAAAACATCCCAACCGCAAAATATGTCTTTCAATTCGCCTGGTTCTAAGACAAACGCAGGGTTAAGCGCTATCTCTGGAAAATCCCCTGCACGACTAAAGGTTCTGATCGCCATCAATCCACCCGGCAGCAGTAATTTTTTAAGCTTGGGGAAAAGGGGGCGATATAAATAGAAAAAGTCCAGTATGAGATTGAACGGACCTTCTGGCAAAACAGGATCATCCTCCAAATCAATCTGAAAGGCTTTGATATTCAGGTTACGGAGTGCGGATTCGCGTTTTAATTGTTTCAAGGCCTCCCGGGACACATCAATTGCAGTTACTTCAAAACCATGGCTTGCCAGAAACACTGCATTGCTGCCATTGCCACACGCTACATCCAAGGCCTGGCCTTGATCAAGGCGAGGATAGATGTCTATCAGCCAAGGATCAGCTTGCACGATTCCCTGCTGGGTTCTTTTATCGCGCCATCTGGCATCCCAACGTGTTCGACTATCACTCATAACTCTGTCCTTTGTCGCACAACACTAGCTACCAAGAACGATGACAGTCAGTATCGTGCCAATAATAGCGAGACAGCGCATAGTAGACAATCGTTCACGATAGATCGCAACCGAAAGCACTATCGCAACCACGAAATGCATGCCTGTAATCACGGCAATCGTCGATAAAGGACCTACTTCCAATGCCGTTAGGAAAGCAAAAAAACCGAGAAAGTTTAGAACCCCCATGGTGATGCCCAGCACCAGGGTTGTCGCCATGTTGTTTGTTTGTTTGAAATCTCCCCACTTTTTTTCAATGGCCAAGGAAAAAAGTGTTCCCATTGCATAAGATAAAAACATAAAGGCTGCCTT
>JAFDBS010000246.1 GCA_019313185.1 Deltaproteobacteria bacterium | reverse complement strand
GCAACCTGAGGACATCAATTGCCCGTAAGCTTTCCACCCTCCGTACTTTTTTCCTCTATTTAGTTCGAGAGGGGATTCTGAAGAAAAACCCTACTGAAGGCCTTTCCACCCCAAAACTCAACCGTTATTTGCCGAAAACACTCTCAGTGGATGAAGCTCATCGCTTGATTGAGTCAGGACAACAGCTTTCGCTGAAGGATTTGCGCGACAGAGCGATCCTCGAAATTTTCTATTCAGCAGGTTTGCGAGTCAGTGAATTAACCGCCCTCAATGTTGGTTCCATTGATTTCGAGCAAAGGTTGATCAGAGTTTTGGGCAAGGGTCAAAGGGAACGTATAATTCCTCTTGGTCGAAAAGCATGTTCAGCAACACTGGGCTACCTTGAAGCACGTGGTAATTTGAAGGCGACGGATGCACTCTTCCTTAATCTTCGTGGCGGAAGACTTACTCCAAGAAGTGTCCAACGTAATCTGAAAATCGCCCTCCGGAAAGCGTTGGTCTTAAAAGACATCACACCCCACACATTGCGACACACATTTGCGACCCATCTTCTCGATGGCGGTGCAGACTTGCGGGCTATTCAGGAGCTCTTGGGGCACGTGTCACTGTCTACTACACAAAAATATACGCAGGTGAGCGTTGACCAACTGATGACTGTTTACGATAAGAGTCATCCACGGAGCAAAAAAAGGAAGTAAAATGGCTTCATGAAGGGGGAGGTTTTTGTTGGGGTGAAATAAATTACCAAAATGGTCATAAATCTCTTGACAGATATAAACTAACCGGTAAACTATCTTCCTTGTTGACAAAGTCTGTTTAAACTTAAATGCAAAGGAGCGACTTTATGAGTGTGTTAGTCGGTAAGCAAGCCCCTAACTTCAAAGCTTCAGCGGTTATGCCAGATGGCACAATCAAGGATGATTTTAAGTTATCCGATTACAATGGAAAGTACATCGTTCTGTTCTTTTATCCGCTTGACTTCACCTTTGTCTGCCCTACAGAATTGATTGCCTTTTCAAAACGTATCAAGGAATTTGAAGATCGGGATGTTCAAGTTATTGGGTGTTCAATAGACTCTCAATTCACCCATGTTGCTTGGCGAAACACTCCGATTGATGAAGGTGGTATTGGCCAGGTGACGTATCCCCTCGTCGCGGATGTTAAGCACGAAATCTGCCAGGCTTATGATGTCGAGTTTGAAGACGCCGGTGTCGCCTTCCGCGGGTCATTTTTAATTGATAAAGAAGGAAGTGTTCGCCATCAGGTCGTTAACGATTTGCCTTTAGGTCGAAACGTTGATGAGATGTTGAGAATGATTGATGCTTTACAATTCACTGAAAAGTACGGTGAAGTGTGTCCTGCCGGTTGGAATAAGGGTGAAGAAGGCATGAAGCCTGACGCACAGGGGGTTGCAACGTACTTAAAAAATAAAGCAGGTTCGCTCTGAAAAAAGGGTTTTTGACAAGACTGAAAACGGCTCGACTATTTGTATGGTCTGAACCCTCATGAGCGGCACTCTCAACAAGATGAGTGCTTTGAATGCTTGACATATAAAGAACCCCTCGCGTGGAAACGGAGGGGTTCTTTATTACATCATTATCATGTCATTATCATGACGGGTTATTCACAAAGGTCTATCTTGATGTCCCAATTGTTGATTCTCATCGTACCGTTGACAGCCATGTTCAGCTGCATTTTGAAGGCCCGATCAAACAATTGAGGTTCGTGGCCAATACCTTTTGCTATACATTCCTTGGTTGCCATTTCCAGGTAATCTGAAAGGATTGGCTTGTATTCAGGGTGGGCACACTTTTCAATGATAAGCTTGGCACGGTCTTTGGGTGCAACGCCACGGAGATCGGCCAGGCCTTGCTCAGTTACCAAAACATCCAGATCATGTTCAGTATGGTCTATATGTGGTGCTTTTGGAACGACGCAAGTAATGCCAAGTGGATCAGTTTTACTTGGGCGAGTGGATGGTGAGTGCATAATCTTCAAATAACCATTTCGCAAATAGTCCCCTGAACCGCCAAGGCCATTGATCATCCTCGTTCCGCCAACCAAAGTCGAATTAGCATGGGCATAGATATCAAACTCGACCGGAGTATTCATGGCAATAACACCAAGGCGTCTGATTGGTTCCGGTGCATTTGCTATAGAAAGTGGCCGTAAGGTGATTTTGTCAAAATATTTATCCCAATTATCAAAGAACCGTGGGAATCCAGGCTCTTCTGAAAGAGATAATGAGCAAGCAGATGCGAAATTCAAATTGCCACCATCAATGAAGTCGAGCATGGTGTCTTGAAGAACCTCTGTATAGACTGAGAGGTTAGAAAAAGGTCCTTTAGCAAGACCACCGACAACAGCGTTGGCGATCGACCCCACACCAGACTGCAATGGAAGCAAGTTTTCAGGTAACCGCCCACGCTTTACCTCGTGTCCGAAAAACTCCATAATGTGGCCAGCAATGGCTTCAGATGTGTCGTCCATTTCTGCGAAAGCGCGCCCTTTGTCTCGCAGTTTCGACTCGACAATGGCAACAACTTTTTCAGAGTCACAAGGGACGTACGGGCTTCCGATGCGATCATTGGCGCTAGTGATTAGGAACGGCGCACGATGTGGCGGCTTTTGCTGCATATGAATATCGTGCATGCCCTCAAAAGAGGGCTGGCCTGTGTTGACTTCCAGAATGATTTTATCGCAGAGGTTAATGGCTTCCGCAACGATTCCGCACGAACTTGTCAAGGCCAAGCCGCCGTCATCGTTAATAGCAGACACTTCAAAAATGCCGACATCATAGCGGCCATTCTCTGTATAAAAACCATAGCTAACATCCTGGGCAAAGTGGCCAAGATGTTTGTCCCCCATCCGGATGCGTCCTGCGTTAATTCCCTTAGCGATGTTTTTGCCAGTTTGATAAGGCCAACGACGGTCAATCATGTCCAGTGTTGCCCAGCGGTCTTCAGTTTCTGCCCCCACGGAAGCCCCAATAAAAAGGTTAAACTTCCATTGACCTTGAAGGTTATTGGCTTCTACATGATCCGCTAAGGCAATGGGGACGACTTTGGGATAACCTGCAGGAGTAAAACCAGACCAAACCAGGTTTTGCCCAGGCTTGAAAAACTGAATGGTGTCTTCAGGTTTCATCAACTTACTGAGCAAAGATTTGCGACGGACGCGACTTTCCAGTGAACCATAATCGGACATTCTCTCTCCTCCTAATTGAAGTTTTCGGAACAGTTCCGAATTTTGCCAAAGTTGGGACTGACTACAAGCAATTTAAAACGGTGTAAACAATATTGTTAAAGACGCGATTATCTATTAGTTATCAACAAGTTCAAAGCTTTGAGAAAAGGCCCCTTCTTGGTTTTTGATAGGTCGTTAAAGTTGACAAATGATGGAATTAAAATTTCGTTATAAGAATAGAACATTTTTATAGTATGGCACAAGGGCAAGTCAAGGGAAAATATATTGAATACAGTATGCACCGTTCAAGCCTCAACCCCCTGTGCTTAAAGCAAAAAAAGATACTCGGGACCATTTAAAGGGTATGGGGATGTGCAAGGGAATCAGTAATTGTCAGCAATAAACTTTTGGGCGCTAATGATGTACTCACTTCCGGGAAATTCTTCAAAAAGTCGATTGAAAATTTCCACGGCTTTCTCGCGTTGTCCATTGAACAAATAAGCTTGTCCCAAATAGTAATAGGTTTTGTCGCGTTCGAAATAGTTTGGGTAACGCTTTAGGATTCCTTCAAATCGAAGCATGGCAGCTTTGTAGCTTTTAGATTTGAGGTAATAAGTTCCAATATAAAGTTCATTAGCGGCCAGTTGATTCAAGCAACGATCAATGTATATAGAGACCTCCTCTGATCGACGATAATCTGGAAACCGTTGCTTGAGGGTTCGAAATGCGTTGAGTGCTTGGATGGTTGCCGTCTGATCTTGGTCGTATGAAAGCATTTGATTTATGTAAGAGAGTCCCAATTGATAGAGAACGTCTGGGACTTGCGGATGATCTGGGTGGTTTTTGAGAAACTCTTCGTAGGCGACTGCTGCTTCTAGGTATTTTTCAGACAGAAAATAGGCCTCTGCAATCTTTAGCTCTGCGAGGGTATTTAATTCTGGAGAGTAGTAACTGTCACGCACCTTTTCCCATGACGCAATGGCATCATTGTAAAGGCCCTGCTCAAAAAAATCCTCACCTTCCTGAAAATATACACCTGCCTGCTTGGCCGAAGGCACAACTGTTTGAGAGGAGCAGCCACATAGTGTCACAATAAGAACAGAAAAGAAAAAAAGACTTAGTCTCGGCATCATTCGCTCTTTAAAAAATATGTTTAGAGGAAACCATTTAAATTTGAAAAACACTAGATACCGACAAATAATCTAATTTGTCAAATGTTTCCTTTGTTTTTGAAAATAGAAAGACAGCTAGGGCTGTATCAACAATGGTTTTAGCTTACGTAGTGCATTTTGTTCAATCTGCCGAACCCGCTCTCTGCTAATTGCGTATTCATCGGCTAACTCTTGAAGGGTCTTGGGTTCATCGGCTAAAATTCGCTGTTCAACAATCCTGCGTTCACGGGAGCTAAGCTGTGATAATGCTGAACGCGTTTGGTGGGTCATCAGTTGATGTGCCTGTCGTTCCTCGATCAGTTGCTCTTGGTTCTCCCGCTCGTCAGCCAGACTGTCCTGCAGGGTATGATCCTCTCCCTCACTTAATTCCATATTGAGAGAAACGTCACGGCTGCTAAGTCGCTGGCTCATTTCGGTGACCACTTTCTCATCAATTTCAAGCACCTCTGCGACCTCATCTAATCGGTCATTACCAGTTAGGCTCCGGATAGCGTTGCGCGTTTGTGCGAGCTTGAAAAAGAGTTTCTTTTGAGCCTGAGTTGTGCCGATCTTGACCAAGGACCAACTCCTAACAATAAAATTCTGAATGTATGCCCTGATCCACCAGACGGCATAGGTGATCAGGCGTGAGCCACGATCAGGATCAAACTTTTTGACCGCTAGCATCAAACCGATGTTGCCCTCCTGGATTAAGTCGAGCAGGCGGAGTCCATAACCGCGGTATTCGTAAGCAACTTTGACGACAAAGCGCAAGTTTGCACAAATCAACCTGTGTGCTGCATCAAGATCGCCAGTCTGACGATAACGGCGAGCCAAGTCATACTCTTCCTTTTGACTTAGCAATTCAAAGCGGTTTATCTGAGCCATATAATGTTCTAAGGTATCAGTCAAAGCCGGAATGGAGTTTGAACTCATGATAAAATTCCTTTAATTATCGAAGGATTAGCACTCTACCCATGAGAGTGCTAACTATATATAGCAAAATCTATGTCTGTATGCAAGGTGGCTATGAGAAAAGTTGACACGCCCAATAGTGCCCCGCATAATAAATATTATCGGACGAACAAGTAATTATTCCAACCTCTTGGACAATGTTGGTGTGCCGGAAATTCTTGGCTTGCCCTGATGAGGTATTTTTAAGTGCAGATTCTGTATTTGGGTTTGTTTGGCGCTCTCGGGTGTATCAGTAGATATCTCGTCTCGGGATGGGCGCATGCTTTGCTCGGTCGCTCCATGCCCTATGGAACATTGACGGTCAATTTAGTCGGCTCATTTCTTCTTGGTTTTATCATGGAAGTCAGCCTCAAAAGTACATTTTTTAGCCCTGAATTTCGCATTGCTCTCACGGTCGGTTTCATGGGAGGGTTTACGACGTTCTCAACATTTTCTTATGAAACTGTCCGCCTGCTTGAAGAGGGCAGTCTGGTCTTGGCCGGCCTGAATATTTTATTAAACGTGGCCATCTGCATTTTTGCTGCCAGCTTGGGAATTTATCTCGCACGTCAAATTTAATGGAGTGACAAATGGGTCATACAGAAGAGTTGACTTTGATGCGAATTTTTATCAGTGAAAATGATCGCTTTGGAGGCAAACCGCTATATCAAGCCCTTGTCGAATTGTTTCATGAACAGGGATTTTCGGGCGCGACTGTCCTCAAAGGTGCAATGGGATATGGCCCCCACGGTGAAATTCATTCCGATCATTTACTACGGCTGAGCAGCGACCTTCCTGTCGTTGTCGAGGTTGTTGAATCTCAAGCGCGGATGGAAACTGTTTTGCCAGAATTAGAGCGAATGCTCGACGGGGGTCTTGTCACACTCGAGAATGTCAGGGTTATCCGCTATAAGTAAGGAGTGAAAACATGTTAAATCGCATTATTGGCTTGCTGCAAGGGAGTACCAATAACAATGAAACCGGTCGCTTCGAAAAGGTACAAATTGCTACTTGCGCGCTTCTTTTAGAAGTCGCGCATAGTGATGGTGAATACAAAGCGGTTGAGGCCAAGATAGTGAATGACCTGCTTGAAAGACAGTTTAACCTTTCACCTGCTGCAATTGCGGAATTGATTGACCATGCACATGACCAACGTTCCGAGACCCATGATCTGTTTCAATTTGCCAGAGAGATTAATGGCCATTTTACAAACGCTGAAAAGCTCCGCATTATGGAAGGCATTTGGCGGATTATTTATGCCGATGGCACGCTTGATAAGTTCGAAGATGCCCTGGCGAGACAGTTGGCAACCTTGTTGCGTCTTGCACATAAGGACGTCATTGACCTGAAAGTAAAAGTCTTGAACGAAATCGACCCCACGCGTTGAGTGTATTCAATTTGTTTTTTTCCTACCTGTATATCGAAGTTATGCTTTTGCGAAGAATATAGCTCTGATGGTTAGCTCTTTGATTAATATGATTGCTTGGAGCCATCACCTGGCCGTTGAAAATTTGAGACCAGGCGATCTGGCTGTTGACCTGACAGCAGGCAAAGGTCGAGATACTGTTGTGCTAGCTGAGTCGGTTGGATCAGAAGGCCAAGTCGTTGCTCTGGATGTTCAAGAAATGGCTTTGCAGAAAACTGCGGAAACCTTAGCTAGTCACGGTTTCATTGCGACGCCATTGGGTTCAGAGGATATCATTCCTGATCAATCTGGCATCTTTTTGGTTCAGGCTTGTCATTCTGTTTTGAGTAATATTTTGGTAAGGGCGCCCAAGGTGATTTTAGCAAACCTCGGCTATCTGCCTGGCGGAGACCGCAAAATCATCACCAAACCTGAGACAACTTTTCTAGCAATTCAACAGTCACTCCAACTTCTAGAACCCGGTGGTCGATTGGTGGTAACAGTTTATCCGAAGCATAGGGGTGGTGCGGAGGAGAGCAGTGTTGTTAGATCCTGTTTTGAAAAACTCGACCGCAGGTCTTGGCATATCGCTTGTATAACTGTTGCCAATTGCTTAGATGCTCCTTTCCTATTTGCGGTTGAACGGAGGTAGCCAATCTGTCTTTCAAGAGACATTATCTATCCTCATGCCTCATGCAACTCAGCTTCAAGTTTCTTCTCCGCAAAAAAAAACAGGCTGCTACCTTTCGGTAGCAGCCTGTTGAATGTTGAATGGCTTAGAAGCTATTCCGAAGGGATGATCATGCAGCAAATCACCTCAACCCTTCGGTTTCTCTGACGGCCTTCTTCCAGTATATTGCTAGCTATAGGTTGTCGTTCGCCGTAGCCACGCGGGTATAGAAGATGTG
>JAFDBS010000245.1 GCA_019313185.1 Deltaproteobacteria bacterium | reverse complement strand
CTTCGGTTTCAGTGCCCTTGGTCCAGTAGAAATAGCCGTCGATCCCGACCGTGCGGAAATCCGCTCCCTCGGGGAAGGTGGTCGGCAAGGTGGCCGTGTAGCTGCCATCTTCATTGGCCGTCGCCGTCTTAAACACGTCGCACACAGCAATACTGACCGGCTGGGCGGCATCTTCGCCGTTGCCAAAGTTGTTGTAGTCGATCGGGTTCTCAACACCTTCAGCCGTCACCGCGTAACCGACCTTGAAATTCGGGCTTTGATCCGGACGGAACGGCCCGGTCGGCGGACAGGCATCGATCGGCGTGCCATCCAGGGTGATGGTAAAGTTGACCACTGGCGCACCGCTTTCATCGACGTCGACTGAATTGACTTCGTATGCAAAATCGAAGGCATTCTCGTCGATGGCATGATATGCGACGATCGCATCGGGCGGGTGGCAAATGGTGCAGGTGGCATTATTGGTCGCTGCCCCGCCAAGGTGTCCTTCACCCGTTTCAAAGTTCACGTCACTGTGGCAAGAACCGCAGGCATCAGCATAAGGCCGCGTCAAGCCCAAACCGGCGTTGGGACCAGCATGGCATGTTCCGCAATACCGCAAGTCCGCCGGATAAGTCACTTCCCATTCCTCCTCGGCGGCCTCTTTAGGATCGTCCGGACTCGAGCTGTGAATCAGGTGGACCATGGAGACCATGTCGCCATCGACATCCCCGAGCTCATCCGGATTGTGGCAGGCCACACAGTACTTGTACTCGTAGCGGGCACCGTGGATGGCAAGGGCCTCGTGGCAGGAATTGCAGGCGGCCGTGGTGGCAATGTCCCGCCCGGACGGCTCTTCGCCACGCGAGGTAAAGGTTGAAACCCCATCAAAGTTGTAATCAAAGACCCAGTTGGTGTCATTGTACTCATTGACATCATCACTGCCGGTCAACTGTCCTGCGACGCGGAAGACATCTGCCGAATCGACGATCTGACCCAAAATGCCGGAATTATAGTTGAAAGTATAGGCTCCACCGCCGAGGGCGGTGAGAATCCCGCCATTGGATGGCCGGATGTATGCGTAGCGCACCCACTGGTCCGGGCCGTCCGGAAGACCACCGATCGTCGGCGCCGGAATCAGCTCGTTAAAGGTAAAACGCAGGCGATTGGTACCAGGGGTAATTGCAACCCCAACACCATTTTCGTCGGTCATGGAAAAAACGACCACCACATCGCCACCAACGACCAAAACGCTGTTAATGGTCATGTCATAAGGCGTCGGAATAATTCCTGGTAAATCCTCGGCATCAGCCTGAGTAAGGGGGTGGAAAAGCTCGACACCGGCAATCCCGCCGATGTCGTGACACAAGGTACATGTCTCGACCGCGGTCACGGTCGCATCTTCACCCGGAGGTCCCGGAGGCCCTTGGGGTCCTTGAGCACCGTCATCCCCATCATCCCCTTCACAGCCGAACAACGCCAGGCTGAAAACGGTAATCAGGAGAACTAAAAATTTGGCAGACTTCTTCATGATGTTCATCTCCTTTAAAAAATTGTTAAAACTTGTCTCTGTAGAAAATCCCGAACAAAATCCTGACTAATGCAACTCAAATCATTCGAAAAACATTGTAACTTGCCTTAAATGCCAGTACCCCCTTTCTGTGAGACGTGCGGATAATGTTTTGAACTGAACCTATCGCTTTTACTACCAAAAATCTGCCGCAGCTCTGGTGTCAGCTACAGACTCTATTTTTAAACGGGCACGTGAAAAGCAGCGCTAATTCAAATTTTCAATGTCAGTCTCGCGCCAACGTCGAAAGAGTGATTAACTTTTTTTAAACCAATGATGTGAATTTTATCGCTAAATCTGTTCTTTACAAGCGTAAGGGGTGTTTTTTTAATCTTATTGCCTGACTCAACTCTCGTAACTAACATCTCTGAATTGGTGGCAATCAGTCCCTTGATAATCTTGAACACATGAACGTGTTTTCCGTTCTTCGACACGAGCCTCCTTCAAGCTTGGCTGGTTCAAAATCTTGAGAAAGAGGCAACACTGAAAATGTGTCCTTCCACCTGTTGGAAATTCTTTTGGCTCGATGTTCGCTTTACTTACACGACAATCGTCTTCGGTCGGTCAAACAAACGGATAACGGATACCGAGGCGGGTTTCATGGGGAGTTAACGAAACCGGCTTTTCCGAGTGTTGATAAAGGATTATGAACGTCCTACCCGTCCCTTTAAAGGCAACCGACTCTTGGTTGTGCTCCTTAACAATTGCACTCGATCCGAAGCCAAGTGTTTTTCTCGAATACAAGAGAGCCAAAACGCCCTTTAAAAGCCGTCATCTTTGAAATTGTTTGAATTCATAGGTCAAGTGATTTTCAGTCAAGCATTCGAAAATTTTCATGGAAGCGAAGCGCTTGCATATTCGTTCCAAGCAACTTATGATAACAGTCTAATTTTTTTTTGGATTTTATGATGCAGAGCTTCCTGTACACACATTACCGGACATTATTTCTCATTCTCATATGTCTCCTGGGCTTGGCGTGCGCACATTTGTTCAGCACCATAATCGAGATGAACCTTCTCCCCAAAGCCACCATGACAACTGACAGTTCCGACACGTCCTTAGAACCTAAAGCTGAGACAACAGAATCTGAATTGAACGTTATTCTGCAAAGCAATATTTTTGATGCGAGCAACCGAATTGCCACGGCTTCGTTTTCCATAAGGTCTGAACCCCAATCTCAAGAACGGGCGGCTTCGGTCTCACGGAGTAACCTAACGCTGATTGGGACAGTTGTCTCGTCCCAACGCTCTATGGCACTGCTTCAAGCCGACGGAGACTTGCAAATCCATCACCTTGGCGAAAAACTTCCAGGCGGTGGAACGCTCGAAGACGTTCAACGCAATCACGTGGTCATTCGAAATCCCGACCAGACGCTGTCAACGCTGCACCTGCATGACACAAGCAGCACATTGGCCCGACCTGCCAGCACCCAAAGCGCTGCAAGTGAAGCGAATGGAATCAGGGAGGTCGGGACAAACCGCTGGTTGGTTGACCGAAGTGTGGTTGAGTCGGTACGGGAGAATTTTGCCTCTCAATTGCGCCTGGCTCAAATGCATCCGCGATTGGTCGATGGGAAAACCTCTGGTTTTATTATCCAAAGGATTTACCCCCGATCGATTTTGTCTAAAATGGGTCTGCAGCGTAGCGACATCATTTTGCAGGTCAACAGCATGGCCTTAGACAGCCCGGAAAAGGCCTTGCAGATATTTCAACAGTTGCGGGAAGCAAGACAGATCAATGTTGCCCTGGAGCGGAACGGGCAACCGCTAAGTTTTGTGTATGAAATTGAATAGGAGGTCGCGCCCATGAGCATGTCGATCTATACGAAAGTGCTGGTAGGTTGTTTTCTGTTTCTTTGCTTTTTAGGCACTGAGATCCGCGCTCAAGCACCCCATGATGCACAATCTGATGAAGGGCGGGTCACTCTTGACTTTAAAGATGTCGAGCTTGCTGACCTGATACAGACTATCAGTGAGTTGACAGGAGAGAATTTTCTCTACGATGACAGTGTAAAGGGCAAGGTGACCATTGTGTCTCCAGAAGGAATGACCCTCGGTGAAGCCTATCAGCTTTTCCTGACTGTTCTGAACGTCAAAGGGTTTACCGTGGTACCTTCCGGAAAGGTGAACAAGATCGTTCCATTGAAAAATGCGAAAGGGTCGAACTTACCGATCGTTGTCGATGGTCCAAGTAAAGAAACCGAACAAGTCATCACCCGTGTTTTTCGGCTGGATCATCTCGAAGCCGAAATCGTTGCCTCCACAGTTTTGATCCCTTTGGTTCCGACAACAGCCAATGTCGCTGCATATGCCCCGGGCAACAGCTTGATAATCACTGACACTGCGTCAAACATAGCCCGGTTGGCGAAAATCATTGACGAACTTGATCAGCCTGGTCCAGAGAGTCAAATCGAGATCATTCCCCTCGAGAAATCGAACTCCGAAGATCTTGCGAAGATCCTTAACGAAATTATGAGTCAACCGTTGGCCAAAACAACGTCTCGTCGCCGGCGTACGGGGACAGCTTTGGCGAATGATCAACCCGTGACCAAAATCATTCCTTACCCCGCTGGGCGGGCCTTGATTCTCATGGCCGACAAGGAGGACATGGACATTATCAAAGGTTTGATTTTTCGGATGGACCGAGAGATTCAAGGCAATCGTTCAAACATCAACCTCCATTATCTCGAAAATGCCGATGCTGTCGCGTTGGCCGAAACCTTGAACGAAATTTTAACCGGGATTAAGGCAGAAGCGAAAACGGCCCAGCAGGCCGGTCAATCGGATGGCCCGCTCTCCAAAGGCCCTGTGACGATCACCGCGGACAAGCCGACCAATTCTTTGATTATCAATGCCAGTCCGGATGACTATCAGACCCTTAAAGACATCATCGAACAACTGGACATCAAACGAAAACAGGTCTATGTCGAAGCGCTGATTCTGGAACTCTCCATGGATGCCACGCAACGTCTCGGCGTCTCGTTGCAGGGGGCGGCGACTTACAACGACGATAGTCTGATTATCGGGAGTAGCAACCAAAATCTGGGACCCGTGGGGATTGGCAACGCCATAGCGGATTCTGTTGTTGAAGGGGTGCCTGACCTGTTAACAGCGGCGGTTGATGGTTTGCTAGCCGGCGGCTTTTTTAATCCCATCACAGTGATCGGCCCAGATGGCAACGAGATCACTGTTCCGTCATTATCGGTGCTGATAGATGTGTCAAAAACAGACAGTGATGTCAACCTGCTTTCGGCACCCCGCTTGCTCACTTCCGACAATGAAGAAGCAGAAATTATTGTCGGTGCCAACGTCCCGATTATTACCGGTCGCTTAACCGATACGGGTGCGACCGATGGTCTGGCACAAAGCGTTGCCGTCGAGCGCCAAGATGTCGCTTTGATCCTGCGGTTTACGCCACAAATTACCGAAGGCGACCTGGTGCGCCTCAACGTCTACCAGGAAATTACAGACATCGCGCCTGCCAGTGCCGCATTGATCGCTAGCGTAGGCAATCCAACTGAGGTTGGGCCGACTTTTACCAAACGGGTTTTGCGCAACACCGTTCTTGCGGAAAACCAAAAAACCGTCGTTCTGGGTGGCCTGATCGACACGAACGTGACCGAATCAGTCACGAAAGTCCCCCTTTTAGGCGACATTCCTTTTCTCGGTT
>JAFDBS010000244.1 GCA_019313185.1 Deltaproteobacteria bacterium | reverse complement strand
GGTTGGCGGGGCGCTTTATGCACGTTTACGCGAGGGGCGGTTCCGTTTGACAAAAAAGAAGGCGGCCTATGCTTTGGCCTCTGGAGTGTTGGTTTTTCTGGTTGTTGCCTTTCTGATGCTGGCCGTTAAGTACGGTGAGGCAAGCATTGTCATTCCTATAGCGAACATGAGTCTTGTGATGGCTATGACCATCTCTGTTCTTTTGCGATACGAAACGATAAATTTCAGAAAAGGCTCAGCAATGATAGTTGCATGTCTAGCAATTGTGACCTTGACTCTTGCAGCAAGTTGAAACTTTTACTGTTAATCACGACTGATAGAATAGATGAACGCTGGTTACCTGATTCCTGGATTGCAGGAGTTTTTATGAAAGTCCTCGCCTATTTCAATTTGACTGCATTTCTTTTGTTTTCATTGAGTAACCCGTCCTTTTCAGGAAACTTCGAAGATGGCATTGCTGCTGTTGAGGCAGGTGACTTTGAAAAGGCACATGGACTTTGGGTGATTGAGGCCAATAAGGGGAATGTGAAAGCCCAATTCAATCTTGGATTAATGTATGACAGCGGAATGGGCGTGCCACAGGATTACAAGCAAGCGGTTGACTGGTATCGCCAGGCTGCTGAACAGGGGCATGCGAATTCGCAATACAATCTCGGGGTGATGTATGACAATGGAATCGGCGTGCTTAAGGATTACAGTGAAGCGGTCGACTGGTATCTAAAGGCCGCAAAACAGGGACATGCGAAGGCCCAAAACAATCTTGGAAACATGTTATATGATGGAAGAGGCGTTAAGCAAAGCTATGAAGTTGCCTATGCTTGGTATGTTCTAGCCGTGGCCAATGGAAATGAAATGGCTAAGAAAAATTTAGAAACATTGAAAAATCAATTAACCTCGGCTCAAATCGAAAGAGGCCAAAAGGTCCTTAAGGAGATTTTAGGGAGAATGGGCAGTTAAACAAGATATTTATCAATCAAGGCCTCCCTTTACAGGAGGCTTTCTTATTATTTACTACTGATAGGAGGGGTTAAAGCCCAGTAGACGATTCCTGGATTGCGGGATCAGTAAGAATTTCGCCTTTAGATCAATTCAAAATTATCCCACCAATGCAATAGGATAAATAATAATTAGACTGTACAGTTCGAGTCTAGTTCCGGGAGGCATAAAAGACAGAGTCGGGCACTCTTTTTGAGTCGCCCGCCTCTTTTATTATATTTCATCTCAAAAATTAATCGAGAACGCTCTCGTCAAGAAACCCTTTTTCAATCAATTGATGTAGAATCTCCGTACACTTCTTTTTCAGCATGTCCCGTAGCAACCGTGTCGCCGGGGTGATCAGTTGCCGACTCGGACAGATCAGCCAGAGTCCTGTCGTCCTCGGCTTGAAGTCAGGCATGACATTAACAATATTTCCGGCTAGCAGTTCTCCTGCGATATCCAGACAAGATTTAACGGCCAATCCTTTTCCAGCGACACACCAGCGACGGACCATATCTCCGTCGTTGGAAGCGCGTCCTCCGCTCATCTTGATTTTGTAGTCCTGACCACCTTTCGTAAACGTCCACAAATCGTAAACAACATCATTCAACTGGTAGAACAAGCCATTGTGAGTTGGTAGGTCATGAGGGTGCTGCGGGGTTCCATATTGGTCGAGATAATCATGCGTAGCACAGAGCAGTCCCGGCGTATTGCAGATTTTGAAACCATAAAGGTTGGCATCATCGGGAGAGCCATAACGCAAGGCGATATCGACTGAGTCCCGGTAAAAGTCGACGGGGCTGTCACTGATGTTCAACTTCAGGCTGACTTTTGGATAGGTTTCTACAAACTCATCGAGCCATGGAGCGACTAGGTTTCGGCCAAGGTCCGATGATACGGCGATGCGTAACTCGCCATCGATGATGTCAAGCTCCCCCTTCATCTTCTGCTTGGCTTGTTCAAGCATCAGAAGGGCTTCTTTGCATTGAGGGATATACTTTTCGCCCGCACCGGAAAGGCGCAGGCTCCGTGTGGTGCGGATAAACAGATCCACGCCTAATGCGCTCTCCACTCGTTTGAGGGCCGCACTTGCTGTCGCGGTACGCATATCAAGGTCAGCCGCTGCAGCGGTTATACTACGGAACTCGGCAACTTTCAGGATGACTTGAAGATCTTCCAGAAGCATCCTATTCTCCAATAATTTTTGACAATGTTTCAATTATTAGACTGTTTATTTTTGAATAACTAAGATTTATGCTTGAGTCAAGTTTTACGACAAACCAAACACCATTCAACATCAGGAGCACAACATGAAAGCCATTGGTTACAACAAAGCACTCCCAGCCTCTGACCCTCAATCACTGATTGATATCGAACTCCCCCAACCGATTGCTACTGGCCGCGACCTACTAGTTAAGGTCAAGGCAATTGGGGTAAATCCGGTTGACTACAAGGTCCGACAGTTATTCCCTGTCGAAGAGGGAGAGTACAGAGTGCTCGGTTGGGATGCCGTGGGTGAGGTCGTTGCCACAGGTGAAGCCGTCACCCAGTTCAAGCCGGGCGACCAGGTTTTTTACGCTGGCGACCTCAACCGCCAGGGGAGCAACGCCGAATACCAGCTTGTAGATGAGCGGATCGTTGGATTCAAGCCGAAAAGCCT
>JAFDBS010000243.1 GCA_019313185.1 Deltaproteobacteria bacterium | reverse complement strand
TTTTTTCAATGAGGGACGATACCAATCTCACCGTTTGACTCATTTTGGTGCCATCTTGTTTATTTGCTACCAGTTTGTGAAAATGTTATTTACCGAGTGAACTTGCCAATGCCCTCGATCAAGTCACGAGGCTTGGCGTTAAGACTGCTTAAATGCCTTGATGAGATGAGGCATCAGCTGTTTTTTGCGCGACAGGACACCCTTTAACTCGAAAAGATTATTGTCCAATTGCGGATAACCGATTCGATCGATTAACTCATAATCACCTTGAACCAGCAAAAGGCTTGTTTGTTCAACAATATCTGTAACCAACAGGGCAACGAGGCCCAAGTTGCGATTGGCTTGCATTTCTTTCAAACCTTCGTTAATGATATCCCGCCGCTCTTCGAAATCTTGAAAGTTAACGACTTCAATTTGCCCGACTCCTATCGATGAGTTACCGATTGAATATTCTTTAAAGTCAGATGTCAAAAGGGATTCAACATCGGCATAAGCGGAGAGAGCGCTTCCTGCTTCAAACATTTTTTGACCAAAGTTCATGGCATCGCAACCAGCACAAAGGCTGAGCCATTCAACCAGATCATGATCGGCTTTAGTCGTGGTTGGTGAACGGAGAAGAATGGTGTCTGAAAGCAGGCCAGCAAGCATTAAACCTGCAATTTGTGGTTTCGGTGTTAAACCGGCGTCACGATACAGTGTTGCAACCACAGAACAAGTGCTTCCAAGCGGTTGATTAATAAACTTGATGGGAGTATCCGTATGGAAATTACCCAGTCGATGATGGTCAATAACCTCGAGGATATCCACTTGATCTGCACCGGGAACCGCTTGAGAGATTTCGTTGTGATCGACCAAAATCAATCCAACTGAAGGTCTGCGGAACAAATTCGATTTTGTCGCAACACCTCTAAGTTTGCCCTGACGGTCCAAAACAAGAGCCCCGGGAAACTTGCTGCGCTCAAGCAAGCGTTTCAGTTTTTCTATTCGGTCGTCCAATCCGCATTGAGGTATCTCTCCCTCAAGCAAATGTCGCACGGGGGTGGACATCCTTGACATAAGCGCACTGGTTGCCGTATCAAAAGGACTTTTCAGGATTGAAACCTTCTGGCTTCGCGCTGCACTTATGATGCTGCGGCTGACATTCAAACCACCCGTAACAATTAATAGCCGCACGCCCTTTTCTATAGCAATTTGCTGAATGTCTTCTCGATCACCGGTCAAGACAATTGTTTTTTGCGGGACAGCGTCCTTCAGATGTTTCTCAAAAGATTGCTTAGACATTGCTCCCACAAAAATTTGAAAGAGCTCAATTTCCTCAGAATCAAACATTAACACGGGGGAGGCCCTGAGGCAGGTCTGAATAGATGCCGGTGTGGTCAGAACTTGGCGAATGCGACTTCCTTCACCTGTCAAAAAGATATAATCTGTCAAACGCTTCAGAACCAGTGCGCCGATTGGTTCTCCTTCGCATTCTAAAACCGGCAACATTCGGATGTCATGTCGACGCATCAATTCCAAGGCCTTCATCAATGGGAGGTCTGCAAAAATCGATACGGGCTCACCACTCAGAACATCTCTAATTCGTGGAAAAACATCCGTCACCAGGTCAGGTATGGGATGAGCAAACCAGTCCAAAACAAACTCAGTCTGGCGATTCAAAGTGCCGGCCCTTGCAGGCCGGACATTTGTATATCCTTTGTGAAAACAGAGGTCTGCATAAGCAATTGCACTGCAGATTGAATCTGTGTCGGGGTTGCAGTGTCCGATGACAAGAATTTTCTCATGCTGACTCATTGTAGTGCCTCTTCAAAGCTAAGCGCTGAACCCGTTCGCATGTAACCATAGAGATCACCCATGCCAATGACGTCTTCAATAACCCCTTTTTCAGGGATACCGGACTTGTTTAACCAAACATAGATCGCATTACCTGAGCTGTCAAAAACTTCTGGATCGATCCATACCTTGAGCACACTCCCCCCTGAAGGGAACAATCGCTTAATGGACTGGTCTTCAGGATTCAACACATCAATAATGATCTCATTCAAACCCTTGCTAGAAAAGGAAGGAACTCTCAGCCGTGCACCGGTCCTCAATTCACCATAAATTCCCAACCTGACATTGTACAAGGCTGTGAGCATGTCCACCGGGTCCGCAGATTCCGGCATAAGGTAAACTTGGCCGGGGTAGTGAGTTCCTTCACGGAATTTTTCTTGGAAAATTTTATTCGATTGGTAATCGAATCGATAGCGCTTACGGCGATCTTTCCAGGTGTTGTGCTTTTTTTTCAGAATTTGTGATTCATAGATCAAGCTTCGCATCCGTCCGTCTGGCAATCTCTCCATCAAGGATGTGTAGCGTTGTGTCCGCTCGTTTGTCAGCCAAGCCGCAACACCCAAAGTCCGACCGATCAATTCCGCCTGATAAAGATTGGTTTGACCCGTCGCACTGAATGAGAGTTCGGCCTCGGCCAATCGCTTGAAAAAAAGAAAATCAATATAATAACTGTAGCGTTCCTTTAGAACAGTTCCGTGACTTTTCAAGAGTTCCGGCAATGGGAGGGATGCAGCAAAAGACTCGCAAAAAAACATCAATACAAGAGGGCATACCAAAAAAAATCCTCGCCTGAACATGATCAAAAGAGACCAATCAGGAACAAAAGATAAGCCATCAAAAGCATCAACCCTTTTTTGCGGTCAAGTTCCAAACGCGGTGAGACGAAAAGAAGTAACGCGAGCAGTAAAACACAAAACCCTAGCATGATTGGAAAATCGACTTCTAATACTCGTGCTTCGATCTCTAAGGCTCGAAGCATAGGGCAAATTCCCAGGACGAAAAGAACGTTAAATATGTTGCTCCCAATGACATTGCCGATACTGATGTCCATTTCTCCTTTCCATGCACTCACCATTGATGCAGCAAGTTCAGGCAGGCTGGTTCCCACGGCTACTATCGACAGGCCGATTACAACCTCTGAGATACCCAAGATTGTGGCAATCATAACCGCCCCGCGGACCATAAGCTCTGCCCCGCCCCCCAAACAAAATATACCCAAAACAATCAAAAACACATCGCGTTTCCAAAGATTATAATTTTGGCTGCCAATTATTGACAAACCTGATGCAGATGGCGCATGTCTTGCCGTCGCAACGCAGTAAGCCACAAAAATCAACAGGCAAATGATCAAAGGTAAGCCATCATAAAAGCCCAGTTCTCCATCAAGGGATAGCAGAAAAACGGCTATCGACGCGATTATCATCATCGGGATTTCGCGAGTAAGCGTTTTTTTGGCCACAACAAGTGGTGACAACACTGCCGCGACGCCGAGGATCAAGGCAATGTTTGCGATGTTCGAACCGACTATATTGCCTGCAGCAATTGATGAAGACCCTTTAAGGGCTGCAAATAAAGAGACCATTAACTCAGGCATGCTGGTGGCAAAGGCAACCACTGTCAACCCGACCACCAATGGACGGATTCCCATTGCCAGGGCCAAACGGGAACTGCCAGAAACCAAGCTTTCAGCTCCATAATAAAGAATAACAAGTCCAACCAAAGTTATTGCAACACCGAGAATCATGCTTTCTCCTCAGGATCAAACATATCGTTACTAACAAGCTCACAGTTTAATGATTCGTGCTCGGCCTGTCGAGGCATACTATCTATTTCATTCAATTTAAGATTCGCTTGACTTTCACCGTCTTGGATAGTTATTATTCATATATACAATTTTTAATAGAGGCAGCCGACATGAGTGAAGTAGAATTTGACAAATCTATGAATTTGGACAGGGAAGCCGAGATTTTAAAAGTGCTTGGTCATCCCATTCGCTTGAAAATCGTTGCCGGACTGATGTCGCAAAGCTGCAATGTCAAAAAAATATGGGAATGCCTTGAATTACCTCAAGCAACCGTCTCCCAGCACTTGGCTCTGTTAAAAAACAAGGGGATCATTGAGGGGCGACGCGATGGCGTGGAAGTTTATTACCATGTCGTTTCGGAACAGTCTAGAAACATTGTCAAGGCTCTCATTGGTGAAAGTTTCTGTGGTTAAATCATAATTTTCTGCACTATCAAAACACTTTTTTTCAATATCTTTTTAGGCAATCTTTGAAAAAGTCTGTTTTTTTGGTTTAGTTTCCTGTCTTTTCCGCTACAGCTATAATAATCTCATAAGTGGCTGGGAGACCGTTTCCTGTCCGGTAGCCTTCATAAAGAGATATCATTTTCTGCATGACTCTGCGTGATGAGAGCCCCCGTGGCCGATTCCTTGATGCATTGCTTGCACCGATCTTCTTAAGTTGACGCATTAGTTCAGGCACATCAGAATGGTATTCGACTTCATAACAACTTGCCATTGATCTTATCCTGAGTCCTGCATTGATTAGAGCTGACGATACTTCCTCAAGACTCGGAAAGTTTTGCACATGAGAGAGTCGATCAGACCCCGAGTCATGTACAGCTTCTTGATGTGCAGTGCGTAATTCAAAAAGGGTTCGGTGCCCAAACAATGCGACCGCTAATATCCCATTCGACTGCAGCACTCTTGAAGTTTCCTTAAATGCTGTTGGCAGACACTCGACCCATTGATAGACCGAACTAGAGGCAACGGTGGTAAAAACTCTTTCCCCGAAGGGCAATGAGCGAGCATCACCGTCGCAGGCTTTTGCAAAAGGCAATCGATTACGGGCCTGACAGGTCATCCCATGCGCAATATCCATCACGACCAGAGGATTGTTCGGCAAAAGCTTTTCGAGTTCCTCGGCCAAGGCTCCTGTTCCGGTCCCGATGTCGAGCATAAGACCTGGTTCGGGAGAAACATTTTTCAGCTGGCTAGTAAGATGTTCGATCGCTCGTCTCTGCACAACTGCATAAAGGTCGTATTGGGTGGCATGGATGGAGAAATTATGGCGCATTCGCCTTGGATCTATGGCATTTTTTGGAGCCATTCCAAATACTCCTTTATCTGTTTGACAAACAAATCTGGGCAGCTCCAAAACGGTGCATGACTGGCATCCTCAAAAATGATAAGACGGCTATCGGTGATGTGTGCCGCGAGAGTCTTTGCCGCGTCCACTGGCGTGATCTCATCTTTAGCTCCATGGATTAGCAAGCAAGGAACTTTCAAATCAGGGAGGAGATTTCGCTGATCCTGGATCTCAAGATTTTCCAAAAGGCTTTTGGTCGTTGTCTCATCGGGCAGAGGACTGTTTTCGACAGCAAACTTCCTTATCACTTTCAATCGATGTTTGGAAGGCATTGCGTTGACAAATGTCAAGTTGAAAAAATCCCTCAATGTGCCTTCATATCTGCGCTCAAGGTTACGCAGCAATGCCCTGACTTGGCCCCTTGGCAATCCATGTCGCCAATTTGACGATTTGGTAAATCTAGGGGTGGTTCCAATTAAGATCATGCCAGACAAATTGCTCCCTAAACGACAAGCCAACTCCATGGATAACATCCCACCTAGCGACCATCCTCCAAGGACAACTTGACCTCCACCGATTCCTCGAAGCCATTCCTCCAAGTCATCAGCTAGATTGGATAATTCTGCATGTTTCTTAGGAGATGACCCGCCATGCCCAGGCAAATCGGGCATCAGGACCCGGCATTTCTTTTTCAGCGATGAAGCCACTTCTGTGAAAACTAAGCCGGAAACCGACCAGCCATGAATTAAGACGAGAGTTGGACCATCGCCAACGCTTCGCCAAACAAGGCGCCTTCCGTCGCTGAAAATGAATTCTTCAGCTCTCACCCCAAGACCTCCCTGACAACCGTCAGGATTTGTTGGGCGGCTTTAATCAATTCATCTGGCAAGTGGCTGGCCATGAGGGTCGCCCGAAGTCGGCATTTACCCGCGGGTACAGTGGGCGGACGAATGCCTTGTAAAAAAATCCCTTTTTGGAAAAGTCTCTGCGTGATCAGCATAGTTGGCTTCGGCTCACCAGTGATGATAGGCACAATTTGACTTGGGCTGCCTAAAATATCAATGCCTCCATCAATCAGACATTTGGTAAAAACCTTGCGGTTTTGATGCAATTTTTGTCGAAGTTTATGCCCCTCAGATCCTTCCACTAATTCGATTGCTGAGATTGCACTAGCCGGAACTGATGGAGGCAGGCTGGTTGAAAAAATAAACGATCGGCTACGATTGATTAACACATCGATAATGTCGCGATCTGCAGCCAAATAGGCACCTGAACATCCTAGCGCCTTGCCTAATGTCCCCATGTGCAAATCAATCTTATCTAAGCACCCAAAGTGTTCTCCAAGGCCCCGGCCTTTGTCACCCCAAGCACCTGTCCCATGGGCATCATCAACCATAAGCAAGGCCTCGAAACGTTCTTTGAGCTCACATAGTTTCGGCAGTACGGCAAAATCACCATCCATGCTGAAAACACCATCTGTAACAATGACCCATCGGCCTTTGCGAGTGGAACGTTCCTGATGCATCAAGGCTTCTAAACAGTCCATATCGTTATGAGGATATACCAAAACTCTGGCCTTCGAGAGCTTGCAACCGTCGATGATTGACGCATGATTGAGAGAATCAGAAAAAATCAGATCATTTGGGCCAAAAAGGCCCTGCAAAACCCCGGTATTGGCAGCGTAACCACTGTTAAACAAAAGAGCCGACTGTGTGCCTTTAAAGGCAGCTAACCGTTCTTCAAACTCTTGGTGTGGCCTTAACGTGCCGGAAACCAAGCGACTCGCCCCTGAACCAACGCCATATTGCCGAGTGGCAACAATAGACGCTGCGACAAGTGCTGGATGGTCAGCTAAACCGAGATAGTTATTGGAACACAACAGAAGTTTTAGCTGGCCATCGATTTCAACTTCAGGCCCCTGGCCATTTTCAATAGTCAAAAGAGAGCGACGCATTCCTTCCAATGAAAGCCTATTTAATTCATCGTTCCATGTCGTCATACTACGAAATCCAGTTTTTTGGTGGGTGCACGGTCCCCAGCTGGTTAAATAGAACCACTTGGTTTTCCAGGTACGAGACGAGAGTGTCTATTCGCGAATTGGCTGCTCGGTTAACAAAAAAAACACGTCCCCCCATGGGGTCACCGACCGGCTTAAGCATTGAAATTCGTTGATAACCGTTCTTGCCGTCGGACACATATCCAACTTGATATTCAGGGTCATCAGACCAGCAGAGTTCGGCAAGCAAACCAGGGGCGCCAACGACTTTGCCCGCAAGTATCAATGCTTCTAAAGTCCGATGGTGTGCAAGCCCAAAGTGTGAAAGTTGCGCTTTGATTCTCTCACTGTATTCAGGGGCTAGATCCATGCGACTAACACGAATTCCGCGACTTAGGTCGGTTTCGAGCCGTTGCCCGGTGATCGCATCAAGAAGCACAGCTCCTCGCATAACACCGCCGGAGGGAGACGGCCCATTTGTCAGAAGTTTAAATGCCTGACTAATAACAGATTGGCCAATCCCGCTATGTTCCAAAAGTTTCGCAGCTGCACTTCGACCCTGCTGCCAGCTGGAAACATTCCAAGTCGTCACATTCGGAAGTGCCATATAAGATATATGCTCGGGATCAATTTGTTCAGCAATAAAATGAACTTCAGTTGGCACATTACCTGACAAGTTGAACGCACGGGCAATCAGGTTGTTCGAAGTCGGCAGAATTTGCCCCCCTGTGACAATGCGTTCTGCGCCGCTAACATGTTTACCTTTCCGCGAAGCGCGCATCCTGAGACTGTAAAGATGGTAGTCCATGACGCTCGAAGCTAGCATTCCCCGCCCCTATTGTCAACCACAACAGGATGGTCGGTTGACAATGCTTTTTTTCTTTGGCTAATCAATAGACAATGCTAACCTGAAAAAGAATTAATCATTTGGCTTTTAGGACATTGCACCATGTTTAAGACACTGCTGATCTTACTTTTTTTTGTTTATTTTTTCTCAGTTCTTGGTTACCTTCTGAACCTTTTCATTCCTCGCTTGTGGTTTGTAAAATGCTCCCTGCTTCTGGTTTCCTCAGGCGTGGTCCTTCAGACAGCCCTGCTAGGTTGGCGTTGGTGGGAGGCCGGATATTTACCCGTCACAAATCTTTTTTCCACCTTGTTTTTTTTCAGTTGGTCCCTTGCGCTGATTTATCTTTATTTTGAGTTGCGTTATCGTATTAGGGCCACTGGACTGTTCGTCATGTTGATGAATTTAATTCTGCTTGGCTCTGCAATCCCCCGAGAGGCCCAGGTCGCACCGTTAATCCCGAGTTTGGACACTCCCTTATTTACCCTGCACATTCTTTTTTCATTTGCAGGTTACGCTTTTTTTGCCATGGCGTTTTCTATAGGTGTGCTTTACCTCATTCAAAACAAACGACAAACCACGCATCTGCCAGACAAGAACTTACTGAAGCGGATTAATGAAGAAGCCATTTTCCTAGGTTTTGGGTTATTTACCATTTGCATGATTACTGGAAGTATCTGGGCCTATATTGCTTGGGGATACTGGTTTTCGTGGAATATCAAAAGCATCTGGTCCTGCTTGGTATGGATTTTTTATGCCGGAATGTGCCACGCAAAATTTATTCGGCGCTGGCAGGGAAGTGTTTATGCTTGGTTGTCAATTGCCGGGTTTGCTGTGGTCCTTTTCACTTATCTTGGAATTGGGTTGTTGCTTGAAAGCAATCATCCACTGGAGTGATTGATGAGTATTTATTCTGGAAAAGACCTCCTGAAGACCCTTTGGGCGTGGGGATGCTCGCTTAAATTGGCAATATACATCGCAACTGCTGCAACCCTATTGATTATGGGCGGATCATTGATCATGCATAAACATCCCGAGGTTTTTGGTCCCATCGACCAAATGTTGATGCGGGATTGGCTACAAGGGGCATGGCGACGCGCACCGCAATTGGTTTGGTGGATTCCGGCAAGTGGCTTTTGTCTGATATTGTTTGCAATCAACACCTTCTGCTGCTTAATCGATTGGTTGATTCGTATTCGAAGCCGATGGCGTAAGACAGGAGAGTACCTGATTCATTCCGGCTTTATATTCCTTACCGTTGCATACAGCTGGAATGCTGTTGATGGTTTTCGAACTGGTCCACATCCTATTTATCCAGGCGAAGAGTTCAATCTTGAACAAATGCCTGATTATAAAATCAAGCTAGAGAGTTTCACGCCTCAACTCTCCGAAACCGGTAGACCTTTAGACATGTTCAACGAGGTATCGCTTTGGCAAGGAGATACAGAGCTAAAAAGAGCTCAGATCCGCATCAATCACCCTCTGACCTTCGAGGGGCTCGTCATCTTGCCAACGTCATTTGGCCGCAGCCTCAATGGATTTCGTTTTCATATGCCCGGTAAAGGTATGATCGATCTCACCGGTGGGAGTGTGCTGGCGTTGCCAAATGGTGGGACATTTCAAGCACTCAGTCTATTGCCCCATGTCGTCAAATCTAGAAATGGCCAGATTATACCAGCCGGTGATCAAGTCCGTAACCCGGCCATGGAAGTACTGATCAATTACCCTGATGGTCGAGATTGGCACGGCTGGTATGTGCTTCGGGAACGAATCCCCCAACCCATGGTCGAAGCTGGTCTGTTCATCCGACCGGTTGAGCCAATCATGAAAACCTATAGTCTCATAACAATTAACCGAGATCCGGGCAGTTCAGTCGCTCTTATTGGAGCTATCTTCATGTGCTTAGGAGTTTTTTTGGCTTTTTTCTCTTTTTACGCCAAGCGGGCCCGAGGCGACCGCCCTGAATATTAGATATGATTTTGTATTGATTTATCAACCTGCTCATTTAGTTGTCAGGGCTTGTTTTCTGAAACCACGCGCCGTCCCTCATCATTGCTGCTTTTAAACGACAATAT
>JAFDBS010000242.1 GCA_019313185.1 Deltaproteobacteria bacterium | reverse complement strand
TAATCCTTTCCCCAAACCCTGCAGTCGTCAGAATTTTGAAGTGAATTGTCATTTGATGACATCACAGTACAACTCTTCCCTGCCTGCCAGGCCCATCACCCGGTCTTCTCGATCCGTCACGTAAAAACTGTTTCTGTTCAATTGCAGCGTCTTGGCAACGGATCGAAACGAACACCACCGAAAACCTGTTCACGTTGCCGTCTTATGTCCGAATGCTTGTTTTGTGCGCATTCCACTCAGATGCTGTGCTCGGCAGGCTCACAGCAGAGTGAACACACTGCAAGTCACAACGACAGGTCGCTGCGTTCGGGCCAGGGCGTTTGTCAGGCAGTCCAACCCCCGTCAACACTGATGGTCGCACCTGTCAGATAGGACGATTCCGGCCCGGCCAGAAACGCAACAACCGCAGCGATTTCTTCCGGTTTGCCATAGCGCCCCAACGCGGTCATGCCGCGCATGAACCGCGCTTTGTCGCTGTCATCGGACGGGTTCATGTCAGTATTGGTCGGCCCCGGTTGAACAACATTGACCAGAATATTCCGGTGGGCGAGGTCCTTTGCCCAACTGCGTGCGAGGCCGGCCACGGCGAACTTACTGGCGTTGTACGGTCCGCTCCCGGCAATCAGGGCCCGTTCGCCGAGAATGCTGCCGATATTGATAATCCGCCCGCCGTCCGGCATCACTTTTGAGGCCGCCTGGGTCAGGACAAAGACGGCGTCGACATTGACCGTCATGGTGCGCCTGAAGTCAGCGTAGTCAATGTCCCCAATCAGTCCACGACCGGAAACGCCAGCATTGTTGACCAGAATATCCAGGCGCTGGAAATCGTCGATGACCGAGCTGACTATCAACGGCAGGCTTTCAGGGTTCTCAGCGTTTGCCTGGTAAGCCTTGGCCTTGACGCCGCGTTGCGTTAAATCTTGGACAATTGTCTGGGCAGAGGCAGTGGCGTTGTGATAGGTGATGGCCACATCGGCCCCGCAGGCGGCGAGCTTGCGGGCGATGGCTGCACCAATCCCTCGGCTTCCCCCTGTGACGAGAGCGGTTTTGCCCGATAATGGTTGCATGAATTCTCCCCCTTGTTGGTATAAAAACTCGGTTGCCAGTAATACGGCTGAGAGGCTCAGCCTACAGCGATGGTAACAGGGATTGAGCAATTCTCAACACATCCTGTCTCATCCAGAAACAACCATCCCGGCCTGTCTCGGCTTGCGTTGGGTCATCCGATCAACTGCTCAACAGCGGCTTGTTGCGCTCGACCCCATGACGTTGAGAATCTCTGACAGCCCCCCTTGACCAGCTCTGTTGGCTTGTTATGATCATCATGTTCAGCAAGATGAATATGATGATTCCGCCGTTGTTCCCAAAAACCCGTTCACCAATGAAAGTGAATGCTCATGGATCTCCCCATCGCAGAATGGAACCCAATGCTGGTATCGGCGGTGCTGGTTGTTACCGCAGGCATTGCCGGGTTGCTGCTTAACGCCTTGATTTTCTTTTTTCTGCGCCGCCTTGCGGCCCAGCAAGAGACCTTTTTTGACGATCGCCTGGTGCGCAGATGGCGAGGACCGTGCCAAGCCCTGCTGCCGCTGCTGTCGATCCATTTGGTCTGGCCCTCCCTGAATGTCGCTCAGGCTGTTCAGCCCGTTCTTCGAAACGTTTTGTCCATCCTGGTCATCCTGGCCCTGGTCTGGTTGATGGTCAATACCGTGTTGGGGACAAGAGACCTGATCCTCAAACGTTACGATTTGGGAACCAAAGACAATCTCAAAGCGAGAGCCATCCATACCCAGCTCAATGTCTTGGCCAAGGTTCTCGTGGTGGTCATCCTGGTTGTCGGCAGCGCAACCTTGCTGATGACGTTCGAAAAGGTCCGCCAGATTGGATTCAATATTCTGGCGTCTGCCGGGGTCATTGGTGTGATCTGCGGATTTGCCGCGCAACGCAGCATTGCAACGCTGTTTGCCGGCCTGCAGATTGCCGTCACCCAGCCGATCCGGATCGATGATGTCGTGATCGTCGAAGGGGAGTGGGGTCGGATTGAGGAAATCACCCTGACCTACGTGGTGGTCCGCATTTGGGACCAGCGGCGGCTCGTTGTCCCCGTGACGCATTTCCTTGAAAAACCGTTCCAGAACTGGACCCGGGTTTCGGCGGACATTTTGGGGACGGTATTTCTCTATGTCGACTACCGCATTCCAGTTGATGCGATCAGGAAAGAATTGCAACGGTACGTTCAAACCCTGCAAGAATGGGATGGGCGAGTCGCCGAAATTGCGGTCACAGGGGCGACAGCTCAGGCGGTCGAGTTGCGCGCATTGGTCAGCGCAAGCGATTCCGGGCAGGCCTGGACACTGAGGTGCGCAATTCGCGAACGGCTGATTGATTTCGTGCGAAAACATTACCCGGAGAGTCTGCCGCGGGTCAGGGCTGAATTGCACCAGGTTGTGGCAACAGATCAAACACCTGACAGATCGCCACCGGCTGGGCCCGAAAAAAACACATGACCACGTTAGCCCATTCTGCTAAATTTTTAACCGTTAACACATGCTTAACATTGACCTGCTAGCCTTGCCAGATGAAATATTATCGCCTACCGTTTTTGATCAGTCTCGCGCTTGGCCTCGCCTTGCCCGTCTTCAGCATTGCAGAACAAAACGATGCGGCGTTTTTAGCCTGGCTCAAGGCATTCCAGTCGGACGCCCACAGCCAGGGCCTTTCAAAGAAGACCCTGGAACAGGGCTTCTCGGAGATCAAGGTCCCCCTCGCCGAGGTCATTGAACGCGACAGCTCACAGCCTGAGATGACCCAGTCGGTCGATGACTACCTTGCCAGCCGGGTCAGCAGTCAGCGCATCAAATCCGGGCGAAGGATGATGCGGCGGTATCCGACATGGCTTGGCCGGGTTGAGCGCACATATCAAGTGCAGAGGCGGTATCTCGTTGCCTTGTGGGGCGTCGAGTCACATTACGGAGAGCATACCGGGACATATCCCGTTCTCCAGTCGTTGGCGACACTGGCCTACGATGGACGCCGCTCCGGCTATTTCCGCAAGGAACTGATCGAAGCGCTGCGCTTGATCGACGATGGGATCGTTCCACAGCACACCATGCGGGGTTCATGGGCCGGGGCTATGGGGCAATGCCAATTCATGCCGTCAAGTGTTCGTCATTACGCCGTCGATGAAGATTCCAGTGGATCGATCAATCTTTGGCGTTCTGTGCCCGATGTCCTGGGATCCATTGCCAATTATCTTGCCAAGGCGGGATGGCGGTACGATCAAACCTGGGGTCGAGAGGTTGTCCTGCCGCAAAACTTCGATCACGCCCTCGTTGGACTTGAGACCAGGCACCCATTGTCCCGTTGGCAGGCCTTGGGGGTAAGACGCATCAATGGCCGGGCGTTGCCCAAGCGCGACCTGCAGGCATCACTGATCATGCCAGATGGAACAAACGGGCGAGCCTATCTGGTCTATGACAACTTTCGGGTGCTGCTGAAATGGAACCGGTCAAGCCGGTTTGCGATCGCCGTCGGCGCATTGTCCGACCAGCTGCGGGGCCTCTAGTTCAGCGCAAAACCTTTAATCCTCGGAATCGGAACAGATCAGCATCTGGGCATTCAGTGACGAAACGGCCGATCCGAACAAACGCCCTGTCCCTGGATTTTCCTAACCGAGGGGTTGGGGCAGTTAAAGCTCATGAACAGGTGTCAGCGACAAACGTTCTGAACTCGGACACCGGGCGCAGACCAGGATTTGACCTCCGTGCAATCCGGGCCGGTTTAAAAATACGCCTCTTGATAATCAGGCACCAGGTTGAACCATTCGGGATGCGCCCTGCCCTCAGATAGCGCGGCCTCGGCCTGTTCGATGATTTTTTGCCGATCCTTCGGGTAACTCCCTTTCAGGTTCAAAATATTTGAAACGTGGTTGGACCTTAAGATTGTTCGCTGGGGTGCCAGGTGATTGACAATGGACAGCGCCTCGTGAAGGACCTCACCATTGCTCAACGGTTCGATGGACTTGAAATACGCATCGTTGTGCCGACGGAACATGGTGAGCAGGGAGAAATACTCCGGC
>JAFDBS010000241.1 GCA_019313185.1 Deltaproteobacteria bacterium | reverse complement strand
TTCACAAGCCGAGATTGTTGAGACTCAAAAAGGTCGGCATAGGATTTTTCGTAGAATGGCTTGCTTTAAATGGCGTCCCTTAGAAGATTCTTGCTGGTTAATGGTAGCCATGATCAGGACCTGGCCGCTGTTTCATGATGAGGAGAAGAACCGAGGCAATTGGACCAGTCAAAAAGCCTATACAAAACCAGATGTAAGGGTTACGGTATTTTCCATTGGCTACGTAATAGGCAGCACAAGCGAAAGCCAGTGGGATGAAGAGAAACTGCAGAAAAGCAATGGTCATGGTCAAGTACCGTTCGTTGGACTGGCATAAAGATATAGGCTTCGTCTCCTATTACCTTAGGCCATGTAGATCAATACCACAAGTCCGTCACATTATCAGTCCATCACTCAATACACCAAATAACAAAAAAAGTTACAACAGGATGAAGTAAGTACCGACTTCTAGGTAAAAGCCATTTACCAGGTTCTAAAGTTCGATAAAATTGTTAAATGACTGCCAGATCTAGTATAAGTGTCGTCGCATTTTTTAATGTGCGCTTTAGTTCATGGTCAAGCTCTAATCCTTTTCTACCTGGGTTCCTTTGCTAAGTTTAAATGTTTCATTTGACGTCCTTCCATAACATATCATGCCTTGATGTCCTAGTTTTCTCCCCATATTCGTTTTATATAAGAATCACGACCGGATTGATAACGATAGAATTTGTATCGGACTGGGTTCTTTTCATAGTAGTCCTGATGATAGTTTTCGGCCGGATAGAAGGTGGTGGCAGCAACAATTTCGGTAACAATTGGTTTATTATAACGCCCTGAATCCTGAAGCTTGTCTTTAGAAACCTGTGCTTGGTGCTTCTGCTTCTCATTGAGATAAAATATTCCAGTGCGATATTGGTTCCCACGATCAACGAATTGCCCTCCCTCATCAGTCGGATCAACGTTCATCCAAAAGACCTCCAGCAATTGTGCATAGGTGACTTTATTGGTGTCGTAGGTAATTTCAATGGCCTCAGCATGCCCCGTCCCTCCCGAAGACACTTCGTCATAGGTCGGCTTTTCTGTCTGCCCACCAATGTATCCGGAAACAACTGAGTAAACTCCATCTAGTTTTTCAAAAGGCGGTTCCATGCACCAGAAACATCCGCCGGCAAATATTGCTTTGGCTGTCTTATTCTGCCCAGTTTTCAATATTTCGTTCTTGTCATCTGCTGGTGCTGTTACAATCGTAACGGCAACGATAGTCAGGCAGGCGACTATACGGAAAAAGGTTTTCATCTGAATGCTCCTTATTTTCTGCCAACAAAGCTCAAGGACACCGAATTGATACAATGACGCAAGCCAGTCGGTTCTGGACCATCGTCAAAGACATGTCCGAGATGACCGTCGCAACGGGCGCAAAGCAATTCGGTGCGACGCATCAAAAAACTATGATCTTCTTTTGTTGAGATATTTTCAGGTGCCACCGGTGCACTAAAACTTGGCCAACCCGTACCTGAGTTATACTTGTCTCTGGACGAATACAGATCAAGGCCGCAACCGGCACATTGGTAAATACCGTCTTCATAATGACTGTTGTATTTGCCAGAAAAAGGCCGTTCTGTTCCTTTTTCCCGAAGAATGTAGTACTGTTCTGAGGTTAAAATCTCTCGCCATTCATCCGGGCTTTTCACTGTTTTGTCGTTCATCGAATATGTTCCATCTTTGACCGAAAAAACTTTAATTTGCTCTGCAGCAAAGGCTCGGGTCGGAACACGTGTGTTTATTAATTTTGAGCCAAAGATATTAAGCACCGGCAGAGCAAACGTTGCGCCGGTTGTCAACACAAACATCCGATTGAGGAATTTACGTCGTTTCATCGTGATTTCTCCTTCTTCGATTGAGCACCAGTCGAATGGGCCATGACCTTGATGTGTATCGGCCTGCTTTGGCCACGTTTCAATTTGTCTCACCGAGACGGCCTGCAGAACATACCCTACCCGATTCGCGTCACGCGGACTGTTTCAATCCCGCTCAAAAGACATGAAACCCGACCACTCAAAATACGTTCCTCAAAATCAACGCAAATGGCTGCGCAAGTCGTTTTGGTCGTCCCACTGAGCATCGTTGCAGTGACGGTCAGCGCAAACAGCAACTCAGACATTAGGGGTGTCGGCGCATATACGGATAATTGCATTACTCCCATCCTGGTGTTCAAATATTTGCAACGTGCATGCATAATAACTAACTGCTGTAAACCTCTGAAAAAGGGTTTGTAAAGATTTGTTAAAGTTTTGGAGAGGGGAGCCAATTAAGACTTTATCGGGAGTTCAAACCAGATAAGGGTTTTACCTTCATTGCAATCTGCGCCAACATTACCACCATGGGCTTCTATCAATTGTTTAACAATCGACAATCCGATCCCTGCTCCGCCGGCATCTCGTGAGCGGGATTGATCAGCACGAAAAAATCGTTCAAAAATGAGTGGGATATCTTTTTCATCAATGCCTGGACCACTATTAGCAAATTCAGCTCGGACAGCATGTTCTGAAACCGAGCAGGAAATCTTCACGCTGCCCCCTTCTGATGTGTACTTCCAGCAATTTTCAACCAGATTGCGAATCGCCTGCAAAAGCTTATCTTGATCAGCATCAACAATTGGCTGTCCGGTCAATTGCGTGGTCAAGCTGATGTGCTTTTCTTCGAATTTCAACTTGTAGAGGCTTAAGATCTCAGTAAGACATCTCTTTAGATCAACGGGCTGTCGATTAAGGTAAGCCAGTGCGGCATCTGCCTTGGCCAGTTGTCCCAATTCTTCGACTAAACTGACAAGGCGCAAGTTTTCCTGCTGAACCATTTCAAGGGTTGCCTTGTCAGGGGGGATGATGCCATCACTCAATCCTTCTAGGTAGCCACGTAAGTTAGTTAAAGGTGTACGGAGTTCATGGGCAACATCGGCAACCATTGTCTTCCGCAGCCTTTCCAGTTTTTCTAGGCTGTCGATCATTCGGTTGAATGCGGAACCGAGTTCGCCAATCTCATCAGCGTGAGGGGTATCAATTCGGGTTGAGAAATTGCCTGCAGCAATCTCTCGACTGGCCTTGCTCATTTGCACCAAAGGGCGAAGTACCCGTCGAGTCAACAGATAACTCAAACAAAACGCCAAGACCAATGCAACCAAGCTTGCCCAAAGCAGGTAGCGATGCACTGCAGCCAAAAAAGCACGGTGTGTCTCCGTAGGCGAGACCATGTACTTATCCATCAAAACCATGAAGTAGTCGGCGGCCAATTCATCAAAAGCCAGCCAGATAATGCCAATGGTTACTACGATCACAGGAACAGTTGTGGCGAACATTAATTTCCAATGCAGGCGCATCTTCATTCGTCGTCCCCTTCAACAAAACGATAGCCAAAACCACGGACTGTTTCGATAAATCGAGGGGCAGATGGATCATCGCCAAGCTTTTGCCTCAAATGTCCAATATGTACGTCAACAACACTGTCAATCACGGCTTCACCGTGGTTATAGATATGGTTAAGCAGGTCGTCTCGTGAGAACACTTTGCCCGGCATGCTCATCAAAGCATGAAGAATTTTATATTCAACTGCGGTTAAATCGACAATCTGTCCATCCAAATTAACCTTGCGTTTGGCAAAATCGAGCTCAAGACCACCATGTTTGAAGCAGAGTTGCCGCTCAGGTTTCTTGTTTGTACGGCGAAGTATCGCCTTGACTCTCTCCACAACCTCACGGGGGCTAAACGGTTTGACCACATAATCATCGGCGCCAAGGGATAGGCCAAGGACCCTATCGATCTCTTCCTCTCTCGCTGTCA
>JAFDBS010000240.1 GCA_019313185.1 Deltaproteobacteria bacterium | reverse complement strand
CTCAACTAAAAAGCCGAACAACACCGAAAGGTTTAAGTCCTTCGGCAGCTCGGCCATCTTTCTAAAGACCCGCCGCTTTCCGACCCTGTTTTACAACAGGTTTGGCTTTATCGGGCTTCTCTATATTAAAATTATTTCACAACTTAAAGAGATGTCAATTTTAGAAAAATTGATTATTCGCAAGGTTGGGTAAACATAAAATACGGTCCACTAAATTTTGATTGGACCGTCATATCTATTATCCTGCAATCTTTCGTGATTGATTGTAGGAGATCTAAAGAAATTTACTGAAAATCCTGCAATCCAGGAATCTGTTGCAGGCTTTAATCTGCTCTCTCAGTCGTGACTTTTAAAATATGGCAGTGCCCAATACATTAATTATTGCTTCAATTTTTTTTCAAAAGCAAAACATTGAGCCTTAAGGTGAATGCATTGGTCCTATAGTGCTTCATCCCAGAAGCAGAGAAGTTGCTGTAGAACCACATCGGCCAACAGCATCAGGTTCTTGTCTTGCAAATCAATGATCTTCACAACAGGCTTGAAATGACTGCTACTTGGCATCAATCCTTCCAACGCGTTGCTGCTCTGATACAGCCATTCGCTGTTAAGCTCACATGGGAACGTGTCAGGAAAGAGTGACAGGTAGAAGATGTCTGCCTCGACTAGGTCCTGGAAAAAATGTGAGCCAAAAGAGAGTTCCGGCATCAGGTTGCCTTCTTTAAAAGCAATTTCTCCGATAGCGGCCATGTTGTTAATTTCTGAAAATTTCACAGGAACACCCAGTGATGGTGTCGAGGTCCCCCATCGTCCCGGCCCCAACAATAGAGTCGGTTGATGTTCGCGGTCCTTGATCCGTCGATTGAGGCGCCCGATCAGGCGGGCAACCTCATGTTTTTCAGAAAGAGACAGACGAGAGTATTGCTTGGCATCAACCCAGATCACCCGTTTGATTGGCAAAGCTGTATTACCACCCATGAACCCGCCACTGGCACTGAAGAAAACTTTTTCCTCCGGAACCTGTTCGGGAATGTTGACACGTTTTTTCAGCCCCTTCGTCTGGAGCGGACGACATTGCAGTAAGTTGATTTTGGCAGTTCCTTCGGAGTTGTTGTTGACTGTGAATTCTATATCGACCGGGTACTGGTAAGCTTTCTCGAGAGTCTTGAGCAGACGTTGCATTTTTGCTGGGAAATCAGTTTTGGTCAGCAGGTGCTCAAAAGTCAACAGCCAAACCTGTTGGCCAAGCCTTCCGCGCTCCCGCAAACGGGTCATGGTCTCCCGGTCAGGCACACCGTAACGTTCGAGATTGAGCTCTACTCCTTCACCTATTAGTTTGAACAGCGGCAAAGACTGCAAATCATTGTCGTCAATATTGACCAGGTCAACATCCTTTTGAGAAAATCGCCGGATATCTTCGTAGCCCTTTAGGGGCAGCTTCATTGGTTCATCCAGAGCTACGATGCGTGGGTAATCCCCCTCTACCCGGTCCACAGCACGGGTTCCCAACCCCAATACTAAGCGTAGCATACCCGCTCTTGGATCCATCTGCTTGTCCCAGACAAACGTATTGTATGAGATACCGACACCGGCCAACTCCGGAAAATAATACTGCTTTTGGTACGCACCGGAGACTCTCTGTACGAGGAGTCCCATTTGCTCCACTTGCTGGTCGAGACCTCGTTGTTTTCGATAGGTCAGTGCGTCCTCACTCATGGTGCTGGCAAAGATTTTACGCACTGCATCCTCAAAGACGGCGTAGCGATCTTCCGGTGACCCTTGATTGGCGCAGAAGAAACTATCGTACTTTCCGGCAAAAGCACTGCCGAAACTGTCTTCCAAAAGTGAACTTGAGCGGACAATGATTGGGTACTGGCCATAATAATCAAGCATGCTCTGGAAATCTTCGCGCAGTTGCTCCGGAAAGGTTCCGGATAGCATTTTTTCATGGAGTTGAGCTCCTGCCTTGAAATATCCTGCGGGAGTTTTTTGCTCCGCGTAAAGTTCCCACCAGCCGTTGTTGACAATATAGGAATAATAAACATTCGAGCCGACAAAGAATGAGTCGTGCTGCTCCAGGCAGTCTGTCCAATCGCTGTCAGGTTCGGCTTCGAGGATGCGTCTTGCCAGCAGCATGCCGACAGCTTTGCCACCGATGAATCCGGTGCCGATCATGCGCGCCTTATAAGAAAGTAGGTCATCAAGTGTAAAGTAACGTCTGGCCAGTTCTAGAATATTGTCTTCCCGACCAATCAAGTGCCGACAAAGGTGTTGCACCATTTTGCTTTGATTCTCTTCAGCGGTCTCTGCAGTGTTCAGTTCTTCTGCTTGAAGAAAGAGCCGGTGCCAATGGTCAAGTCGACGGCTCCCAGCCACCTGGTCTTGGCGATAGACTCTTGCTAGCAGGTCAGTTGCTTCCAGACTGTTGGCAAGGGGGATGAAGTTTTCACCCATCTGTCTGTCGGGCAGGAACATCGTTGGAGAGTGCCGTTCCCAAACCTTGAGGGGATGGACATAACGCTGTCCTTCACGATTATGCAGTTCAAGCAGGACCTGAGTTGT
>JAFDBS010000239.1 GCA_019313185.1 Deltaproteobacteria bacterium | reverse complement strand
TTGCTTTATTCGATAATTTTGCTGACGACACCGGCGCCAACAGTCCGGCCGCCTTCACGGATCGCAAACCGCAGACCTTCATCCATCGCGATCGGCGTGATCAAATCAATCGTCATGGCAATGTTGTCGCCGGGCATGACCATCTCGGTCCCCTCCGGCAACTCGACAATCCCGGTCACGTCCGTTGTCCGGAAATAAAACTGCGGACGATACCCTTTGAAGAACGGCGTATGACGACCACCCTCTTCCTTGGTCAACACATAGGCCTCGGCACTGAACTTGGTGTGCGGGGTAATGCTCCCCGGCTTCGCCAACACCTGGCCACGCTCAATGTCTTCACGCTTCACGCCACGCAGCAAGATGCCACAGTTGTCCCCCGCCTGACCCTGGTCAAGCAGCTTGCGGAACATCTCAACGCCGGTGACAACCGTCTTGGTCGTGTCTTTCATCCCAACGATCTCAACGTCATCGCCAACCTTGATAATCCCTCGCTCCACGCGACCGGTGGCTACCGTGCCACGACCGGAAATCGAAAAAACGTCTTCGACCGGCATCAGGAAATCCCTGTCAATCGCCCGCTCCGGCTCCGGAATGTAATCATCCACAGCAGCCATCAAATTCAAAATCGGATCGCAGGCGGCACACCCTTCGTTACCACAACCACACTCCAGCGCCTTCAACGCACTGCCAGGAATGATCGGAATGTCATCACCGGGAAACTCATACGACGAAAGCAATTCGCGAATCTCCAGCTCCACCAGCTCCATCAATTCCTCGTCGTCGACCATGTCCGCCTTATTCAAAAAGACGACCATAGCCGGCACACCAACCTGACGGGCCAACAATATATGCTCACGGGTCTGGGGCATCGGGCCGTCAGCAGCCGAAACCACCAAAATCGCCCCGTCCATCTGCGCCGCACCGGTAATCATGTTCTTGACGTAGTCAGCATGGCCCGGGCAGTCAACGTGCGCATAATGACGATTTTCGGTCTCATATTCCACATGAGCCGTGGCAATCGTGATCCCACGCTCGCGCTCTTCCGGCGCATTGTCAATCTGATCGAACGCCTGGAACTCTGCGCTGCCCTTTGATGCCAAAACCTTGGTGATCGCCGCGGTCAACGTCGTCTTGCCATGGTCTACGTGACCAATCGTGCCGATGTTGACATGGGGTTTTGTTCTCTCAAATTTCGCCTTGGCCATTGTGACTCTCCTTGACTCTTTCTGTTTCGCAGTAAACCTTACTCGTACTTAACCCTTACCTTTGCTTGTGATCTCTTCAGCAATGGCCTTGGGAACTTGCTCATAATGATCAAATGTCATGGTATAGGTCGCGCGGCCCTGGGTTGCACTTCGCAGATCAGTTGCATACCCGAACATGCTGGCCAAGGGCACATTGGCCGCAACCACTTGGGCCGAACCACGTGCCTCCATGCCAGCGACGCGACCACGGCGGCTGTTCAGATCTCCCATGACCTCACCTAAATATTCTTCCGGAAGAACGACTTCGACAGACATGATTGGTTCCAAGAGGACTGGTTTTGCCTTCGCTGCGCCATCTTTGAAACCCATGGATCCGGCAATCTTAAACGCCATCTCGGACGAGTCAACGTCATGATACGACCCGTCATAACAGGTGACCTTTATGTCCACCATGGGAAACCCGGCAATGACACCATTCTGTGCCGCCTCTTCAGCGCCGGCTCCAACGGCAGGAATGTACTCCCGAGGGATCACTCCACCTTTGATTTCATCGACAAACTCAAAACCGCTGCCCGGCTCAAGCGGTTCGATACGAAGCCAACAGTCGCCGTATTGACCACGCCCGCCCGACTGGCGAACAAACTTACCCTGGACCTCAACGGACTTGGTAATCGTTTCGCGGTAGGCAACCTGAGGGGCCCCTATGTTTGCTTCAACCTTAAATTCTCTCTTCAGACGATCGACGATTACTTCCAGGTGAAGCTCGCCCATGCCGGAAATAATCACCTGGCCAGTTTCCTGGTCAGTGTGAACCCGAAGCGACGGATCCTCTTGAACAAGCTTACCAAGCGCGAGGCCCATTTTTTCCTGATCACTTTTGGTTTTGGGCTCGATTGCGATATGGATGACCGGCTCGGGGAACTCCATTTTCTCGAGTAAGCAGACATTCTTATCATCGCATAGCGTATCACCTGTCGAGGTGAATTTCAGGCCGACTGCCGCAGCGATATCCCCGGAATATACCTGTTTAATTTCTTCACGTTTGTTGGCGTGCATCTTGAGAAGACGACCAAAGCGTTCCTTTTTTCCCTTGGTCGTATTAAGAACATGTGTCCCTGATTCGGCGACACCTGAGTAAACGCGGAAAAAAGTCAGTTGTCCTACAAATGGGTCCGTCATCACCTTGAACGCCAAAGAGGAAAAAGGCCCGTTGTCATCGGCAGGACGCGTCAATTCCTCATCGGTGTCAGGGTTAATGCCTTTGATAGGCGGAACATCCAAAGGTGACGGCATATAATCGATCACCGCATCGAGCAGCGTTTGCACCCCTTTGTTTTTGAACGCTGACCCACACAGCACCGGATTAATCTGTAGTTCGGACGTCGCATGACGAATTCCCGCCTTGATTTCCGCAACGCTGAGTTCTTCACCGCCGAGATACTTGTCCATCAGCTCTTCGTGATTCGCGCAAATTTCTTCAAGCATCACTTCGCGGGCGGCCTCGGCGTCAGCCTGCAGTTCGTCCGGGATGTCAATCACTTCATATTTCGCGCCCAGGGATTCGTCGTCCCAAACGATGGCTCGCATCTCCACGAGATCGATCACACCCCTGAAAAGGTCTTCTTGTCCGATGGGAATTTGCAGTGGAACCGGATTGGCTCCAAGACGGTCACGCATCATCTTCAGGCCACGATTAAAATCAGCCCCGACACGATCCATCTTGTTAATGAAGGCAATACGAGGAACGCCGTACTTGTCTGCTTGACGCCATACGGTCTCAGATTGTGGCTCTACGCCGCCGACTGAACAGAAAACTGCGACAGCGCCATCAAGAACACGCAGAGAACGTTCGACTTCGATCGTGAAATCGACATGTCCGGGTGTGTCAATTATATTGATGC
>JAFDBS010000238.1 GCA_019313185.1 Deltaproteobacteria bacterium | reverse complement strand
GATGATATTTCAGGGCAAGCTTACGGTACGCTTTTTTGATGTCTTCTCCAGTAGCGCCTTTATCGATACCGAGAACGGCGTAATAGTCCTTGGCCATGGCTGGTCCTTTGTCAACAGGGATAACGGCAAAATCAATATAGTGATCGTCAGATGAAGCGTCAAGGAGTCGGAGGAACCTCAACCAGAACTAACGCGTGGCAGACAGCAAGCAAGTAGCATGTCTTCATAATGATCTCAGTCTGCGTTTTCTTTCTCGGACAACCGCTGAAACAGGGCGTCATGGCTGCTGGAGATTCGAGCGCCAGAGAGCGAGTTTGTTTTCAATATACTGAATGATCGACGCCTGTGCTTCATTGCCCCGCCCGGTGACGGTCATTGGCTCGCCAAAACTAAAATAAATTGTGCGGGACGGAATGATCGGCCCATAGTCCTTGAGCCACTTTCCAGTTGACCAGGCCCAGGAGAGGAGTGCTACAGGGAGAACAGGAACCCCGGCTTTGCGAGCCAGCTTGACAGCAATAGAGTTGAATTGTTCGGGGTTAAAATCAACGCTGCGGGTATGTTGAGGGAAAATGATCAATGACGTGCCCTCAGCTAAACGCTTGGCCCCTTCTTCCAGTACGACTTTCAAGTCATCACGTGGATTGGTTCGGTCGACAACGACAGGATTGCGACTCCGCATCACATGCTTGAAAACCGGGTAATCATTGAGGCTACGTTTGACGACGTAGGTCAGGTTAAATCCGTGGGGCATGATCAGTGACGGCAGGACGAACGTTTCAAGGGTGCTCATGTGATTGCCAACAAACACACAGGGACCTTGAGGATTATTCAAATGTTCCATGCCCGTCACATGCAGGTGGCAGCCGACAGACTCAAGGGCTTTGACAATCTGGACACTGCTGTCATGCCAGGCCACATCATCGTAGTTGCCACTCATGGCCCGGCGACTGCTCCGCCAAACGATCCGAAAGGCCTTGAGATAGAACGCCAAGCTTGGAGACATGCGGGCAAGCGGACTGACGGGGTGATTTGGGCTGTGGTACGAGGAACCGCTGAAGAATGCGGTGCAAGTTTTTTTAGGTGTCATGGGTTGACTTTCAATGGTGGAGAACGAAACAACATCAGGCCAGCGGTCAATCCGAGACCGGCCGTAACAAAAACAATATCAAGATCAAACCAATTGCCAATATAACCCAAGACAATTGATCCTGCAAAGGCCCCTGTGTCAATACAGCCAGTAAAAATTCCTGTAGCTTTCCCGCGGTTTTCTTGAGGCTCGGCACGTACGGCGATGGAATTAAGCGTAGGGAAAAGCACCCCGTGGCCTGCCCCTGCTAAAAGGCCGGCTAGGCCGAGAACAGGCTGATGATAGGTCAGCGGCAGCAAAAAAAGCCCTCCCGCATACAAGCAAAGGCCGTAAGGGAGAATTTTGCGCTCGCCGAAGCGGTCCGCTAAACGACTGACGAAAACTCGGGTCAGGACCGCTCCGGATGCATAGCTGAGGTAGTAAAAAGAAATAAGGCCAAGGTGACGTTGTTCGGCAAGCGGCGCAACAAAGTTACCTGTTCCGGCAAGGCCCAAACCGAACAAGAGGCAGAGCAAAGCCACCAATTGAAACTTGTGAAGACCCAGTAAGCTAAAAAATGACGGGCCGCGCTGTCGTTTATGTCTTGGAAAACTCTCGCTAAGGGGTTGGTGGACCAGTAGGGCTGTCAAAGCCAGTCCACTGATTGTCACGAAAAAACCGGAGTAGCCGAATTGGCGGAGAACTGTTTCGGCGATTAAAGGGCCTACGGCAATGCCAATCAGACCGGAAATGCCAAACATGCCAATGCCCTCATTAAAACGTTCTTTCGGGACAATGTCAGCCATATAGGTGAAAACCCCGGTAAAGCAGATTGCCATGCCGACACCATGGACGACTCTCCCGCTCAGGAAGACCTGGTAGGTCATGGCCAATGGGTTGTCGAGACTCAGATAGAGCAACGGCATCACGACCATGATTAAACACCCAATGCTGTAGCTTCGTTTTCGGCCAAGCCGGTCGATCATCTCTGAAATCCATGGACGGCATGCTGCTGACGACAAAGCAAACAGCCCCATCACCAAACCGATATCTTTTTGGTCGCCGCCCTGGTCCAAAACATACAAGGGGAGCAAAAACATAGCGCTAAAGCTTGCTGTGTGAGCCAGGTTTGCAACGGCCATCGCCCAGAATGACGGTGTATACAGCATGAAGTTCCCACCCGAACGAATACATTCAGCTCATTGTGAACCTGGTCTTGGAAGGTGTCAATAGAACAGGCTCGAGAACGGAGCAGGACATGCCAGTGCGACGAATTGCGCTTTCTAGAAGGCACGGCAGGAGCGAGATTGGTGAGAAGTTTGGGCATCCAAACCTAGAGGGTTTGTTTTTGGAAGCATTACAATTATTGGGCAGAAGGGTTCTGCACACATCGCACCATGCTCGCCCCTTGCCAAGTCTCTTCAGCCGTGGTTTGGCAAGAGAATCGATCGAAGTTTGTTCCGGAGCTAGTATCTCTCTGTCAGGTTTGATCTTTTAACTGGAGATGTTTTGCGTTATGTTGCTTCCGCACAGCAGCCAATTTCGACCAGCTTCTGCTGGCAAACTTCTATAAGGAGATGTTTGTCCAATGCCCCATCAACTTCAGGCCGTTCACCTGCAGGCATACCAGCCCCCAGCCTTTCTCGTCGAGGAAATTCAACTCTGTTTTGAGCTCGAGCCGAAAACAACCAAAGTAGGCAGTCGATTACGCCTGTCTGCTAACCCTGTTTACCCTCAGGCTCCTAGAGAATTAAAGCTTGACGGGCGCAATCTTGAACTTGTGGATATTGCACTGGATGGGCATTTGTTAGATCAAGGTGCTTACACTTTAGACAACGAAGGCCTGACCATTGCGGATGTCCCGGCGAAGTTCGAACTGCTCATAAATGTGATCGTCAACCCAGATGACAATACCGCCCTTGAAGGCCTATATCGGTCGAATCAGGTGTATTGCACCCAATGCGAAGCCCAGGGGTTTCGCAAGATTACTTACTACCCGGATCGTCCGGATGTTATGGCACG
>JAFDBS010000237.1 GCA_019313185.1 Deltaproteobacteria bacterium | reverse complement strand
GCTGCGACAGGACTACAAGGGGCTGAGGCGCTATGTGCATATCGGGACCGGCAACTATCATCCTGTCACTGCTCGGCTCTATAGCGACCTCGGCCTTTTCGTTTATGATAAAGACATTGGTCAAGATGCAACCGAACTCTTCAATTACCTCACGACCGGTTATACGCCTAAACGCAATTACAATAAATTGTTGCCGGCACCTAAACATTTAAAAAAGGCACTAATTAGCAAGACAGAACGGGAAATTAATGAGCACTCAAACGAAAAGCCAGGCCGAATCATCTTCAAAATGAACGCCTTAGAAGACCCTGATATCTGCCGTTCTCTTTACCAAGCATCAATGGCAGGGGTTCAGGTCGATCTGATCGTCCGTGATAGTTGCAGGGTCAGGCCTGGTGTGCAAGGCATTTCAGAAAGCATGCGCGTGATTTCGATTGTTGGTCGTTTCCTGGAGCACGCAAGGGTCTATTACTTTCAAAACGGAGGCGACGAGGAGTATTATATGGGTTCGGCCGATGCAATGCGCCGCAATTTAGAGAATCGAGTGGAAGTCGTGACACCGATTGAGTCAAGACAGCTCCGTCAAGATCTGCTCGATATGCTTGAGATCCAACTCAGCGATCAGCGAAGTGCTTGGGAGATGCAATCCAATGGTACCTATGTCCAGCGGCAACCCGTTGAAAATGGTAACTCCCTAAGCAGTCAGGAAGTCCAGATCGAACAGGCCGAAAAGCGAAGTCAGGATGCCAAACGGCTTCGTAGGCGTAAAGCCAAGAGTTTCGGGAAACGCAATCTTCGCTAAAAGCCAGACAAATGTGACTAACGTGACTTGCCATTATTACCTTAACGATGAGACTGATCCGATTGAGGCGCTTCACTCTTTTCGTGATTTGGGTCAACTTCAGATAGGTCTCCCGATTATGGTAGAGCGGGTGTTTTTCGATTCTTTTGACTGGAGGTTATATCAAGATGGTGGAATGTTGGTCCAGGAACAGGAGCATGGCCGTACGCGGAGTAAATGGCTAAGATTGACCGACAACCAGCTGATGGGAATGTTGATGGCTAAGGTCCCTCGATTTCCCAGAGACTTGCCGGAAGGGCCTATGCGCCAAAGGCTTGTCCCTTTATTGGAGATGAGGGCTCTCCTGCCACTTGTGAAGATGAAATCACAGGTTTACCGGGCAGCCGTTTTAGACAAGCAGCTCAAAACTGTTTTACGCCTCAGCGTTGAACTGGGTTGTGTGCATGGCAATGGGAACAGCATAACAGGAACTCTGCCCCCGCGTTTTAATCTTGAGCCGGTCAAAGGGTATATCAAACCGGTTCTGAAAGCGCAAACGGTACTTGAGCACGTTTTACGTTTGGAACCGGCCGTGCCTCTGCTTGATGAGGCTTTGTCGATAATTGGCCGACGGGCAGGTGATTATACAGGAAAAATCAAAGTTGATTTGTCTCCTGAACTGCCTGCAGGGGAAGCCGTTCGACGCATATTGTTGAACCTGCTTGAGACATTGGAGCGTAATCTTGAAGGTGCCCGGGCCGATTATGACTCTGAATTTCTTCACGACTTCCGTGTGGCAGTTCGCCGGACACGGAGCCTGTTCAGCCAAGTCAAAGGAGTGCTCCCGGCTGATGCTCTCAATCGGTTTCGCCCCGGTTTCAAATGGCTTGGGCAGATTACCGGTTCGACTCGGGATCTCGATGTTTATCTATTAAAGTTGCCGGTTTACCGTGAAGCTCTACCCAACTCGATGCAAGACGACCTTGACCCGCTCAAGGATTACTTGGAGCGGCATCAAAAAATTGAACAGCGCCAATTGGCCAAATTGCTCGACTCTGCAAGATTCAAGCATCTATGTCACGACTGGCGCATGTTTCTGGAAAAGGATCTCGATTACTTGAGTTGGTCGGACAAAGCGTCCAAGCCGATTTTGAACATTGCCAACCGGCAAATCTGGAAAACTTACAAACAAGTGCTTCGTGAGGGCGAGGCCATCAATGTAAACTCAGCGGCAGAAGCGCTACACGAATTGCGTATTACATGCAAAAAATTACGCTACCTCATGGAGTTTTTCCAGACACTCTACCCAGAAGGAAAAATCAGGGCTCTGATCAAAGCCCTGAAACTTTTACAAGATAACCTCGGCGATTTTCAAGATCTCGAAGTGCAAGCCGATGCCCTGAGAGGGTTTGGCCATCAAATGAAGTCGGACGAGGCAGATCTCCCAGGTGAAGTCTTTATGGCCATGGGAGTCCTGATCGATAACCTTCATCAAGGACAACAAGCCGAGCGACAGAAGTTCGCGGATCGATTTGCCAGTTTTGCAAGGCCAAAAAACAGGAAGCTATGTTCTGAGCTGTTCAACCTTCGAGGCAGATAAGGGACTTCAGTGAAAATACTAGCGACTTACAACATTAAGGGTGGTGTTGGTAAAACCGCTGCCGCCGTTAACCTTTCTTGGATGGCCGCTAGCGAGGGTTATCCGACGTTGGTTTGGGATCTTGATCCTCAAGGGGCAGCATCCTTCTACTTTCGGATTAAACCAAAACTCAAAGGTGGCAGCAAAGGCTTGATAAAAGGCAAGCACGAACTTGATGTTTTGATAAAGGGGACTGATTTTGAAAACCTCGATCTGCTGCCGGCAGACTTTTCCTATCGCCATCTCGATCTGTTGCTGGATGATCAGAAGAAACCGACCCGACAATTAGGGAAACTTCTCAAGCCACTTGAAACTGACTATGATTATATCATTTTGGATTGTCCACCCAGTATCTCGTTGGTTTCGGAAGCAGTATTTCAAGCGGCGGATGCGTTGCTGGTGCCAATGATACCGACCACGCTTTCATTGCGCACTCTTCAACAATTGCTTCGATTCCAAAAGCAGAAAGAGCTAGAGTCTTTGCGAATTATGCCATTTTTTTCTATGGTTGACCGTCGGAAAAAACTCCATCAGCAAATTGTCGATGAGTTACCAAAACAATATTTCAATGTGCTAGAAACAGAGATACCCTATTCAAGTGATGTCGAACAGATGGGTCTGCACCGGGCACCATTGGGTAGCTATGTTACGAAAAGCCGTTCCAAAATAGCTTATGACTCACTCTGGCAAGAAATTCATCAACGTCTCCAAGGCTTCTGAGATGGCTATTGAAATCGAACGTAAATTCCTTGTTAGGGGTAAACCTTGGGCGGGTATGCATGGAACCCGTTACCGGCAGGGCTATTTATCAACGGATCCAGAGCGGTCGGTTCGCGTTCGGATTGCTGGAGATGAGGCAACCTTGACAATCAAAGGAAGATCCCAAGGTGCCAGTCGCACAGAGTTTGAATATCCGATTCCCCAAGATGATGCCGAGCAACTGCTTGATCAGCTTTGCATTAAAAGCCAAATAGAAAAAATTCGATATCGGCTAGACTATGCTGGCCTAACTTGGGAATTGGATGTTTTTTTGGGTGAGAATGCCGGGCTTGCCATTGCCGAAGTCGAACTTGACAACCTGGGCCAGTCAATAGAAAACCCGCCCTGGATCGACCGTGAGGTAACGGGTGACAAGCGATTTTTCAACGCATACCTTACCGAACATCCATATTCAACTTGGTCCGACATTCCTTTCCTCTAATGGAAAAATAACATATCCTTAACCGTGGCCCTACGGATTTGCCCCAGTTTAAAAAGCTACACATATGTATGGAGATTGTTGTGAATGAGCTTCGTGTCAACACCTGGACCGAGCTTCAGGAGGCGTTATTTACCGATTCTTGGGAGCCTGAGTTAGGCCGATACCGGTCGCGCCATGCCTATCGAGGTTTGTCGACTGAACAATACGAATTGAAAACTACGTTAGCCAGACTTGGCGGCCCCTATGTAGATCTTGAACGTCACCTGCTAAGAAATTTCAAAAAATATGCCCACCGTCGTGTTGTCGAGAAAGATTCTTTTTGGCATTGGTTAACAGTAGCCCAACATTATGGGCTGCCGACCCGTTTACTCGATTGGACATATTCCCCTCTGGTTGCATTGCATTTTGCCACGACAAAACTCGACAAATACGACTGTGATGGCGTGGTTTGGGCGGTTAATTATCTCAAAGCCCATCAGCTGTTGCCTGAGCGGCTTAAACACAAGCTTGAGGCTGAGGGGGCCAATGTTTTTACAGTCGAAATGCTTTCTGAAACAGTCCCCAACTTTCAAGAGCTTGATTCTCTTGCCGATCGTGACTATGTGGCGTTTTTCGAACCGCCCTCAATTGATGATCGTATTGTCAATCAGTTTGCATTCTTCTCAATTATGCCTAACCCGCAGCAAGTTCTAAACGACTGGCTTCGTCAGTATCCTGATTTGTGGTACAAGATTATCATTCCCGCGTGTTTAAAATGGGAAATTCGAGACAAACTTGACCAGTCCAACATCACCGAGCGTGTTCTCTTCCCAGGTTTGGATGGGCTGAGCAGTTGGCTTTCTCGGCACTACAGCCCCAAAGGTGACAGATGTCATTTGCTGGCATTGGGTAAGGCCGGCTGACGGCTTTTCAAGCAATGTCAAAAAAGATGATAAAGTAAGCATTGAAACGAATAACTCCAATCTGATGAGGTCATACTTGCTATGGGGAACGTGCCAGACTGGTATTTTCGGCAATCGGGGGTGATCCCCTATCGTGCCAGCTTGCAGGGACCGGAAGTTCTTCTGATCACCAGTCGGCGTCGCAAGCACTGGGTAATCCCGAAAGGCGTTGTTGAACCTCACATGACTCATTTGTCCTCTGCATGTCAAGAGGCTTGGGAAGAAGCTGGTCTGCATGGGCAGATTTATCCCGAATCAGTGGGCACCTATCAGTACCGGAAATGGGGAGGAACCTGTGAAGTTCAAGTTTACTTGTTGGCTGTGGATAGACTTGCTGACCAATGGCCGGAACGGTCTTTTCGAAGTCGGCAATGGGTTTTATGGAATCAAGCTGCCGAACTGGTGCGAGACAGTGGTTTGGCCAGGCTTTTGAAGGACCTGCCAAATGATTTACAAAGGGTGCAAGGTTCATTTGGGGAGAGTGAATGAAGCACTTGATTTTGTTGCGACATGCCAAATCCAGTTGGAAAGATCCAAGCCTGGACGATTTTGACCGGCCGCTGAATAAACGTGGCAAAGAGAATGCGCCCTTGATGGGCCAACGCCTTGCTGCAATGGGGGAACGTCCCCAGATCATTCTTGCCAGCCCGGCAATGAGAGCCCGCAAGACAGCTTATCTGGTTGCGCCAGCATTAAACTGTTCCGATGAGATGATTACCTTTGTTCCAAATATCTATGAAGCTGATGTGACCACCTTGCTTAATATCATTCAGGACCTTAGAGACATCTGGCAAACTGTAATCTTGGTTGGCCACAACCCCGGCTTAACGGAACTGGCCAATCAACTGGCACCCTGCGGCCTAGCAAATGTTGTGACCTGCGGAGCTGTTAAGCTTGAATTTAAATGCTCTCGCTGGAAAGAAATTAAACTCAACTCAGGGGTGATGCTCTACTATGAATATCCTAAAAAAGCTTCCCAAATTTAGCCAGCAATTTAGTCTTGCATCGGATACATAGCCCTCTTTCGGCCAAATTGATCTCCGCCTGGTCGACTGTTTTTAGTATTTTCTGATACAAGGGGTTAGTTTGTTGATAAATAGGCCTCTGACAACATGATTTTGGTGACCGGTGAGCCCGGCGGCCCGCTGACTGCTTCGTACTTCAAGAAACGCCCATCGTCAACACTGAACCAGTAATTTGCATGCCAAAGGTAAGCTTTCCAACCGGTCAGACGAATTTCTACCTGCCAGGCCGGAATTTGGTGTTCATAAAATTCGAGGGAAAGTTTTTCTATTTTGCTGACCTGCATGGAATGCAGGTCAAGATTTCCAGGATGCAAGATCCAAAAGCTGAGATTATCCTTTGAACCCTCGATCAGCTTTTGTAATGAGATTGAAAGCGCTTGGTACCAAGGCCTATCATCCAGTGGATGAAACCGGTCGAACCGTTTGCCATTGAGGGTGCCCTCGATATACAGAATGTTCGAATCTCTCCAGGCCCACGTTTCGGTGTCTTCGCTCAAACGCTTTAGATGCCAACGCTTTGTTGAGAGGTCTCGAGCTAGCCAAGTGCGGTGCACTTCTTGTTTGTCTTGAGACGTTAGAATCCAATCTTCGCTATTGTCCAGAGTCCATTGAAAGATCTTTTTGCTATTGCCAGTGACTTCAATGTATTGACGTATTTCTGTTGCTGAGGAAATGTTCTCAATCGTTTCAGCACAGGTGTTGTCGATCAGCAAGGGGAAAGTTAACAACACCGCCAGAAAAACTGTGCGACAAGTCTTCAAATCGATTCCTTCAAGTCCTTTTTCTGCTCGGATCGGACGAGTGATGGCCGCTCATTTCGATTTAATGATTTTGGTATCGACGTTTCGTCCAGAAAACTACATTGGCGAAAAATATCTCGAAAGATTTGGATTAATAACATGACCTCCAGAAGAACTCCGACAGGGCCGAGTATGCAAAAAAAAGACAGGGCAATTCGCGTCCAAATGCCAAACTGAAGTCGCTTGTCCAGGATGATGGCCCAAAAAGCGTGTCCAGCCAATATCAGCGAAGCGCTGACTACCCATGTCCAGATGAATATCGCCATACTTCTAGAGAGTTGCTTGAAAAGTTAGGTTCTGTTGAAATTATTGAAACTAAATTGGCTGAAACGAGTTAGATCTTTTTTAATTTTTGGAAAAAAAATGGTTAACGTTTAGCGGGAATGTTTGATGCGATATGTTGTAGGATTTTGGACTTTCACTAATACCCCATTCCATGGCTTCACTTTGAGGATAATCCCAACTATGCAAAATTGCATTTATTGCGACAGCATTGGATTTTATATGAGTTTAAGCCGTTAGCAAAAGCGTCTGGAGCTAAATTTCAACATAAAGTTTTTTTGGGAGGCTGTTCGAACCTTGTTTAAACGAAATAAGTGAGGGGAAAGTCATCAACGGCAACTGCGCTCAAAAAATCTCGTATATTCTATTGTTGCAGTCAGGTTTGCCTAAGTTGACAGGTCCAATTGTAAGTACAAGAGGCGTTAAGGGGTTGCTTTGTATGGTCACTACAAAGATTTAATCGAACATTAATCCCTGCTTAACGTCGAGCAGCTAAGTCTCTTGACAAATGACTTTGCAAGGAGACTTTAGCATGGCTTTGTGTATCAAACCCAATTTGGTTGATTTTAGCCCGAGCCTACCTCATTCTCAACCATGGCTGAAAATGCTCAGACGTCCTTTAAATTCAGCGCTTGGTTTTAAAAAGTGCAGTCGGCTTTACCACCAGATTGATGTCACCCATGACGTTGGGACCTTTGCTGAAAGAGCATTAGCTCAGCTTGAAGTGAATTGGAATGTCACCGAAGTCGTACAAGGTCAGGTTCCACAAACCGGTGCAATGATTGTGGTCGCCAATCATCCATTTGGAGGAGTAGAGGGGTTGGTTCTGATTGCACATCTTATGCGCACCAGACAAGACATCAAAATCTTAGCAAACCCCTTCTTGTCGCGCATACCGGAATTGCAGAATGTTTTGTTACCTATCGATCCATATGAAACGAAGTATTCACAGCGCAACAATATAATTGCCCTGCGCCAAGGCTATCAGTGGCTTGAAACAGGAGGCTCATTGGTGGTTTTCCCAGCAGGGGGAGTGGCTCATTTCCACCTGCGTTGTCGCGGCGTGATTGATCCGGTCTGGAAGTTAGGCGTGGGGCGGTTGATCGCTCGCAGCCAGGCAGATGTTGTCCCAGTATATTTCCCGGGTAACAACGGTCTCGGTTTTCAGGCCGCTGGGTTCGTCCACCCTCGATTGCGCACATTACTTCTCGCCCGTGAGCTTTTGAATAAAAAGGGCGCTCAAGTCGAAGCGATTGTGGGTTCTCGAATCTCAGCAAAGCATTTGCAAAAAATCGGTCCTGTCGAAGAACAAATGGAATGTCTGCGTTTAAAAACGTATCTGCTTGGCGATGATCTGGCCAGTTTCAAGAAGGCTAACAATCATTTGACAACTGGACCAAGCAACGACTCAAATGATTGCATTCCTGTGGTGCCCCCGATTCGGGCCGAGACTTTAACGCAAGCAGTGGATACATTGGCCAAGGAAAGTTTGTTGTTATCAAACGGCTCGAGTCATGTTTTTTGTATCCGCGCCGAACAGTCTCCATTGATCATCCACGAGATAGGACGGTTGCGTGAACTGACTTTTCGGCAGAGTGGTGAAGGGACAGGGCGAAGTATCGATTTAGACCGTTTTGACGAACACTATATGCATCTGTTCGTCTGGAATACCAAAAAAAAGGAGATTGTTGGGGCCTACCGCCTCGGTTTAACAGACGAAATCCTGGGTCAAAAGGGCTTTGATGGCCTCTATACCAACACGCTTTTTCACTATCAAAAAGAACTGTTTGAAAGCGTCGGCCCAGCCTTGGAGCTTGGACGATCATTTGTCCGTGCCGAATACCAAAAAAGCTTTTCTGCATTATTGCTCCTGTGGCAGGGGATAGGGCGGTTTTTAGTCCGAAATCCGAAGTACCGGGTTCTGTTTGGTCCGGTCAGCATTTCACAGTCCTACACAAGTTTTTCACGGCAGTTGATAACCAGCACGCTACATAGCCAGGTAATGGCGACAGATCTAGCGAAATTTGTTGAACCACGACAGCCTGTTGCTATTAGAAGCCCAAAAATCAAGGGGTGCTCAGACAAACTAATTTGGAGCTGTAAGCAGAGTCTTGAAATGGTCGACATGTTACTGGCAGGCATTGAGAATGATGGCAAAGGGCTTCCAGTCTTGCTGAGACATTACCTTAACCTTGGTGGGAAAGTCTTGGCATTTAACCTTGATCCGGAATTCAGTAACGTCGTTGATAGTTTGGTCCTGGTAAACCTTGATGCGGCCGATCGTAAAACTCTGCGGCGATATTTGGGCCGGGATGGCATGGAACTTTATGCGTCTTATGCAATGAAAAAACCAGTGCCCAATGCGGCCTGATATCTTCAAGGCGTAAACCTATAACATACAACCATGCCATCGAGCGGTAACAGGGTTTCTGCACAG
>JAFDBS010000236.1 GCA_019313185.1 Deltaproteobacteria bacterium | reverse complement strand
TTGTGACAACCTCCTCCAATGCCATGGTTTGGGCAACGCTCAACGTGAACAGGAATGACCCTAACATCACCATCAAACTCATCTTTCTGACCATCTTACTCTCCTTGTCATAGTTATTTTAACCCATTGGTTTCTGCTCATTTAGTGAGCCTGGGAAAACGTATATTTTTTCGTTATATAACTTAACACTAAAGTTGAACCTGGCAAGAGGGTCGAACAAAAATAACTGGCAAAACACCAAGCCCGTTATGTTTTCAATCGCTGAATACTTGAACGGAGAGAGTAAGTTCTACTGACGATCGAGGTCTGTCATTTTAAATCTTATTGTTACATCGACGGGATCACAGTGGGAGGCCATCAGACAAACGTCAGATCGGTTAATCGTAATGGGTGTCGCTAATTGAAGAATGGCTGGGCATAAGTCAAAGATTCAAGACATTTTGAATTGGACCGATGTTGTGAGAATTTATAAAATCTGGGATAAATATAGGGTGACGTTCACGAATTTCACTACACCTGAACAGATGACTTAGTTCAATGTGTTCTCCGCGCACGAATCGATATCGACCCAAAAGATAGGACCGCAACTCACCGCCAGTCTACCCTTGCCACTGGAGTGCTAGAACGATATTTTTCTTCCCAGCTCAAGAGACATCGTGGCTGATTTCGTAGCTTGTGATACGGCCAAATACCTTGGAGCCCTCTGCGGAACAGATGTGTCGACTAATTTAGGCAGTACGTCCGCATAACCGCCCACAAGAAACGGTCTAGACATTTCTTCTTGAAGGCTGTTCGTTGCTTCACTCAAAATCAGCTTATTTCGATACCAGAGCCCATAATAAATAGATTTCTCAATGCCCTTTTTCTGTTGGCTTTGCTTCGGGAAAGACCTCTTGCAAATGTTTCCATGCAAGACTAGGAATTATTTCATCTAAAATCTTCAAGGAGCTGGAAACAACCCGGTGCGCATCATTTAAAGAAGTCAACCCTCCCTGTAATGTGCGGTTAAGTTCAGATAATTTTGCGCCAATTAATTCTTTCGCTTTATTTTCAATATAAGCTCGATCGTGTCGAAGCCGAGATGTGAAAGTGTGCATTAATTTGGCCCTAAGCGCAGTAGCAACGGCCTCTAATACCACTGATTTCCATAGAGGGGAATCGACTTCTGGGTAATCGGATTTCCACGCCTCAATTATCCCAACAATTAAACGGGAACTTTGGTGAATTGTGTAGTTTATAAAATTTCTTCTCAAACTCAGCAGATTTCGGTTAACGACTTGCTCGGCTTCCTGCTTTGAAATGGTTGGATCTCTGGGGATTCTTGCTGGCCAAGTTTCGCCGTGACTTGCCATGTAACCATCCATGTCCTGGAGGGCCAAGACGCCGGACTCGTAATGGATACGTTTAAGAATAGAAAAACGGCATCTGGGCATGACTTCTTGCGTCTGCTCCCCTGAGAGTGAAATCTCAGCGGCTTTATCTAGATATTCATTCAAAAGGTCCAATTCATGAGGGGTAATCCCTGTTTGCAGGCGTGAGTGAGTCGCAAGGATATCCATACGGATTTTAGAATGGATTTCTCTTTCTCTGGCTTTTTTAACCTCTTCACTTTCTGCCTTCAATGACCTTTTCCAATCCGCTTGACCTTTTTGTTCCATATCATGTTTTTGCATTGCTATCGTTTGTTCGAGTGAGACCAAGGCTGTTTCGAATTCTTCAGTCAAGGAGCGCGCCTTATTGTCTGCAGGTGATTTCTCTTGGGGTTCAGCGTGATGGAATAGGTCTATGAAGCGATCTATAAAATCAAAAGAGCCTTGTCGGCTAGAAAAATGGTTTTCCATCTGAAGCCTCCTTGATTAATAAACGGATGGATGATGTTGTAATAGTGTTATTGCTCAATTTGACCCTTCATTGTTGATGGGTTAAGCCTAGAAGAGAAAAACTTGAAGCCCACCCAATAGAACCAAGCAAGCAAGGTTTTAAAAAAACAGGTATATTCTGCTCATCTTGGTTTTCATGCAACGAAGTAAATTAAAAATACTTTATCACTATATTGCTACTTTAACACTCTGATCTCAATAGAGTGAAATGGTCGTGCTAACTGATTCAGTCAAGTGGAACTTTAATAAAATCATTTAATTAGCTATTTGACAGGATAGTTTTTTTGTCTGTCAGGGATTGATTTTTAGGAATGAAAACGGGAGTGTATATGGGGAAAAGGGGGATCTAGAGAGCCAAGACCTTTCTCGCAAGCTCCAAGAGAAGGATTGAGAGAGCAGTAACATATATCAAAATATCTTACAAAAACGAACAGATGGTATCCGTTCGATTTCTAAGTCAACATCAGTACTTCTAAACATTATGATGGACAGAAAAACGATTATCTTCTGGGACTTCGATTCGGTTTGAGGTTTTTCTTAATGTACTTATTGAACTTTTTATGAGTAACTCTTCGTTTGGGCTTAAGCCTTGAGTTCTTTTCGCTGCCTGAGTCTGCCACACTGATCTGCATCCTTTGGCCGCAAACCCAGACATTTTGCAATTGCTTCATGACCGCATTGGACAAGTTGGCCGGCAAATCAATCAGACAATAATCTTGATTGATCCGAATCTGCCCAATCGATTTGCTGCTGATCTTCCCCTCGTTGGCGATGGCACCAACAATATGCCTCGGTTCGACCCCATGCTGTCTGCCGACTTCAATCCGATACTGTATCAAGTCTTGTTCGTCCCTGACATCACCGTGATCGTCTGTCTCTAGGTCAAGTTGGTCAACCTCCCTTGTCGAATCGGCGTCCGACTGAAGCGGTTTGTCTTTCTGTAACAGGAAAGCCAGCGTCGCAGCAATCCGGCGCAAGCCTGTATTGTGTTCATGCTGGTAGTTGTCAATCAGCTCTTCGAAGAACTCGAGATCTTGGGACTGCATGGCTTCAGTCAGCTGTTCGTTAAAAAGTGCCACTCGACGATCGGCGATATCCTTGCGACTCGGCACGCTCATGGCCGTTATAGTTTGGCGAGTTGCTCTTTCAATGGAGGCAAGCATTCGCTTTTCCCGTGGGGCAACAAACAGAATGGCCTGGCCTTCCCGGCCAGCCCTGCCAGTACGACCTATTCTGTGAATATAAGATTCCGTGTCATAGGGGATATCATAGTTGACGACATGACTGATCCTTTTTACATCGAGGCCGCGCGCAGCAACATCGGTGGCAACCACGATATCGAGTTGACCATTTTTAAGTCGTTCGACGGTTTTTTCACGCATGGCCTGGGTCATGTCGCCGTTCAATGCAGCGCTCGAGAAACCTCGTGCTTCCAGCTTTTCAGACAGTTCGACCGTGGCGGTCTTAGTGCGAACGAAGATGATCATTCCATCCGTATCTTCCGCTTCGAGAATTCTTGTCAATGCATCAAGTTTATGCAGACCCTTTACTTGCCAATAACGCTGATTAATGGTCTCCACTGTCGTGGTTTTGGTCTTGATGTGGATTTCCAACGGGTCAACCATGTGTCGCCGTGCCACCGCCAAGACATCTTTCGGCATGGTTGCAGAGAACAAGGCTGTCTGCCGGTCCTGTGGCGCGTGGGTCAATATGCGCTCGACATCATCAATGAACCCCATCTTCAGCATTTCGTCCGCTTCGTCCAAGACAACCGCCTTGATTTGTCCGAGGTTCAGAGTTCCCCGTTCTAGATGATCCTGGATACGTCCGGGCGTGCCTACAATAGCATGAACACCTCGTGCCAATTGTCGCAGCTGATGCCCCATGTTTTGTCCACCGTACACGGGAAGGACGTGAAAGCCTTTCAGATACCGAGCATAGGTCCGCATTGCTTCGGCAACCTGCAAAGCGAGCTCTCTGGTCGGGGTCATCACGAGGATTTGCGGTTCTTTTTGCTTTAAATTCAATCGGCTTAGCAGCGGCAAGGCAAATGCAGCCGTCTTTCCGGTTCCGGTCTGGGCCTGTCCCAACAAGTCGCGCCCTTCCAGGAGATGCGGAATACTTTGTGCCTGGATTGGTGAGGGCGTTTCGTACCCAAGTTCTTTGATAACCTTTTGCAAAGCCGGCAATATGGACAGATCTTCAAATCTGGCCGAGAGTTCTTTAGTCATTATTGTTCCTGTCAGGAGAATGTCTGGGATGATACAAAGGTGTGGTCAGAGCGATGTCCTTTGTTGAAAGCGGGAACTTAACTTATTCATACTAAGAAAGCAACTATTTCCAGTTGAAGACCAATCATTTCAGACGGCAGAGAATCTGTCCTGATGCCTGGCATGCTAGAGATTGCAGAGGTTGGCAGGACCCCTGCTGAGCGAAATATGGTCTAGATGCAAGTCAGTCATACTTATGGAAATAATCATAAATCCTTTAATCTTATTGTTCCTGCTTATGGGTTCGAATGGCTGGAAACTGTCATTTAGGATTGCCTCCTGGAATAGCTTCCGCCGACCAGGCCTGACGTGGCTAGCTGAATGGTAATTTGAGATGGTTAAAAACGAACCGAAGTCAGCAATCAATCGGTCGTGCGTTTTTAACCAGGCAACTCGCTTTAAATCGACTGGATGGAGATTTTTTCTGAGATGAATACCTCTCAACGTTCTTGATTTAATAACTTTTGCCCCACCCAGCGGCGAGCAAATTGATTTGCCGTTCGACCGCATTGTTTGCTTTTTTCGTTTGCCCAAGCAATGGCGGCTTGTTCAACATCTCGATCCCAGGTTGGCTGGATGTTGTGATCTGCACACAGAGTCTTCACTGATTGCTTGACGACCTGCAGGTATTGCTCCTGAGAAAAAACATGAAAGGCGACCCATAATCCAAAACGGTCAGAAAGAGAAACTTTCTCTTCAACTCCCTCTCCGTGGTGAACCTCATTATTAACCATTTTTGCGCCGAGGTTATCAGTTGCATACTCAGGTATTAAGTAACGTCGATTGGATGTCACATAGATCAAAGAATTTTTAGGCAAGGTATACATGGATCCGTCAAGTGTGCTTTTAAGAATTTTGTATCCTTTTTCCCCCGAATCAAAAGATAAATCGTCACAAAAAATTATGAACCGATATGGTTCATCTTTAATTTTTATAAAAATCTCCGGCAACGAGTGAAGGTCATCCTTGTCAACTTGGATGATACGCAATCCTTTACTGGAATAGCGATTTAGCATTGCCTTGATCAACGAAGATTTCCCCGTACCTCTTGTCCCCCACAGCAAAGCGTTGTTAGCCGGATAACCGGCCAGAAATTGCAGGGTGTTCCCCTCTAAAATTGTTTTTTGCCGATCTATGCCAAGAAGAGTGTCGAGATGCAAAGAATCATCCGTTGATAGTGCTTCAAAGAAGCCGTTTAGTTTATGTTGTCGCCAATTGGCGGCCATGCATTGAGACCAGTCAATTTTAGGAATCGGACGTGGCAAAACCTGCTCAACTGAGGTTAATACCCGACGCAGTTGATCTTTTAAGTCAGAATCGAGTGTCATTGAGAAAACCTTTAACTTACAGATTGGGTAAATAGTCTTGGCCTGTTTGAAGTGAAACTTGGAATCATATGATATCTACGGATAATATTTTTTTACTTTGCATACTAAGAATTATTTTTAACATTGCTCAGAATAGTACACATACATGCTTTTAAAAAATAAAAAAACTAACTGCTTATCAATTCTCTAATCAACCCGAAAACAAAATCTGTAATATTAAACCACATTTGTGAAACAGTATTCTATTCTGTGCTCGTTATAAATATCAACCTATTACACCCCTTTTAATTCCAGTTCTAAAAATTATGGATTATCCAAAATAGACCATTTGTCTACTGAATAAAACAAAATATCATGTAACTTATTGATATATCGATACATTTTTTTATATTTGGGGTTGACAATCACTATGGAAAGCCGGTAATAATATCACTTGTGTGAATATTTACTGTTTATATTATCTGTGGTTTATGTGTGTCATCCATCAATATTCACCATGCATTGAAGTAAACATTTACATGGAAAGAGGTGAGAATTTATGAAGGCCAGGCTTCAACAGACTGGATTGCTACACAACGACGAACAAGTCTCTGAAATAGACATCACACTCGCCTGGAGTTTTCTCTCACGCCTGGGTTCCCCTGCCCGTTATTGCGGCCGAGCGCAAGACGGTTCATACGAATATGTCATTATCGATCCCAAAACTGGGGGTTTTCTAGCAACGGGCAAAGGTGAGTCGCTTGAATATTCCATGTGTGAAGCAGTTTTGAATGCAACCGCTGTTATCAATAGGTAATCAATAGTTTAGACAGGTTAAGCAAGATAGTCATCAGATAAACACCAAACAATTGAAAAAGGAGTTACATATGAAATGCCCACTTTGTCAGAGCAAACAACATATTGAAATTGATCTACACGCCGAGGGTTATTCCCAGGACGCACTTGAATGCGGTGATTGCGGGGGGATTTGGACATTTTCAAAAGGAGAGTTGAAAATCATCAAGCTTAGTAACAAACGCAAAGATTATTCTGATTTTATATGTCCGACCTGCAAAGCAGTGCTCTGTGTAGAAACCGATTTGCATGCATATCAATTTCACGAGGAAATTCAAGAGTGTGCAAACTGTGGGACAATATGTTCTTCGGCTCATGACCAAGTTGAGGTTGTCAAGGATTCGCAGGAAAACTCGTTTCTCAGTATTACTTCCGATTTTGTCGAGTCAGATGACTATGTATTTATTTGAACTACTTTTTGAATAATCACGAATCTAACCAGAACAAATAATTAACTTTATAAGGTTGAATTAAGAGGCGATATCAAATGATAGTCAAAAAATGGTCACAGGAAGAGATAGAAGAATACTCTCATAACATCAGTCTGCTATATGCCAAAACACACGAATTGCGAAACCAATTCATTGAAGAACACGTTAGCCACGTTACGTCTTATATAAAGACACATTTAGGTGTTTTTTTCTACCGGGTAACTCACTTTGGGCACAAACCGCAACTAAGGTGAGTTGACGCGTCGGTGTTCTTTAGATCATGGATTGATTAATGACTATTGCCTTCTTGTTTTAATGATAAGGTTGGATCTGTTTCAAATCCCTGGACGTAGCTTGGAAAGCTCAAAAGTCCAAAATTGGCCTGAAGTATGGAAAATTAAGGCAAACAAGTGAAGGGATTTTGAGGGGAACAGCATTTATGTTGCTGATGAAATGGAGAGTGAAAAAATAACTGTTGTCCAAGGGATCAAACTTGGCATCATGGCCGAGTTTTTGAGATTAGTCGCGGTGTTCTATCAATTCTCTGATCGGGTTTGGCAAAATACTTCGGAGCCTATGGCTGATTTTTGCCTCATGCTTTTGCCAGGTTATGCCGACAAAAACGACACCTAAGCCAATTATGGTAAGAACGAAAGGGAATACAGCACTGTCTTTGAATACGTCATAAGCCAGGTGACCAAAATACAAGGCTGAACCGATCCCACCGAATACAACAAAAACCTTGCGAGATAAGATTGCCCCAATGCAAATCATCATAAGGTTTATACACATGTATATGAACTTACTGAATTCATCATCCGATTCCATGAATGACAAGCCACCCCAAAATGCAGCAACGCCAAATAAATAAAGCCAAAACGCATAATCCTTTTGATGTCGAGAGCGGATATCGACCCAGAAAGCAAGAAGCACAATAAGCAAACCAAACCAGAGTGACACCAATTTTCTCAGTTCCCAAGTCAAGTCAGCTTCACCAAACAAAAAAGGTGTCAAATCCATACTCATATACCAGAGGGTTACGGCAATGGGCATGACTAAAAATGGCAGGCGATAACGCCAGAGCATAATCGCTCCGACCATTAGTGTCGTCAGTTCCATAAAGATCCATCGCCAGTCAATGTGGGTGTGATATTCCCTGTAGATGCGCCCATCGGCCCACCAGCCCATTGCCGCTTGCAAACCGTAGACGGCCAGTGGTGTCAGGACAACAACGAAAGTCGCCACAATCCCTGCTGGTATCGACAGGTGTTTTCGTCTTAGAAAAAACTCTGTCAACCAAATTCCGATCAACGCATATCCCACAGCGATTAAAAGCAAGCCCCACCCACCAAACCTCTCCCAACCGAGAGTCATGAATAAGCTCATGGCACCAATCGCAATCAATCCACCCAGATAATAAAGGATATGGGTAAAATGAAACCCCGGCCTGTCTTGACATTGGTCACAGAGAAAAGACCACAATGCATCCGCTTGCTTGTCGGAAATCAGGTCTTGCTTCACAGCTTCTTGAAGGTGGTTGCGATTCAATTTCATAATTTCATC
>JAFDBS010000235.1 GCA_019313185.1 Deltaproteobacteria bacterium | reverse complement strand
TTTAGTCAAAGTAAGCAATGAAGCAATTTTGCCCTAAACACACCAAACCCCTCAAAGGCCACGAACTTTGCGGGGTTTGGTGCACTTAGGAGTGAAACATGTAAATGTTTCAAAAATAATTCTATAAAGCAAATCAGCAACTGTCAAATAGCGGGAATGTTTTAACTGTCTTACGCAATGATGGAAAATAATCACCGGATTAAATGCAATATGAACTGCTTTTGATTGATTATTACTGGTTTAAAAAATCTAGCAAAGCAAAGCTAAAAGTTATGGTTTTAAAACTCTTCAATAGCCTAATCTCAATTTCAATTTGCTCGCTTTTTGCTGAGCTTCTTTGATTTGATTGGGCAACATATTTTCCCCTGCAATGTCCTTATTAATCTTGGCTTCTTGATGACCATTTTCAGAAGCCAAGGACCACCAAACATAAGCCATTTCTAGGCTCTTGGGGACTCCTTGGCCCATGAGGTACATATTGCCCAGATTGTATTGAGCTTCAGCGTTCCCTTTTTCAGCTGCCTTTTGAAACCATTTCAATGCTTCCATGGTGTTTTGCGGAATTCCTCGGCCGTTTAAGAACATGATTCCTAAATTAACTTGTGCTGGTGAATAGCCGAGTTCTGCTGATTTTTCGAACCAATTCAACGCTTTTTCATAGTTTTGTGGGACGCCATCACCTCTTTCGAACATGATCCCAAGATTAAATTGAGCAAAGGGGTCTCCTTTATCAGCTTCGATGATCCAGAGTTTATAAGCCTTTTGATAATCTTTTTCTTGCGCCGCTTTGAGGCCTTCTTCAAAGTTTCCGGCGAAGAGAGAGGATGATGTCATAAGCACCATCAATAGCATCGTTCCGAAAGGCAATACTCCGTGCATAGAACCCCCACTTGAAAATACTCTGGGACGCTTCTTGGCCAAACTGAAGATAAAATTAACCCAGACAACATTAGCGGAATACAGTCTCTACATGCATATTTATGTCATGTGAAATGGAAAAAATGGGCCCCGCCAGGTCTGTCATCCCGGTGGGGCCCCGCATGTCGCCTAGGAGGCAACATGACACTCTTTAATAAATTAGCAAGTCTTTTATCCTACTGTCAAACGAACAAAACAAATATTTAACAAAATCGAATAAGAGGGCCGTGAATACAAAATGGCAGTCGAGACCTGAGAATTATAAAAAATCCACATAAAACATATTTTCAAATAGCGTTCCCTTTATAACTCAAATGTCTTCTGAAGATCATTATCTATAACAACAATTTTGGTCAGCACAGTCAATCTGTCGGATTATATGCCTATAAAGCAAAGTTGAATCCAACATAAGATCCTTTGTTTTTCCTGACTAAAAAGAAACCATTTCAAAAATATGTTGCGGCCAGGTTGAGAGGTTATAAACATTGAGGAGGAAGATATAAAAGGCCACCAACCAGCATCTTAGACTGCAGGTAGAATTTTAAATCGGTCTCTAGTCTCTCGGGAGGGGGTAACTGCTGCTTAATCTTGAAATGCAGGAACTGTTTGGAGTTTGTTTTCTAATAACTACCGAGTAAGGTTTATTGCTGATTGATTTAGAAAAAAAGGAGAAAATAAAAAAGAGGTTCCCCCAAAGGCTACCTAGGGTGCGTGAGAAAGAAAAAGGACTCACAGCAAATTGCCATAAGTCCTTGAATTTACTTGGTGGAGCTAGGCGGGATCGAACCGCCGACCTCTTGAATGCCATTCAAGCGCTCTCCCAGCTGAGCTATAGCCCCATCATCAAAGCGTTCAGACTTATAACAAAGGCCTAAATGAGTGTCAATCATTTTTTGGCCACTCAATTGCCTTAAAATATCAAGCTGATTGCTGCAAACAAAGCCATTGCAACGAGGAAAGGGTCGCAATCAGAAACTTTTCCAAGGCAGGTTTTAATCAGAACATATGAAATAAGCCCAAATGCAAGTCCGTTGGCGATCGAATAACTCAATGGCATCAGACTAAAAGTCAGAAAAGCAGGAACAGCTTCCTGGAAGTCGTAGAAATCGATTTGGCCTATGCCTCGAGTCATAAAAACCCCAACGACAATCAACGCTGGCGCGGTTGCAAATGTTGGCACAGACGCAATCACAGGACTGAAAAAAGCTGAAATGAAAAAAAGCAGGGCAGTTGTGACTGCTGTCAGTCCGGTGCGTCCCCCTTCAGCTATACCGCTTGCAGACTCAATGTAAGTAGTCGTTGTGCTGGTTCCTAGTAAAGCACCGCCAACTGTCGCAAACGCGTCAGCTTGCAACATGCGTGGCAAAGCAGGGATCTCCCCTTTTTGATCGACCATACCCGCTTCACGACAAACGGCCAGCATAGTTCCAAGGCTATCGAACAAATCAACGAACATGAAGGCAAAAATATTTGCCCAGAGTGATATTTTCAAAGCCCCGATGACATCCAGCTTGAAGATAACCGGATAAGGAGATGGTGGCAGAGCGAGAAAACCTTTTGGCCCTGAAGAGAAGCCGCAGGCGATACTGATCATCGATATCGTCAAAATAGTAATCAATAAAGCCCCCTTGATTCGCCAAACCTCGAGTACCACACACAGAAGAAGGCCGAAAAGGCCAAGTAAAACCGTGGGGTGGAAGCTGCCAAGTTGTACCAAGACACTTCCATGAGAAACAATCAATCCAAGGTTTTGCAAGCCAATGAAAGCGATGAAAAGTCCAATACCGGCCGCAGTAGCGAGTCGCAAAGAGATCGGTATCGCATAGACAATCCGTTCGCGAATTCCGGCCAAAGTCAAAAAGACGAATAAGATTCCTGATATAAAAACAACCCCTAAAGCTGTTTCCCAGCTGATCCCTGCGCCCAGAACCAATGAATAGGTAAAAAATGCATTAAGTCCCATTCCTGGTGCCATCATTATTGGAGCATTGGCAATTGCTGCCATCAACAGCGTGGCAAACCCCGCAACCAAGCAAGTGACGGTTGTCAAAGCACCAATATCCATTCCGGTCACTGACAAAATCGATGGATTTACAAAAATAATATAGGAGGCCGTGAGGAAGGTAGTGAGCCCAGCGGTTATTTCCGTCCTGACGCTTGTTCCATGAGCGCTTAATTTGAATACACGATCAAGTATGGACATGACTGCCAGCCGCAAATTTTGGTTTTTAAGATAATTAATTGTAATCTTGAGAAACAAAAAGCCCTAAATAAATATCAAAAAAACATTTTTTGAGCGTCTCTGTGCTGAACTGTGAGGAGTGCTTGATGGCATCTCAATCAATCAAATCAATGTTGATCTTGTTTGTCAAAACACTATGGGCAGACAAGACGTGACCAGAGGGGAAAATTGACTCTAGCCTTCTGAGAGTTTTGGATAATCTAGAGTTGAACGATGGACGGTCACCTCTCCTGTTTAATTGTAGATTACCAGGGCCAAACAAACAAACTTGCAGAGTCAACATCAACTGGAGTTCGGATTGTTCTTGCGTAACAAAACCTTATAGGCAGAAGATAAGGCCATTCTGCATGAAACACACTTGATGAATCTTTATCGTTTCTATTATTCCGGATACCCAGTGCCAAGTGGTTGGTCTTGGTTGATCAACTCCCAGAAGTTCTCAATATCTCGGATTAAACCAAGGTGTTCTGACAGGTTGATCGCGTGGTAGAGCGAGCCAAATGTGTTTTTGACATCCCCGAGTTCATGATAAATCAATGAGGCATGAAACATCAGCAATGCCTTTTGATCTGCGTCCCTCACCCGTTCAAGAGCATTGTTCAATAGCTCAAGTGCAGAGTCATATTGGTGCGCCTGATAGTAAAGAAACGCTGCAAGATCGTAACGCTCTATGCTACCACTTGGCAACAAATGGAGGAGTTCTTCAGCCTCTTCAACTTTGAAGAGATGATTTGCATCTATTAGGGCCATACGGTGAATGATTTCGACTCTTGCTGGGTCATCTTCTGGAACATTCTCGAGAGCCTGCGAGTAAACTTTTCTTGCCGCATTGTCTTTGTCTATACGTTCTAACAACTCTGCATATCGTAGATAATATCGTCCAACTGAGGGGTCTTTGTATACTACATAAGCGTATTCATCTGCAGCATCTGCATAGGCCTTTAGCATGACAAGTTCTTCCGCATCTTTGATAATTTGTTCAACAGGCCGTGGGTCGTTCACAACGGTCAGAACTCTTTGAGTGCCTCCCTCATAATCAGGGATGTCTTTATAAACCATTGGTCGAGGGTCGCTGAGACCCGCACAACTGGCCAGGCAAAGCCAGGTCCCAATGATGTAATAAGTGACTTGAGACAGTTTGCCTATATATCGCCTGATTGTTGAAAGAAACATCTTTTAAAGTTTGATTCCTGTGAGCAGCCGTAAAGCTTCCAAATATTTTTCAGAGGTTTTCAAAACGATATGCTCAGGGAGAGGAGGAGGCGGGGCGACTTTCCCCCACTCGAGTGTTTCCAAGTAATCGCGAACAAACTGCTTGTCAAAACTTGGTTGAGGACCTCCTGGTTGATAAAGATCCAAGGGCCAAAAACGCGATGAGTCCGGCGATAACGCCTCATCAATCCATAAAAGTTTTCCGTCTTTAAAGGTTCCAAATTCAAATTTGGTGTCAGCGATGATAATACCCCGTCCCCTGGCATAGTCACGTGCCCTATTATATATCTCCAAAGAAATATCCCTGACTTTCTCTGCCAACTCCTGGCCACACAACACAGTCGCTTGCTCAAAAGAAATATTTTCGTCATGTTCACCGATTTCGGCTTTGGTCGATGGAGTGAAAATTGGTTCAGGAAGCTGAGCACTTTCTTTTAAATCATTGGGCAGAGGGATTCCGCAAATGCTGGAAGACTTTTGATATTCTTTCCAGCCAGAACCGGCTACATATCCTCGCACAATGCATTCAATTGGTAAGGGGTTGGCTTTTTTGACCAGCATGCTGCGCCCTTCAAGTTGTTCACGATAAGGGTGAGTAATCGAAGGAAAGTCACTGACTTCTGTAGCCACAATATGGTTGGGAATGATATCTGACATCTGGTTGAACCAAAAGATTGAAATTTGGTTGAGTACCATCCCCTTAAGAGGTATCCCTTCGTTCATGATGACGTCAAAAGCGGATATTCGATCTGATGTGACCAGGAGAAGGTGCTCTCCTAGATCGTAAATATCACGAACTTTACCACGGCTGACCAGATTGAGGTCAGGACAATTGGTCTGCTTTATTACCTTGCTCATCAGTTATTCTCCTCATCAAGCAAAGCTAAAATCCTGGGGTCGATCTCGATTGTTGATTCTAAGCGTAGCTTATCCAAGGAGCGTTGAACTGCCTCATTCTTTTTGCGTACCAGGATGGTATCGCCTAACTCTTTGCGTTTGACTTCATCCAATTCTTTAAGATCGGCAGGGTTTCTGGAGTTTACAGTAGCAACGACAAAGCGATTTTGAATTTCGAAGACAGCGTCAATGACAGTTTTGTCAGCCTCCAGTGTGAAGGCTGCCTCGGCAAGGTCTTCAGAGGTGCCAATTCGTGGTACAAATGGACTATAAGATCGAGTAAATTCACCGGTCTCCTCGAGGTCTATGCCAGCCTGGGAAGCAAGTGCTTTCAGGTTTTCACCCTCCTTGAGTTTAGACAGTATATCTTCTGCAGTGACCCTAGCGAGTTTGACAGCTTCGACACGCTTGTAGGCCGCTGCAATCAAGTCTTCGATTTCAGCCAGTTCTGGGATATGGCTGGGTACACGTTCTTTAAGACCAAAAAGGAAGACCCCATCCTCTGTGACAACGGGACGGGCTAATTCCTTTTCACTCAAAAGAAAGGCGGCATTAATAATCTCTTCATTCCGACCGATCCCGTCGATATAGCCATCCCTGGTAAAGAGACCAGTTTCCTTGAGTCCTAATTCGTTGGCATCTGCTGCAGCTTCCAGGTCTCCTGTCTTGCGATTTATATTATAGGCATCCATAGCTTTTTCAAACGCAACTTGACTGGCCAGTTCTTCTCGCAACCCTTTTTCGACTTCATCGCGTACATCGTCAAGTTTCTTAATACCTGGTTCAATGTATCCTTCAACCTTGATAATATGGAAACCAAATTGAGTTTCGATGATATCGCTGAGTTCACCGGGTTGCATATTAAATGCAGCTTGTTCAAACGCCGGAACCATTGTATTCCTGGTAAAATAATCCAGGTCTCCTCCCTTTGCGGCGCTAGCTTTATCGTCAGAAAAAGCCCTTGCCAATTCGCCAAAATCCTGCCCGCCTTTAATGTCGGCTAACAGCTTTTCCGCGAAGAGTCTTTTCTCTTCGCGGGTTTTGTCATCAATGTTTTGGTCAGCTTTAATGAGTATATGCGAGGCCTTGACTTGCTCGGGAATATCAAATTTGTCTAGGTTTCGCCGATAATAGCGTTCTTGCTGTTCTTCGGTGATAACCACATCCTGAAGATAGCGTTCAGGTACAAATTGTAAATAACGCAAGGCAACCATGTCAGGCACCCTGAAAGTCTCTTGGTTTTCTTTAAAGTAGGCTTCAAGGGCTTCAGGAGTGACATCAACATTCTTTTCAAAACCCTCAGGAGCCAATCGCACAAAGGCTAAATTGACTTTATCGTTTTGTTTGCGATACTCCTCCTGGATATCGGTTTCAATGACGGAAATGTCTTTTTCGAGTGATTGTCGAACCTTGTTGATGAGTAAATCTGCGCGTTGCATTTGCTCAAACTCTTCAGTGGTGAGACGCTGATAACTAAGAACCTGGAGGTAGCGGTCCCGATTGAATTGACCATTTTCCTGAAATGCCTGTACCTGGGCGATTGCGTCAATAAGTTCTTGTTTGCTGACTTTAAGGCCCATACGATCTGCCTCATCCTGAAGCAGTGCTTGGTCGATTAAACCATTAATCGCTTTGTCCGCCAGCTTGAGTTGACGCTCTAATCCGGGGGTAAACTGTTCTTTGTAAATGTTTTGGTAGAGTTGGTAAAGATTGCTGTAAGCAATTTGAAAGTCGTTGTAGGAGATGTTGCGTTGGTTAACGCGTGCCGCCAGTCCTTCTGAAGTTTCCGGGTCGGAACCGTCAGGCGCACCAAGCATTGCATAACCAATAACAAAACTTAAAATAATAACGGCGAAAGCCAATTTGATAATAATCGATTTCTGTTTATTACGAACAAAATCAAGCATGGGTTGTGAACTCTCCTTGTGACATAATATGAATAGCTGTCTAGTGCTTTTGACAATAGGGTCGAATGTTAGACAATCACTGGTTCAAATGCAATAGATAATTCCTTTTCTTTCTTGAAATAAGACAGGGGGTTTGCTAGTGTTAACAACATTTTTTCGCCTCAATTCTCAGCACTTTGGAATGGAAAGGAGCTGGTTGCTAACATGTTCAATGTATTCAATGCCGTACTCGGCATGTTTTCGAATGATCTGGCGATCGATTTAGGGACGGCCAACACACTGGTATATATGAAGGGCAAGGGTATTGTGGTCAGTGAACCTTCTGTAGTTGCCGTGCAAAAGGATTCTCTCGGCCAGAAAAAAGTTCTGGCGGTTGGGACAGAAGCAAAGAACATGCTTGGACGAACTCCTGGAAGCATCGTTGCTATCCGGCCGATGAAAGACGGGGTGATTGCCGATTTCGACATCACCGAGGAAATGCTGCGTTATTTCATTCGCAAAATTCATAATCGCAAGGCCTTGGTTCGCCCTCGCATAGTGATATGTGTTCCTTCGGGGATAACTCAAGTTGAAAAGAGGGCTGTTAAGGAGTCTGCGGAATCAGCTGGAGCCCGAGAAGTGTATCTGATCGAAGAGCCTATGGCGGCGGCTATAGGTGCAGGTCTGCCAATCACAGAAGCCTCAGGCAACATGATCGTTGATATCGGTGGTGGGACTACGGAAGTTGCGGTTATTTCCCTGGCCGGTATTGTCTACGCCAAAAGCGTTCGAGTCGGTGGCGACAAGATGGATGAAGTCCTTGTCCAACACCTGAAACGTAAGTATAACCTGCTGATTGGTGAACGGACTGCAGAAGAGATTAAAATTCAAATCGGTAGCGCGTTGAGCGATGACGATCTGCAGACTATGGAAGTCAAGGGCAGGGACTTGGTCAGCGGTATTCCAAAGACGCTGGAAATCGATTCCAGAGAGATTTGTGAAGCTTTGTCTGAACCGATCAATGCGATAGTCGAGGCCGTCCGTATCGCCCTCGAAAGAACACCACCGGAACTTGCTGCGGACATTGTCGACAAGGGGATTGTTTTGGCAGGAGGCGGTGCATTGTTGCGCAACCTCGATCAACTGTTACGTCAAGAAACTGGTTTGCCGGTAGTGATTGCTGAAGATCCTCTTTCCAGCGTGGTGCTTGGCTCTGGTAAAGTTCTTGACGAACTTAACCTACTGAAACAAGTCACGGTTACCTCCTGAAATGACCAAATACCAAATGCACGGCCTGCCGTCTTGAATATAAATTTTATCAATGACAAGAGGGCCTATGTGCCCTCTTTTTTCTTGGTTGACTGCTTATGATGGATTGGTGGCGAAAATACCGAAGCTTTTTCCTCGGAATGGCTCTTATCCTTGTCGCACTCCTTTGGTATTCTTTGAGCTTGCGCGAAAAAGAACACACCAATCTCTTTGAAAAAGTTCTTCTCAGTGTCAGTGGTCCAATTCTGGACAATATTGATTCGTTGATGTCAAATTCTGCAGATTTGTGGAGAAAATATCTTTACCTGATTGACACCGTTGATGAAAACAAAAAACTAATGCAAGAAAATACCACACTCCGTGCGGCCTTGGCCCGCCTCGATGAAATTAATCTTGAGAACCAACGCTTGCGGCGATTGCTTGATTTTAAGGAGGTCCAAGGCATTCCAACGTTACCTGCGCAGGTGATAGCAGAAGATGCCTCGAGTTGGCTCCGAACCATTATGCTCAACAAAGGTGAAAAGGATGGTGTCAAAGAAGGTTTGCCAGTGGTTGCCGCTGAAGGTGTGGTAGGCCGAATTGTCCGTGTTGGGCCAAAACATTCCCGTGTCCTTTTGATTACGGATGCTTCCTCGGCATTAGCCGCTTTAATTCAACGAAACCGAGCCAGAGGTGTGTGCCGTGGTGCTGGCGATTTGTTGACATTTGATTTTGTATTGCGTCAGGAAGAAGTTGTCCTCGGAGACAGGGTTGTGACAAGTGGTATGGGAGGAGTTTTCCCTAAAGGCTTGACGGTTGGCTCGGTTGAGGCCTTTGAGCAAAAAGACTTCGGTTTGTTCCAAGCTGTTCAAGTCAGACCAGCTGTCGACTTCTCACATCTCGAAGAGGTTTTGGTCCTGATTGGTGAGAACGAATGAACAGATTTTTACTATATATTATCGTTGCAATCCTGTCAGTGGTTCTGCAAGTAACCTTTTTGACAAAAGTTTTTCCGGGTCATTACAAACCAGATTTGTTGCTGATTCTGGTTGTTTTTCTCGGTTTTAACGAAAAATCTCTTCAGG
>JAFDBS010000234.1 GCA_019313185.1 Deltaproteobacteria bacterium | reverse complement strand
TGTTGAGGGGGTGGACAGGTGGATAACGCAAAACTCTCAGGAAGTTTCGCCTGAACTTAAACAAAAGGCGCAAGCTGCTATTGAACTAATACTTTCTGAATCGTCTAAATTTCGCCGGAGTTGGAAATCTGAGTTTTATTTTTTGACATGGGAGCGCAATGTCAAAAAGCTTAAAAAACGCCTCTGAAGTAGTGAACGCCATGTAATGTTGAGAATGATAACGAACTGATTGATACTGCATCTGCAAAAATTTGACTGCAAAATGGTATTGCACTTCTAGTTAAATCTTATAAGTCAGCGCTCCTGATAAATAACCTCTGTTGGTCTAATTTGAACCTAGTAAATCAGGAGGAGAATTTTTAAGAAAAGCCAAGGCGCAACTCCTCAACCACTTTTCTGAACTCTTACAACTCAAAGTAAATATTCAATAAGTAAACAATTTATGTACAAGTGCACATTAGGGGGGAGGTCTAGCGTTTTATTGATTTCCCTGCTACGGCTTTAATTTTCCCCCAAAGCCTTTTACCAACCATTTTGTCCGCCAATTCAAGTATTTTCTGAATAAGATATAAAACATCACTCTCTCCTGCCCAATGTTCCTCAACAACGGAAGAGTCGGTTTCATTGACTATTGCATTTAGAACATAGGCAGCAAGGGCAACATCGTCAAGATATCCTACGGGGCCAACGACAGCCTCTGGTATAAGGTCTACTGGAGAAATGAAATAAGCAATTGCAGCAGCAAGTTTTGCTTTATTTTTAACAGAGACTCTATCGTCTGAAACCAATTTGCACAAAAGATGGAAAAAGTCTGGGGCGTATAGAAGGAATTCTGCCCATTTATGGGTTTTCCTTTCTTCCGATTTAGCCCAAACACGAATTTTGCCTCTAAGTTTTTGGTAAAAATCAGCTTCTTGGTTTTTCATTATTATGACACTATGATGTTTTGGTATTTAAAACACAAGTTTTCCGAACCTTTATGCGAGCGCTGATAATCTAAGCCCGACTTCTGGGTTGCCACGACTTAATGAATAGATATAAGCCAAATCTCTAATTCCTACATTGCAGGACTTTCTATGCAAAAACCTGAAGGACTGTGACTCCCTGTAAGATGGTTCTGAATGCATTGATTGCAGGTAGAGGTGAACAGTTCAAGTTTCTCCTTCTTCAAGCCAGTCCATGAAGAGGGTGTACATGATAGCGAGGACCACTGCTCCGACAAAAAGGCCAATAATCCCTGAAAGCATCATACCACCCAAAGCTCCGATGAGGATGACGAGCATCGGAATGTCTACGCCACGACCCATCAATAAGGGTTTTAAAAAACCGTCACTGAAACTGACCAGCAGGGCCCAGATAAGAAAAAGTACAGCCGCTGTTGTTTCCGCTACAGAAAAAACATAGAATGCCACTGGCCCCAATATTAATATCGGTGGCAATTGGCAAACCGCGACGACCAAAACCAGAACAGCCCACAGCCCAGAGGCGGGAACACCGGCGACAACCATGCCGATGGCTGAAAGAACCGCCTGAATAAAGGCGACACCGACCACGCCTTGCATCACGCTTCGAACCGTTTTCGTTGCCAGGTCAGTAATTTCTCCTCCGCGTTCACCGGTAAGCCGGATGATTACCTTCTTGGAAATGGCAGCACATTGTTCGGCCTTGGCTAAAAACACACCGGCAATGCAGGTCGAGATGATAACCATCAACAATCCAGTTAATCCTCCTCCCACAGAACCGAGAGCTGTCCCGGATAATTTTCTAATCTGTGGTGAAAACTGTTTCAGGGCCATTTCGAGGTTTGTCGAAAAAAGAGCCCAGATTTGATGGACTTTGTCTCCAATAAATGGCCAATCGGCAACGCGAGCAGGCGGCGGGGGAATGGCAAGGGTCTTGTTGTGCATTTTATCGGTGAGATCAGTGACCACCTCGACGGAAGAGATGGCCATTAGAACCATGGGTATGATTACAAGTGCCAGTACGATCACCACAAACAGAATTGATACCAACGATTTTCGGCCACCCAGAGTTTGAGCAACGCGAGAGATGAAAGGCTCAACAGCGATAGCAAGGATGCTTCCCCATATTACCGGAATAATGAAGGGTTGAATCAGCTTAAAGGAAAGGACAACCAGCATCACCAGAACGGCAATTTTGATCATTACCTCAATAATATTCTTCACCATATGTTCATTGTTGCTTGAAAGATTCATTCCACCACCTTGAAATAGAAAGAGGGTTCGTCAAATTGTGGACAGACTCGTTCAGCCATTGTCGAAAGGCTGAGAGAAATGAAGATAACTTAAATAATTTACCAAAAATTCGTAAAATTCAGTATTAAAGCAAGGTCAAAATCCGCAAACACCAGTAATTCGGTTCGCGATACTTTACCATCAAACCAGGCAAATTCCAGAGGACCCATCACCAAGCCGGCGACGGCCCCGCTGAACAGGGTGCGCTCGAGACGACCACAAGTAACACTTTAGAGAAAAACGAACAGGGCCAGAAAAGTCAGGTTCTCATACATGATTTACTCCTGTGCCTGAACGACTAACAGGCGGCCATCAGTTGGTCGGTACTGTCACAATCGGCGCCGCCCCTTGTCCACCGGTTTCTGTCATCGAGAACAGGTACATCAGAAAATTGAAAACGAGTTTCGATCTGTAGTCTCGGTCCTCAATCCAAAACCAGTGATCTCTGTAAAAAACTGAGACATAGCTTTCACGAGGTTCCTCACGACCACTGCGAACTCTCACCATCGGTGACACTTCGTTGCCTTTACCTATCCCGGCAGATGTGCGTGTGGCATAGACCCGACCCTCAGCAACATCCGAATCAGGCACCTCGATGTAAGAGGCAAAATCAACCATCACCTGCAACATGGAGCGACTCAGGATTGCAATCTCTGTATCATCTTCAGAGTAAGATCCATAACTTACCCTGAATTCCCTGGCCTCTGTATTTAAACCGAGCAAATCTTTGACTTTGTGTAGTTCTGAGGCGACTTCTGGATCGGTCAGTGGGCGGAAGAACATGACAAAGGCCTTGTCATCGCCTTCCGGTTTGACGCGCATCCCCAGGCCCCCAGCCCTCTGTATCTTTGCCATCGATTTGATAAGTTCAGTAAAGTCATGGTCTGCGAATCGCCCGGTCAGAGCGCTGCCGTAACTGTTTTCAATTCCATTAACCGTATGTACGCAGATGCGAAAGATATAGTCTGCCGGGTACCCGCTTTGCAGCAGGAACAGAATGCCCGGCACAGGGATTGGTGTCATCAGGCTCTTGGTAAACTTCTCACCGCTCAGAGGGGAGTATGTGATGGTCGGGCGATCCGTGTACTTGGTGCTGCCGCCGATGTTCTGCGCGTTGGCCGAGGGGGGATTCGACCAGGACGCGGCCAGTTGTACGTTGCTCTCTACGGCATACTGGTTGATCACCGAAGTCACATCCATCCAGACGGGTGCGTCTGCATAACGGGTTTTAAGCAGATTCATGAGGGTCTGCCGTTTCCAGGAGTCCGAGATCGCGGTCACATAATCGAAACGATCACGCGATACTGTTTTCGGACCTATGCCAACACACCCAGCGAGACATGCAATTATCAACATTCCTACAAACAGTTTCCATTGAGATGATTTCTTGCTAGGAAGTGTTTTCGCCATGTTTGCTTTCTTTTTCTTTTAAGGGCTCAACATAATTATTTGGCAATTTCTATTTCGCGCTTGGATGTATAAAGCATGCGAATCATGCCGTACTCGAATGGCGATCCCGATTGGTAGTAGCGGAACGATTCGCGATGACGCTTGTCGATGGCACTGACAACGGTAAAGGCCAGGGCAACATCGTCATCGTCGACCCAGTAAGGTGGCCCGAAGTTGTTAAACGCCAATGTGTCTCCAACGAAACCAGTTGTATCACGCAGGTTTGAAGGTCCTAGTATAGGCAAGACGATATATGGTCCGTGCCCTACACCGTAATGTCCAAGCGTCTGGCCAAAATCTTCGGTCTGGCGCGGCATTCCCCATCCGGTCGCCGGATCCCACAAGCCGGCCACGCCGACTGTGGTGTTGACCACAAATCGGACCAAAGTGATGCCGGTCCGCTTGAACTTCAACTGCAGCAGGTTATTGGTGAAGTTGTTGAACTCAAAGACGTTGTCGACAAAGTTCGAGACCCTGTCTTCGACGTAGTCGGGAGTAATGAACTCGTAAGTCCTGACGATCGGAAGAAAAATGAATTTGTCAAAATAGTAGTTGAATGAATAAATCCGCCGGTTCATTCCTTCCCACGGGTCATAAACGTCAGAGGCATACACCACACCTTCCCGTAAAACATCTTCCGCTTGATGCTTTGGTGGCTCATAGGCAATGTTCGGGTCTACTTTCGGTGTGACGCTGCAACCCGAGACAAACAAAACCAGCGTGCAGCACACGGCGAACAACAATCGCACTTTATGATCAGTCTTCATAAACATGGTCAATCCCTCCTTCATTGCTTGAACGCTTGGAAAAAGCCAATCATCGCCGCGACGTTGTCCGGATAATTCATGTTGCCGCAGTGGCCACCGGACGGGAAGACTTTTGCCCGTTCGCCAAACACACCACGCAGATAATCGATCTCACCAGGTAACAGAATGATGTCGTCCTCGTTGTGTATCAGACCAAACTTCGGGGAGGTTCGTATATAGTCCTCGATACGGCGCAGACTCAACTTCTTGATCATTTGGGGTTCTGTGACCTGTGGGTTCTGAGACTGGGCATAAGGCAGCAGGACATCGTGAAAATAATCAAGGAAAGTCAGACGTGACAGTACCTTCGAATAGACATGAGTGTTGTCGTGCCGTCCGATAATCAGGTTCTTGGGCACGACATAGTTCGCTTTGGTTAAAACGTCAGTGGCGAACGCCATATTCATCGACGAAAGACGGAACGACATACCAATTAAAGCTTTCAGAGGTTCATCACTCGTCGGCTTGCGGTATTCGTAGGCTTTGTAAAGAAAATCGTTGTTAAACTCGACACCTTCACCATGCGCATAAACATCAGCGAAAGCATTGATAAGCCTGTCATAAAAGGCATTGAAGTTGTCCAGTCCCCCGGGGATATTCTCTTCGAGCAGAGCATCGAGAATCAGCACTGAGTTGTAGAGGCTGACCGGCGGGTTGATCAGCAGCACCTTGCGGAAGTTGAAAACCTTCTCCTGCTCGTCAAGTTTCGCGACAAATGCCGAATTTGCTGCGCCCAGGCTATACCCGGTTAGGTAGAAGTTGGTCACTTCTATCTTCTTGCCAATTTTTTGCCAGACCTTCTGCATGACTTTGTAAAGGTCAGCCGAATCCTCTTCGATGTCACCGGGCACGCCACTGGTTGATGCAGCGACCACGAAGTTCGGATGTGTAGGAGAGGTGAGTGAAATCACGTGGTAGCCGGCTTGGTAGAAAGCCTTCTGCATGCCTATCATCTTAGCGCTGTTGAAACTTGCCCCGGTCCCGGCAATCAGGAAGATCAATGGAGCTGGTCCGCTCTGGCGAGTGTAGGAGTAGCGCAGTTCTGAAAAACTCCACAACTTTCCTGGTACTTTGCGATCCGGGAACATCTGTATCGAATCCACCTTGACCGGTACCTTTGACGGCAACTTTTCAGATAACTCGCTCGGTGTCCCAACCACAGTTGCTACAAACGGATCCGTAAATGGATAGTCATAAGCTCCCGCCAAGCCAGTAATTAAAAGAGTTATAAAGAAACTAACCAGCAATATTCTGCCCAATTGTTTAGTCATGGTTCCTCCTTTGTACCTTTTTATGTGTCCTATTTAGCCAAAGGGATTTCTTTCGCCAACTCATAGCGAGCCATGGCTTCCAGTTTGTATTCGATCTGCATACAGCGAAACACCTTCTTGCCTGGCAAGACACTTTTCATGGCTTTGGCATATTGATTGAGTGTCTCTATACGTTGTTTTGTAGCCTCCTGATAACCATCGATCAGTTCAAGAGCCTCTTCATCTTTCATGTTCTGATATACAGAAGCATAAGAGCTGATCAATTTGCCGACCTGCCGACCATTTTTGAACATCTCTTGTTGGTACTTCTCGAAAACCGGCCAAAATTTTTCAGCTTCCTGATCGGTGATTTCCACATTTTCCATCACTACAAGCTTCTTTTGGTCTAAATAGATCTTCTTCTTCAACTCCATGGCGTCATCGGCCAGCGCCAACGTTGAGATTAAAAGGGTCAGAATGGTGTATAAGATCGTGGTTTTTTTCAGCATGTTTTAATTCTCCTTGTTGGTTGATATCCCCTTGTGAGAGGGTTTCGAATGTTTTTCTGGTCAGTGCTCGGGTTCGTCGTCATGCTCGAGACCGAGCCCGAGCGATATCAGCGACAAATGCACCTCGTAAATGCTGTTCTGTACTTCGAGCAGTTCCGTCTTTTTGCGGACCTGGCCATAACTCCACCCCGGGTTAAATATTTCACGTATAATTGTAAAAATAAGCTTTTTTGTGCAAACTGCCATGACACAAAACAGGTTAAAAATCAGGGAGGAACCTTTGGCTTGGCTGGAGGGGATTGAAACAAGGAATTTTACATTTTGGCAGTCTGTGACCCATAAGATGTTTAGCTCATCTTCATCTCACTTCAGATAGCCGAGTTGCTCAGCTTTCACGATTGCTTCGCGGCGATTTGTTGCATAAAGTTTGCTGTAAATATTTTTCAGGTGAGACCTGACGGTCTCAGGTGATATGCAGAGAGACTCTGCTATTTCTTTATCCCGGAACCGTTTGCTTAACAACAAAAGCACATCATATTCACGGTTGGTGAAAACCTCTCGCCAATTAGTTTGGTCGGTTTCTTCTGCTTTTAACGTCCCTTGTGAATCGTCCTGTTTCAGGTTTTGCAGGGCCAGTTGCAGCCCGGCGACCCAGCCTTCGGTTCGCTCTTCCCAGTGCTGCGCCATATCCTCATCAATTGATCGGCCGAGATTGTCTTCTAAAAACTTTTTGACCTCTTGAGTTGTGAATTTAATATCCTCCGTGCGGATTTCCTGAAGAGCATTATTGGAGCGCAGTGGGGCAAGAGGTAAAAACGGGTCGTTTCGGGAGATCAGCACCAGATGTTTGTTCTCATTACCCCCTTGAATAACCAGGCTCAGCAGATCCAGAATCGATTTTTCATGCAAATGATAGAAGTTGTCTAATATGATAATCCTGCTCTTGGAAATAGCTTGAATTTCAGCACTCAGTGCTCCGGCCAGGATTGAAACAGGTGGCAATTTTGCCGCGCTCAACATTTTTTTCAAATGTCTCTCTTCATCCAAAAGCAGTTTTCCCGTCCCTTGAGTCCAGTGCAGCAGAAACCGCTGCAGTTCATTATCCTTTGCATCCAATGACCACCAGAGGAAAGGTTTATGGTATTGGTCAAGCCAGTCGCTGACCAGGGTGGTCTTGCCATAACCTTGTGGAGCAACCAACAGAGTCAATTGCTTGTTGCACCCTCTTTCCAGGCGTTCAAGCAATTCCTCGCGGTGAACAACACTGTCCGGCAATTTCGGCCTGAGCCAATTCTCTCTCATGGCTTCAAAATCAAACGTATCTTTCGGCTCCGTTTCGTGCCCCTGTAGCTTTGCAAGAACGATATCGGTAATCTCTGCGGTGACATATATTTTCCCTTGCTGCAAAGTGTTCAAGGCAAGAATCAACTCCTCAGGAGCAC
>JAFDBS010000233.1 GCA_019313185.1 Deltaproteobacteria bacterium | reverse complement strand
TGGGCATCCCGCGCGTCAGGCAAGCTGCCGAAGAAGCCAACAGGCGAATCGCTCAGCGCAAGGCAGAGTTCAAAGCGCAGGCTTTGGATGAACTGAATCGGCGTCGGGGTGAATTGAATTCGCTTCGAGAAATCATGTCCGCCGGTGAAGACCGTGTGACGCGAACCGATGTGCGATCACCAGTTCGGGGAACCGTCAAACAACTCAACGTAACAACGGTTGGCGGTGTTCTTCGCCCAGGTGAGCCAATCATGGAGATCGTTCCTCTTGATGATACGTTGCTGATTGAAGCGAGGATACGGCCTGCCGACATTGCCTTTTTACATCCTGGTCAGAAAGCGATGGTCAAGGTCACAGCTTATGACTTTGCAATTTTTGGTGGCCTTGAAGGTGTGGTCGAGGCGATCAGCGCCGATACCATTCAAGATGACTCAGGTGAGAGCTTCTACAGGGTTAAATTGCGGACGAAAACCAATGCGATGACTTACCGCGGCGAGGACCTGCCTATCATGCCCGGCATGACGGCAAGCGTTGATATCCTGACAGGCAAGAAGTCAGTGCTTTCCTACCTTCTGAAACCGATCTTGCGAATGAAGCAGAATGCGTTGCGAGAGCGTTGAGGGAGCGGTCCTGATGCTGGGGATTCGCATGGCTGTCACCGTAGTCAGTCTCGGCTTGCTGGTCGGTATATGCGGGTGCAGTTCGAAAGCGGCCGCCAAACCGACGATTCGTTCTGAAAAAGCAGACAGCGCCTCACTGATCAAACCGGGGCCTGGCCTGTTCAAAAGTCACGAATTTCGCAGCACGCTCAAGGCCTTGCCTGATTGGAAGAGGGTCATGGCTTCAGCAGATCAGCAGACGAAAACGTTTGCTGACTGTCAAAAAGACTGCTCATCTGCCGCTTTGAGCTGGCAAAAAATGCTCAGGCAGACAGCGACCCTGCCACCATATGAACAATTAAAAACTGTCAACAGTTTTTTCAACCGTTGGCCATATCGACTTGATATCGATGTCTATGGTGTCAATGACTATTGGGCAACGCCTGAAGAATTTCTCAAATTGTCAGGCGATTGCGAGGACTACAGCATAACGAAATATTATGCTTTAAAGCAGCTGGGTTTTGCCGTTGACGATCTTCGGATTGTTTTGTTAAAGGACAGCATTCGAAATATGTCGCACGCGGTATTAGCCGTCAATTACGGCGAAGACATTTACATTCTCGACAACATGTCTGACCTGTTGTTGTCTCATTTAAAGTATGACCATTATATCCCGCAGTATTCTGTCAACGAGTTCCATCGATGGGCTCATGTTTCACCGCAAACAATCTATTAGTAAAGACGTGGCAAGATTGCCGGGAGAAACAGGAAAATGCAGCCAAAGGGTACAAACATGATGCTACCAGGGTCCGAACGATCACTCGACTATCGGCCTGAGCCGCGCAAAAAAGCCTTCTGGATTGGCTTGGGAATAATTGCGGTCGTTTCAATTGCAGCGTTGATATGGGTCGCTTACGGTCTCAGTGCCAGAGAAAAGAACTTCGAAGCAAATTTGAAGAAGCGGCTTGAATTGATTGCTGCGTCTCAAGTCCAGCTTTTTGAAGCGTTGATCGAAAGGTCAGTTGAACAGGCCAACCGGGTAATCAATTCAGAGCTGTTTAAGTTGTACGCATCCGAGATCCATTTGGTAGAAAATGATGTGTCACGGATTGTCGCTGGCGTTTTGCCGGGAGAAGAGCCTCTCGACGAAGGGCTTGCCCAGTTGTCTGCTCAGTTGCCAATGATGCAGAACCTGCTGGTTGAATTCACACGGATTTCAGGATACCTGAGTGGACGCGTCGTCAATCGAAACGGCACGGTCTATCTTGCTACCGACTCCCTCTCAACGCCATTGCGGTCGGATCAGGTGGCTATAATTAAATCGGCGTTGGAACAGCAGGAGTCAAAGTTTGGTCCTTTGCAACACACGGAACAAGGCTTGGTTGTCGAGGCTTATTTGCCGATTTTCCCACCCGAGGGCAGCGGTCTTGACCGGGCACCGGTAGCGGTCTTGGTCCTTGCCAAAATTGTTCACGACCGATTAAGTGCCATCAGCGCAAGTGACCTGATGGAAAAGGGCGAACGGGTCCGAATGGTTCAAAAGGTTGGCCAGTCGTACCAGGAAGTGGTCCCCTGGCTTCCAGGTCAGCTCAAAACCATCAAGTCCCCTCTTCCCTTGGGTTCTGAAGAGCGATTGCCCTTTGCCGTTCGACCCGCCCTTGCCGGCGAGGCGACGGTGTATTCGATCGGTGTACCGATTTCAGGCCCAGATTGGTGGATTGTTATCGAAGCGGACTATGGCATTGCGCGAGAAGAGCTGCGAGGGCAACAGAAAGCGCTCACCAGTATCGCAATTCTTTTGATACTTTTCTTTGGGGTGACCTTCGGCGCTGTTTGGGCCGTTTTCATCGGTGGCCAAGAGCGTAAGCTCGCGAAACACTTTGAACACCTCGCCCAGGAGATAGACAAACAGCGCCAGTTGCTTGATCAAATCAACAACAATATCGAGGATTACATTGTCCTCTATGACCTTCAGGGGCGTTTTCAGTATGTCAATCCGGCCTTTGCCAAAGCTGTTGACCGAGACCCGGAAGAATTGATCGGACTTGATAACGAAGCCGTGTTTGGCTACGATTCAGCCAAGCGTTTGGAATACTCTGACCAACAGGTTCTGACAACCCAAGAATCATATATCTTCAATGAAAAGGTCTACCTGAAGTCTCGTTTACATCATCTGCAAATTTGCAAAGCACCGCTCAAGGATAATCATGGCAAGGTCACTGGAATTGTTTCAGTCATTCGCGATGTGACTGAATTGATCGAAGTGCAAAGACTTCAGGAACAGGCAACCCATAAAACTGTCGAAGCTCTGGTCAGGGCAATTGAACAGACGGACCCTTACTTGGCCGGCCATTCGCGTTTGATGGGCGTCCTTGGGGTAGAGGTGGCCAAGGCCCTCAATGCCAGTGACGTTGAAATCGCAACCATCGACACTGCAGCCAACCTCTGCCAAATCGGCAAATTATTTGTGGATCGCAAGCTCCTCTTTAAAGCCGAGCCCTTGACTGCCGAGGAAAAAAAGCACATGGAAGGCCATATCGAGCATGCTGCTAAGGTACTTGAAGGCATTGACTTCGGCCTGCCGATATATGAAGCAATCACACAGATGAATGAAACCCCTGATGGCCGGGGCTACCCGAAAGGGCTCGAAGGGGATGACATTGTTTTTACCGCACGGGTTCTGAGCGTCGTTAACAGCTTCTGTGCGATGGTTCAGCCGCGGGTTTACCGTGGAGCACGCAGTGTGTCCGAGACACTATCCGTTATAGAAGATTCGATTGGCAGTTACGACCCCCGTGTTGTCGATGCGCTCAAAGAGGTGGTGCATTCAGCTCTTGGCGAAAAACTTCTGGCCCGCTATCAAAACAACCCATAAGTAAAGTTTTTTGACGGCTGTCAAAGATCAATGTCAACGAATTGTTAATAATTAAGGATCATGGTGCCTTGTCAGCTTGTTAAAAAAATCATGGTTTTGATCTTCTCCTCTGTCATTGTCATGAATGGCTATTCAGCCTTTGCGGACTCTGCAATCCAGTGCCATTGTTTTCAAGAACGAGAATTTTCTTCTGATCATCCCCAGGCGTTTGATCCTTACTTGCTGGCAACGATCCAAAATCGCTTTATGGCCAGTTACTTTGGCGTTTCTCGCAAGCAGATCGTCAAGCTAAAAATGACAGGCGTTGACAATGACAAACTTTGGATTGCGTATGAACTGTCTCAAAAAAGTCTTCAACCCGTTGTTGAAACGTTAGCTGTAATTCAGAAGCTCCAAAGCTGGCAAAGCGTTTTGCATGAACTGTCCCTAGATCCAGAAACACTGAATGCTCAATTGTTGACAGCTATGTTGGGGGAAGGCACTGACAGGAGCGTCGCATGGTTTGTCGTTCGTAAGGCGTTGTTGGACAAACTGGCAGTCGATTCGGAATTGATCGGTTGGCTATATGAGCGAAATGCCACCTTTCAGGAGATTGTTTTGACTGCAGTGTTGTCCTCTTCCTCTCATATGAGCATCCCTGAGATTGTTGATCGCCAAGAAAAGTTGGCTAGTTGGGGTCGGCTTCTGGCAGATCAAAAATTAACTCTGTTGCAGTTGGAGCAGTCCTTTGCTAACTAGTTCAACAATTTTCAGGCCTGTTGTTTTGCCTAAGCAAATACGTTAAACTGTTAAAAAGGCGGAATTATTTTTCAAGGGACGGTTTTAATGATTTGAAGCACTTTGATGAGTCAGTTCAAAAAGCGCAAGGTGGACCTCTGAAATCTGACGTCGTACAGACCGTTCAAGTTAATCTTGGTCTGCTCTGCAATCTGAG
>JAFDBS010000232.1 GCA_019313185.1 Deltaproteobacteria bacterium | reverse complement strand
TTTGACTTCTGACGACTGCTTCAGGCGTCCCGCTCGCTGGCGGGCTGGCTCACCGCAAATCTGAACCGAAGTCTCTACCATTGATGTTGATGAACCGGCTCCGGGCCACATTCGAACTCTTCTTTCAAAGACCTTATCTTCACTATAATTATAGCATGCAATCAGCCCTTGAGAACAAATAATTATTACCACAACACACTACGATAACACGGTTTTTAAATCAAAAAATACTACTCAGGTGATGGCCAAGAGCAAAGTAGCAAGACAATTATTCTCGCAATCATTGAAAAATAATACTTCCAGATTTAAATGATCTGAAATGTGGAAATCACTGACTATTAGGTTAAGATATTTCTATCAAAAGTGAGTCTAAGTCACTGATTAAAAAATGGGAACTTGGGCAATACATTGAAACACTAAAGACATGGGGACTGTTAGTCTTTTGGGACAAGGAGATGAATGATGCCAGTCTACGAATTTCACTGCGATGATTGCAATCGAGACTTTGAGTTGCTCATGCGAATATCGTTATTCGACCCAAATAAAGTTACGTGCGAATACTGCGGCAGTAAGAAAGTCTGTCAGATTATTTCTCACATTAATGTTATAACGAGTAAGAAAAGCTGAATTAAACGATGATTGCTGGCCAGGCTGGTCTTTTTTGTCGTTCCTACTTTGTTCTGAGAAGTCTCATAATTGCTGGTACTAATTTAAGGGATGGTTACAAGGAAATCCCTTATCCGGCATTTACCAAACAAGGGATTCCTATTCTTATTTACCAACACTTTATTGATACACCCTTAGGGGTATTTTGGAGTTGGTGAACATTTTATATTTTTTAAAATACCAACACTCAATTAAAAGCCTAGAAAATTGGAAAGGTAGTTTTATAAAGAGTTTTGAGTCTAATGAAAAATGGCCACCCGTTTCCAGATAGATTTCTTTATTCGTTGTAGTATTAAGGGAACGTCTCGGTTCAATGATCTTAGGAGTTGCAGATGTTCGAAGATTTCAAGCGAGAAAAGTTACTGGTTGGCGACATTGAAATCAATCTTGTAATGGGTGGGAGCGGGCCACCTCTTCTCCTCCTTCATGGGTTTCCCCAAACACATCTTATTTGGCGGATGATAGCCCCTAAGCTCGCCCAGTCATTTACTGTCATTGCGACAGACTTACGTGGTTATGGTGATTCATCGAAGCCTTCAGGGTTGCCAGATCATAGCAATTACTCCAAACGTGCCATGGCGGATGACCAGGTCGGGGTCATGCGACAAATGGGTTTTAATAACTTCTTCCTGTGTGGACATGATCGTGGCGGGCGGGTAGCCCATCGTCTTGCCACGGATTACCCTGAAGTCGTTGAAAAACTTATCGTACTCGACATTGCACCAACCAAGGCGATGTACGAGGGCACAACCATGGCATTTGCGCAGGCCTATTACCATTGGTTTTTTCTGATTCAGGCTGCACCTTATCCGGAAACCCTGATAGGAGGAGCCCCGGAAGCGTTTTTGCATCACCATATGACCAGATTCGCCGGGCTGGAACCCTTTATGCCTGACGCTTGGCCTGAATATGTTCGCCACTTTAGTGATCCAGCCACTATCCATGCCACCTGTGAAGACTATCGAGCGGCAGCAACCATCGATCTCAACCATGCAGCAGATGACATTCGAGAAGGACGTAAAGTGACCTGCCCATTACTTGTTTTGTGGGGCGGGCACGGGATTGTTGAGCGTTGTTTCATCCCAATAGATGAATGGAAACAAGTCGCTACAACAGTCAGTGGCAAGGCGATGCCATGTGGCCATTATATTCCTGAAGAAGTTCCTGATTTGCTTCTAGATGAACTTATGGTTTTTTTGAGGGATTGAATTGCTTGGTGGAATACAAGTATTGATTTGAAAAGATTGTTTTGAGTCCGAGTTCATCGAAGGATCATCCCTATCGTCCTGATCAGGAAGTCCCTGATTCAAACAATTGATATCATGGCTGACAGGTGACGGCAAAAAGAGATCTGCCTCTTGCCTCATGGATTATCTGCGATTTCCGTTAGAAACTTGTACACGGAACCAAAACCAAGAAGACAGGACGAAAAATGTCTATCATGTTGCCGGTCTGGGTGTCCACAAAACTCAAGCGTAGTCAGGTTTTGCCCGACTGGAGGGTTTTATAATTTTTAATCAGCTCGAAAGGTGATTCGTCTCTAAACCAGTGGGGCTAAAAAGGGAGGATTACAATACCAAACATGTGGAAAAATCAAACCGAACGGAGCTAGCGAAGTTTTCGCAATCATATGATAATTAATCATTTTATAGTTATGCTAGGTTTGGCATCATATAGAATCCATATGTAAGCTGATTAAAGTCTTTGATCCACAGTTTTCTTTTTGTTGTGGGGGTATTTATTGGATTACAGCCTGCCTGGAGATTTTTTTTGTATCTTTGTTGCTGCGGAATTAGAATGACAAATTCCTTTTTGTAATTGACTGTGCTTCTTCCGATAAAGATCTCAGTAATCCTCTAGCGCTAGAAACTTAATAAATGCCAAAACTAACACTCCCAAGCGATCAAAAGCTCATCCCCATTACTGCGTTATTTCCGTCCTTATTCATAGCTTTCGGGTTAGCGTGGAGCATCCTGGCACTGTTTATTTTTCTGCCGGAGTTTATGACAAGTACTTTTGGAAATTTGACCGGCCAGCATCCACTTTTCTTCTTATGTGTTTACTCACCTGCAATTGCAGCGTTCAGCATAATTTACTATTTCCGTGGTTTGAATGGTTTGGCAATGTTTCTCTCCAAGTTTTTCCGCTGGAGATGTTCTGCCGGTTGGTATTTATTCATCGTTGTTGGCGTCCCCTTGGTGTTCTATGCCGGGGCATTTCTCAAAGGATCTCTTTCTGAAAATTTCTACCCGTTCGATTCTATACCAGATCTTTTCATTGCTTTAGTGCTGTCTGCGATAAAGGGACCGATCGAGGAGTTCGGATGGCGGGGATTCGCACTGCCCTTG
>JAFDBS010000231.1 GCA_019313185.1 Deltaproteobacteria bacterium | reverse complement strand
TCTTTTCACCACAAGTAACGCTATAACCTCATCAGTTGGTTAGGTTTCCTCGGGGATTTTGTAAATAACATGAACTCCATCGAGGCGTTCAATCTCGACTCGATCGATTAATTCCGTCTCGCCAATTACTCCTATTATGGTTCGGTTAGCGCCTGTGGATTGATGAAAATCAAAGTCATGTTCGACCAGGTACTGTTTGATGCGACGGAGTTGGCCTTCGGTTGCCCCCTTTTTCATAATGATTAGCATGTCATATCCCCTTAGTGCGGATACGCTCTAGACGTCGTGATTCATCGATTACACGTTCGAAGAGGCGGACAATCGCCTCATTTTCAAGAGGCCCAGGGTTGTTGGTAGTCATGGTCTCAAAAATCTTCTTTTCTCGCTCAGGGTCATACACTGGTATACCCAATCCTTTTTTTATTTTGCCAATCTTCAGGGCAAGCTCAGCGCGCTCATTAAATATGCGGAGCAATTCATTGTCCAGCTTATTTATTGCTTTGCGATAGTCATCAATTGTCAATGCGGATCTCCTAAAAAACTTTTCTGATCAACGTGTCTCTTTTCCAATGTACGTCATCAGTTACTGGGTAGTCGATGGTATAATGCAACCCTCGACTCTCTTTGCGCTTGAGGCCGCATCTAATAATCAATTCCGCCACGGTTGCAATGTTGCGGAGTTCAACCAAGTCGGATGTGATATAGAAATCCCAATAATAATCAGAGATTTCTTCTTGAATCATTTGGACACGCCTCAAGGCTCTCACCAGGCGCTTGTCTGAACGGACAATGCCAACATAATTCCACATGCAGCGCCGAATTTCGTCCCAGTTGTGGGCGACGATCACTTCTTCATCGCTGTTCCGAGCACTTCCGCTGTCCCACTGGGCAATAGCAGGAAAGGGGGCAGGTTTGGATTTGGTTCTTTCGAGCGACTTTTGGGCCGCACGCTCTGCAAAAACCACCCCTTCGAGTAGGCTGTTGCTTGCCAGCCGGTTTGCTCCATGCAATCCCGTACACGATACTTCGCCAATTGCAAAAAGATTGTTAATGTCAGTTTCACCGAAGGGGTCGACTTTAATGCCACCACACAAATAATGAGCTGCTGGCACCACAGGAATCGGTTCGACTGTCATGTCGATTCCATAGGAAAGGCATGTTTCATAAATATGTGGAAAGCGATCTTTAATGTATGCAGAGTCCTTGTGTGTTATATCAAGACAAACAAAATCATCACCATGGACTTTCATTTCGTTGTCAATGGCTCTGGCAACGATATCGCGTGGAGCCAGGTCCTTGAGAGGATGCTTGCCATCCATGAAAGCCGTGCCGTTGCGACGGCGTAAAATGGCACCTTCACCGCGTACGGCCTCAGAAATGAGGAACGATTTAGCGTGAGGATGGTAAAGTGTGGTCGGGTGAAACTGCATAAATTCCATATTGGCAATCGTAGCACCGGCACGGTATGCCATGGCGATACCATCACCAGTCGCTACATCTGGATTGCACGTATACAGATAAACCTTCCCTGCTCCCCCCGTGGCCAAAGCTGTGATGGTCGCACCAAATGTTTCCACCTCGCCGGTCTCGCGATTCAGAACATAAACGCCTAGGCAGCGATCTGGTTTAAGTCGTCGCCTGGTCATTTTTGCCTCAGTAATCAAATCAACTGCAATATGGTTTTCATAAAGAGTAATATTAGGATGACTCCGAACGGCTGTAACCAATGCCCGTTCAATTTCTTTGCCAGTTTCGTCTTTCGCGTGATAAATACGCCTTTGGCTGTGTCCTCCTTCGCGAGTCAAATCGTAAGCTGCATTTTTGTTTCGAGAAAAATTAACTCCCCAATTGATCAAGTCCTCGATGGCGCGCGGACCCATTTCGACAACCATTCGAACAATCTCAGGATTTGGCAACTGCACTCCGGCTGTCATGGTGTCATCAAAATGTTGCTCGAAAGAATCGAGGTCAGAGGAAACAGCAGCAATGCCACCCTGAGCAAGACTGGTAGCTGTTGTGGAGACTTCGCGCTTAGTAACGATGGCGACTCGACCGTGTTCTGCAACTTTGAGGGCATAGGAGAGGCCAGCTATGCCGCTTCCAACAATGAGAAAGTCTGTAATGATTTTCATGGTAATGGATGGCCTGAGGTTTGCAAAAACCACTGAAAAAGCAGGCTTAGCAGCTTTTTTTCATGATTGGATATGGGCACTCTTCTCCATGTCAAGCTTACTGAAGGAATGTTATTATCTGGGCGCAGAATTGACATGTCAAGTTCTAAATAGGTTGAAATACAAAGGTTTTTCAGTTATACAAAAGTTGACAAGGAGCGCACTTAATGAAACGTTCTCACTTGAATTACATACTATTGCTGTCTCTGTTGTGTCTCTTTTCAGGTTTTTCACCAGCCAATGCTGACATTTATCGTTATGTGGATGCTGACGGTGTAATACATTTTACCAATACACCGACGCATGGCTACTACAATTTTTATCGCAAAGAAATCTTTGTAGATCGGCCTGATTCTTCTGTATCATATAGCGATTTAATAATTCGCTATGCAGGACAATTTAATTTGGATGAGGCGCTAATCAAAGCTGTAATCAAGGTAGAGAGCAATTACCAGCCCCATGTTGTATCAAATAAGGGAGCACAGGGTCTCATGCAGTTGATTCCAGACACCGCTCGGGATTTAAACGTGATTGACCCATTTGATCCATCAGAGAATATTCGTGGAGGGACTTGGTACCTGCGTCAGATGCTCGACACCTTCAATGGAGATCTAGACCTTGCCCTGGCAGCATATAATGCTGGACCGAATGCTGTGAAACGTTATGGAGGCATTCCGCCTTATACGGAAACCATTGAATACATTCAGCGTGTCAAGCATTACTTTGATTATTATCGTCAGTCTGGTGACACCTTGCTATGAATCTCAAAACTGGTCGACTGAATCTCCCCAATCTCATCACCTTGGCACGGATTACGGCTGTGCCCGCTGTGGTTTTGCTTATGCTGTCACCATCCCGTGAAAATAGTATGTGGGCAGCTGCTATCTTTGGGGTTGCAGCTGTCACGGACTTTATTGACGGTTGGCTAGCTCGAAAATGGGGTGTTGTGACCGTCCTCGGCAAGTTCCTCGACCCGCTAGCAGACAAATTAATTGTTATGGCGGCTCTCATCATGTTGATTCCCCACGATCGAGCACCGGCTTGGGCTGTGATTTTAATTCTGTCTCGAGAGATGATCGTAACTGGCTTGCGCTCCATTGCGTCATCCGAAGGGATTGTTATCGATGCGAGCAATCTCGGCAAATACAAGACAATTTATCAAATGGTTGCTATTCCCGGTTTGATGCTGCATTATGATTACTACTGGTTTTTTGGGCTGCAGTGGGATTTTTTTCGTGTAAATATGCACAATTTCGGAATTTTCTTTTTCTATATTGCACTCGGTCTAACAGTCTGGTCGGGGATAGATTACTTGCATAAGTTTTTCAGAGTATTGACACGCTGAAGAACAGCCTTTTCACCAAATTTTCTATTGACTTGGAGACTTAGCATTTGCTATAAATCTGTTCGCTTTACGTTGCAAAGCCATCGTTTGCGGGACTAACTCAGTGGTAGAGTGCAACCTTGCCAAGGTTGAAGTCGCGAGTTCGAATCTCGTGTCCCGCTCCAAAATATCAGGCACTTAAGTCATGTCTTAAGTGCCTTTTTTCTTTCGAACCCATTCTTTAGTGAGATGCCAGTATTTTCCTTTATTTTGTCTTATTAGGCTTTCTTTTCCCTTGATCTATCAAGGCAGGTGAAAATTTTCATCAAGCTGAGTATAGCTGTTGTTAGTTATATTTTCAGTTGACACAATGTCCTGGCAAGGGATAAATATAAAATTTGTGTTTTATATGTTATTTTTTTGGGCTGCTGATTTCATTTCAATCAAACTATTAGGAGGCGAACAGTGCAAGTTTTCAAAAATTCCAATCTAGTCATCTCAATTTTTATCGCTGCAACAATTGCCATTTTTTCAATGGGAAGTGCTCATTCTGCAAGTCTAGAAGTCTCAGATTGTGCCAAATGTCACGATCAACAACCAGCTGAAATCGATGCGAATGGCGCATCTCATAAGACTGAGATAGACTGTCAGGCATGCCACGCTAGCCATAGGCCCAAAGTCGAAAACAACATACCGAGTTGCAATGATTGCCATGAAGGTGCTGACCATTATGCGGTTGACAACTGCCTCGGTTGTCATAATCCACACCAACCCCTGAATGTAAAACTCGCTGGCGAATTAAAAGCGGTCTGTGTTTCCTGTCATAGCAGCCCTGCTAAAGAAATGGAAGCCGCTCCAAGCAAGCATGAAACATTTGCTTGTAATTTTTGTCACGCAGATACTCATGGGGTAATCCCTGAATGCGTCGAATGTCACTCACCTCACTCTGAAACAATGACGCAACAAAACTGCGGCTCTTGTCACCAGGCCCATCAGCCATTGACATTAACATATTCTGCAACGACAGCCTCTGTACTCTGTGCATCTTGTCATGAGACCGCTTACAACAAGTTGACATCAAGTCAAGCCAAACATAGCCAAATTGCCTGTGTTACCTGTCACGCCGACAAGCATAAAACTGTTCCACAATGCAGTGATTGTCATGGCCAGCCTCATGCGCCAGGTATGCATAACAAGTTCCCGAATTGCGGAGACTGCCATAATATTGCCCATGATTTGAACAATTGGCCAGCTGAAGCCAAATAAACTAACGTTTCCGACTTTTCTTTTAAGTGATTATAGTCGGCCCTATTGTAAAATTGAGACAACATTATCGTTTTACGAGTAAAAACCCTTGCCGGGTGATCCACCCGGCCAGGGTTTTTTGTTTCACTCCCTTCAGACTTATCCAAAACGAGGTCATAACCATATGCAAAATATGCAGGGCATAATTGGGCTATTATTTCTATTTTGCATGGCTTTATTTGCTAGTGAACAAAGAAGGGATATCCGTTGGCGTCCAATCATCGTGGGGTTTTTCCTCCAATTTTTCTTGGCAATTCTGCTTTTAAAGGTTCCTGCCAGCCGTCATGTTTTTGTCATCCTCAACCAAATTGTCCTGGCGTTGGAAAAAGCTACAATCTCGGGCACTACAGTTGTTTTTGGATACCTTGGCGGTGGTCAACTGCCTTTTGAAGAAATCAGCAAAGGCTCGTCGTTCATTTTGGCTTTTAAATCTTTACCGGTTGTCTTGTTGGTCAGTGCTTTGTCTTCTTTATTGTTTTACTTGGGCATTCTTCCTTTGATCGTCAAGACCGGTAGCCGACTGTTGTCCCGAAGCATGGGGGTAGGAGGAGCATTGGGCATAAGTTCAGCAGCCAATGTTTTTGTTGGTATGGTAGAAGCTCCATTGTTGATCCGTCCTTATTTGTTGAAAATGTCGCGTGGTGAACTTTTTGCTGTAATGACTTGCGGGATGAGTACGGTCGCTGGCACGGTTTTAGTGCTCTATGCAAGCATCCTTCAATCGTCACTGCCTGATGCGCTTGGTCATATTTTGACTGCTTCCTTGATCAGTGCTCCCGCAGCTCTTTCCGTTGCTCTGATCCTAGTTCCGCACACTGGAGATCAAACAACAGGCGAATTGGTGCCTCCAAATCTAGCACACGGAACTGTTGATGCTATTGTCCTCGGGACTTTGGATGGACTTAAGCTTCTTCTAAATATCGTTGCCATGTTAATTGTTTTCGTCGCATTAGTTGGTCTTGTTAATCAGGTTTTTTCGTATCTGCCGATGCTTGACGGTGCCCCACTGACTTTACAACGGATTTTAGGTTGGTTTTTTGCTCCCATTGCATGGACACTGGGTATTCATTGGCAAGAATGTGCTGCAGTTGGGAGCCTTTTGGGGACAAAAACGATTCTTAATGAATTTATTGCATATCTTGACCTCGCCAATATGGGGCCAGATGTTCTAAGTGATCGCAGCCGTTTGATTGCAACTTATGCACTGTGCGGTTTCGCGAACTTTGGGAGTTTGGGTATTATGCTTGGTGGACTAAGTGCAATGATTCCGGAGCGCAGAAAAGAAATTGTTGGCCTCGGTCTCAAATCAATCCTGTCAGGAACAATGGCAACATGTCTGACCGGAACTGTCGTTGGCATCATTCTGTGATATCTGAATGGGAAAATATACCAGAAAAGATGAGCCGATGAATTTTTCTGATGAGTGGTATTAATCTTTAAGTAGTCAATATATAGTGTATAATCAACATGCTATTTTAAGTTAGACGTTTAACTTCTCCCTGTCGCTTGCTTGCAAAAATTCAACGCACGATTTGATTTTTAGATAGGTTAGCAGTCGTAAAGTGATCATGTTTCAGACCTTCTCGCTGACCATGGTTCTAATCACTTCCAAACTGACTAATGGTATGACAAATACCGTTTGATATGGCAGGGGAAAGCGCCCGCTGTAATGATTTAACTTAATATTCAACCTTAAGGCTATTAAACCAATTTGCGCTTGACAGGTCAAAAACTGAATGGTATTGAAATAGTCCGTTATCAATCGGCCCCGTCGCCAAGTGGTAAGGCAGAGGTCTGCAAAATCTCTATCACCAGTTCGAATCTGGTCGGGGCCTCCAATGATTACAGGTCAGCTATTTTAAGCTGGCCTGTTTTTTTTTAGAAAAACATGATTTCTTTTACTTTGCCGATTGTTATTTTGTTCGCCGTGCTTGGCAGTTTTGCTGGGTTTGTGGCCGGCCTTCTTGGCATTGGAGGAGGGATTGTTCTAGTTCCATTGTTCCTCTGGTCATTCGCTGTGGTAGGCTTCGACCCTGAATTGATTGTCCATACTGCCTTTGGTACGAGTTTGGCGATCATCATTTTAACGGCCATTAGCAGTACATTGGGTCATCGTAAAAGAGGTAACGTCGATCGCCATCAAATTGTTTTTCTTGGTTTAGGGGGGATTTTGGGGGCGATAATCGGGGCGTGGTGGGCGTCCCTCATCTCTGGCGACTGGTTGATGGGCTTTTTTGGGGTAATGCAAATTTTTGTTGCTATGAAAATGTTGATCATTCATTTTTATATGCCCCCGGAACGCACGGATAAAATTCCACCTAAGTCATTGGTCCTCGTTGGAATGGCTGGCGGGATATTCAGTTCTTTTTTTGGTGTCGGTGGAGGAGTTGTGGCAGTCCCGTTGATGGTTTTGGTTCTTTGCTTGCCAATCCATCTCGCTGTTGGCAATTCAAGTGCATTGATAGTGATTTCCTCATTCTTCGGTGCTGTTTCATACATGATTCATGGTCTTCATGAAACCTCATTGCCCTTATTTTCAATAGGGTATGTCAATTTTATGGTAGTTCTTCTTGTCGCCCCCTTCACAATGGTGATGGCCAGATTGGGTGTACGTGTTGCCAGTAAAACCAGTCATGATAGACTAGTAAAAATTTTTGCAATCCTTCTTGTTTTTGTGGGTTGTAGAATGATCTACGGCGCATGGTTTTCTTAAACTCTGGTCAGCGAGAGGAAGGTCAATATGATACGCCCACCTGCGGTTGCCGGTCAGTTTTATCCCGGAAATAAATCGGCTCTATCGGAAATGTTGCAGCTACTGATACCGGCAAGTGAGATACATCAGAGGTTGATCGGCTTGATGTCCCCTCACGCTGGTTACATTTACTCCGGATCAGTGGCAGGACGGACGTTTTCGAACGTTTTTATCCCTGAAGAAGTGATTATCCTTGGGCCGAATCATCATGGTCAAGGTCATCAAGCAGCTGTTTACGGTCATGGAAGTTGGCAAACACCCCTTGGTGAGATTGCCATCGCCGAAAAGTTGGCCAAAGCGGTTTTAGATTCATGTGATTATCTTTCAGAAGACACTTTAGCGCATCGCTTTGAACATTCACTGGAAGTTCAAGTCCCTTTCTTGCAAATACTTTCATCAACGGTAAGAATTTTGCCGATCTGTATCGGTCGTTTGCCACTAGAGGCGTTACTTTCCATAGGAGATTGCCTGGCAGAGGTTATCGCAGACCGGCCTTGCAAGCCGTTGATTGTCGCTAGCACGGATATGACTCATTATGAGCCAGGCGATATTGCCCATCAGAAAGACTTTGCTGCATTAGAATATGTTAAGAAGATTAACCCCGTGGGATTGCATAAAACTGTGACGGAAAAACATATCAGTATGTGCGGAGTTATGCCAGTGGTTGTCATGTTGCAGGCAGCCTTGAAGCTTGGTGCGACAATGGCTGAACTCGTGGATTACAAAAATTCCGGAGAGGTTACCGGCGACCAGTCAGAAGTGGTTGGCTATGCAGGAGTCAGAGTTTATTGACACTATATGTAAGTCTTGAACACTCTCTGAGAATTCGGTATAAAGACACGTCCTGTTCCTGGTTGTAAATTGGGCCACTTCGTTTAAAGTGGCCCGTTCATATATATATTAATTGACACGGAGTAAAAAATGTCTAACCTACGAGTCCGTTTTGCGCCAAGTCCCACAGGCCACCTGCACATTGGTGGTGCAAGAACAGCCCTGTTTAATTTTCTTTTGGCACGCAAAGAGCGGGGAACGTTTGTCTTAAGAATTGAGGATACAGATGTTGAACGTTCAACTCAAGGCTATGTTGATGCGATTCTCGATGCAATGGCTTGGCTTGGACTGGATTATGATGAGGGCCCTTTTTATCAATCTCGGCGGAGCGAGCTCTACAAAAACAAGGTTAAAGAATTGCTTGTTTCGGGACATGCTTATCGATGTTACTGTCGTCCCGAGGAACTTGAAGCTAAGCGCAACGCGGCTATTCAGAAAGGCGGGAAACCTCGTTACGACGGCAGATGCCGAGATCGCAGCGATCAGCCTGAAAACAGCCCATATGTGGTGCGTTTCAAAACACCGAGAGAAGGATATACAGAGTTTTTAGATAAAATCAAAGGACCAATATCAGTGGCCAACGAAGAGTTGGATGACTTGATTATTCAACGTACCGATGGCACACCGACGTATAATTTTGTCGTTGTTGTGGATGATGCCGAGATGCGGATTAACTTAATCATCCGTGGAGATGACCACATCAACAATACCCCCCGACAAATTCCAATTTATAAGGCTCTTGGTTATCAGATCCCTGAGTTTGCACATGTACCAATGATTTTGGGGGCTGACAAGAAGCGTCTCTCCAAGAGACATGGCGCAACTTCGGTAATGGCTTACAAGGAGATGGGCTATTTGCCCGAAGCCATGATCAATTACTTGGTTCGTTTGGGCTGGTCTTTTGGCGACCAAGAAATTTTTTCTTTAGAAGAGCTCGTGGATAAGTTTAATTTGGAAAATGTTGGAAAGTCGGCTGGTGTCTTTAACCCTGAGAAGCTTCTTTGGTTGAATGAGCATTATATTAAAACAGCTGACACGGAGCGGTTAGCGGGACTGATAACTCCATTATTAACTGATAAAGGGATCGACGTTTCAAAAGGGCCAGCACTAGATGCCGTTGTGAAAACCCTTCAGGACCGGGCCAAAACCTTGGTTGATTTAGCTAACTCAGCAACTTTTTACTACCAGGCGCCTCAAAACTATGATTCGAATGCCGTAACTAAGTTTCTTACAGAGGATAAAAAGGCAATCCTCGAACTCATGATTTTGCAAATCAACCGGTTCGATGTTTTAACTTCTCATCATGTAGAACAACTGTTTGGTCATATCATAGATGAAACAGGTCTGAAGATGGGAAAGATAGGCCCAGCAGTGCGGGTCGCACTTGTCGGGACGGCACAAAGTCCAAGTCTCTATGATGTTATCGCCGTGCTCGGCAAAGAAGAAACATTGCAGCGACTACAGAATGCAGTTGACAGACTTTTTAGCTGATTTTACTTGGACCACATATGTTGGCTCATTATTCTTGACATAGATCTTATTGCCGCCTGGAGGATGATAAGCGATTGTTAGCGGTTGTTTTTTTCTTGACTGAAATCAGGTTCTTTGCTAGAAACTCTCCGTTTTCGGGGTTTCGCAAATTGGCTACAATCAGCTATATCTTTGCCATCCAGAAATACTTTCACACCCCAGACTGAACAAACGGGGCCCAGTCCCCATGAGCAAGCCATATGCGCTCATCGTCTAGCCCGGCCTAGGACACCGGCCTTTCACGCCGGCGACGGGGGTTCGAATCCCCCTGGGCGTACCATTTTAAAACCCTGCCACTCGTCTGAGAAGCAGGGTTTTATTTCTTGTATTGCTGATTGTTTCTGCCAACCCTGTTTTTAGAGTCGTCCATCAGTGCAGGTGGAAATTGTTACTGGGGGTGAGAGAAATGTCTCTATTGTGCTTTGAAAGAAGTTTCTCAATTCCAATAAAAGACTCGTTTGCCCCATGGGATAGCTCATTGTGCCGCATGCATTCTGCAAACTTTGGTTCACAGCATTTGGATTTATAATTACTGGGCTCTTGGTAAGTGGTGATCACACCTTCGTAGTTGCGAAGTACGACTCTGTCGCTTGAAAGTGAGAGTAAATAATTCGGGTTCAATGGTATTTTGCCTCCTCCGGCCGGGGCATCAACCACATAGGTTGGCACTGCCAAGCCACTGGTATGACCTTGAAGACTTTCTATGATTTCGATCCCTTTGCCAATAGGTGTGCGAAAATGGTTGAGACCTTCAGAAAGGTCACACTGGTAGATGTAGTATGGTCGCACCCGGTTCGCAACCAACTTGTGAACCAAGACTTTCATAATTCTTGGACAGTCGTTAACACCTGCTAGCAACACAGTTTGATTGCCAAGAGGTATTCCTGCATTGGCCAATCGCTCAAGAGCTTGACAAGAAGAAGCTGTAAATTCTCTTGGGTGATTGAAGTGTGTATTGATCCATAATGGATGGTGCTTCTTTAATAACCTGACCAATTTGACGGTAATGCGGTATGGAAGAACCACTGGCACCCTTGTCCCTATACGGATTATTTGGACGTGCTGAATTTTGCGCAATTGAGTTAAAATCCAATCTAGGCGGCTGTCTGAAAGCATAAACGGGTCTCCTCCGGAAAGGAGAACATCCCTTACGGAACGGGTTCGTTTGATATACTCAATTCCTTCAAGAATTTCACTTTTTTGAAAAAAGGATTCCTGATCGCCGACCTTGCGCTTACGGGTGCAATGCCTGCAGTACATAGAGCAAGTTTTTGTGACTAGAAATAAAACTCGGTCTGGGTATCTATGAGTGATGGTGGAGGCTGGATTGTCACGGTCTTCAGCCAAGGGGTCAACCATATCATGGCTGACGACCTCAAGCTCTTCAGGTGAGGGAAATGCCTGACGAAAGATCGGATCATTCTGATAGGAAAAACGATCAATCAGAGAGAGGTAGTAGGGCGTTATTGAAAGAGGAAACTTCCTTACCGTTAACTCTATTTTCTCTCGCTCTTGATGGTTGAATTTGATATTCATCACCCGTTCAAACTGGTCGATGGTTTTAACGCAATTCGCCAGCTGCCATTTCCAGTCGTCCCAATTTGATGTAATTGAATGTTTGCCCTTGGCGACATCAACTTCATTTTGATATGTATGCAAAGAGCAAGACATCTTTTTGCCCCTTTCAACTTTTATCAAGTTTGAAAATGTTTATATTCTGGATGGTTCTGCAGTTATCAACGACCGAACATTGGCTAAACGTTCATATTTCCTGAGCCAGTACGACACCGGTATAAACAAACCTTTCGTCCTGCTGATATGAGCCCCAAAAGCTCCTCTTCCCCAAAAAGGGTGGCGAATATGAGTTTGTAAGAGTGCAAAAGAAGCAATTGTTTAAAGGGTCGATTTCAACTTCAATATCGGTCATGTCCAAGAATACTTTGGTCAGTGGATAGTAAGCCTTAAAAAAACATTCTTTTGCACTGAATATCAAAGCAGAATATCGACAACCCAGAGCGCCCACAAAGACTTTCTCATTCTCGGTCATTAACAAAGCGTCAATGTCCACATCCCAGTCTTCAACGTTTTCGATATCAACCCCAAGCCCCAGAGCGTCAGTGGTGCGACACACTGCTGCAACACAGAGTTCTGAGGTATGGGAAATACTTCCGGTAAACCCTTCGGGCCAGACTGGTAAATTATCCCTTGCAATCAGCGGAATTGACTTATTAACACCGAAATGAGCGAGTGCTTGGCGGGCACAATGCCGCCCCATGGAAAATTCCAAAACTCTTTCTGGTGTAGCTTGTTTGATATATTCATGCTCAGAAGGGAGAAGCGGCCAATAAAAGCTTTCGCTGCACTGTTCTAATGCAACGAAGTCAGGAAAAATATTAATGAATGGATAATGTGGAGATGGACCAATTTTCATGGTTGTCCCAAGTTTTTAAAATGTCATTTGTCCCAAACGCGGCACACAATAACTATTCTGTATACTCTGGCTTGCCACTATGACTTTTGTTATATTAGTCTTTTATCATTCTATCTTAAGAAAGCAAGTGCCTGTTTAAAAACTTATGAGATTCAAAATGCGTTAACCTCCTATTTTTAAATCACAATTTAAAAACTACTCCTCTCTCGGTTTCACCATTCATTTATGTTGTCTGTCCAGAATGTTGAAGCTTTTCATTTAATTGAAAACATGAAAATTATGAAAAGCCCTGTATAATGTTAAGTGTTTTTTAATCCAGGTTCTGGAAGGTATGGAAAATAAAATTTTACTGATTTGAAAATAGAATAAAACATGAATCTGGTAGGTTTTCCTAAAAGAACCACCATGGACATTTTGGCTTAGAGGGGATGTTGACAAATGTTTCTACACAACTTTTTCGAACGTCAAGTCGACCTCTTGCCACACAAACCTGCGATTATTTTTGGTCAAAGCACATGGACATATTTCCAGGTCGAGCGCCTTTCCAATCAGCTGGCACATCGCCTGAAAGACATCGGAATAGGTCCTGGAAAACTGGTTGGGATATATTTGGACCGTTCTGAAAAACCGATTATTTCGATCCTGGCCATATTAAAAGCCGGTGGAGGTTATGTCCCAATAGATCCAAACTGTCCACAAGAGAGAATTCTTCACATTTTAACGACGGCTGATATTGATACAGTGATCACTGAGTCGTCCTTATCAGGTCAGTTTCCTCAGAATAATGTGAACAACATCATCATCCTTGATCACGAGCAAGACAATCTAGCACGCCAACTTGATCAAAGAATACCAACAAGTACATTGCAAATTAAACCTGACGATATTTGCTATGTCATATTTACTTCAGGAACGACAGGCCGACCTAAAGGTGTTGTTGTAGAACATAGGAATGCGGTCAATTTTGTTCAGTCTTTCAGCATGGTTTGTCAACTCAACAGTCACGATCGTATCTACCAAGGCTTTTCGTTGGGTTTTGATGGTTCAATTGAAGAAATCTGGATGGCTTACGCCTCTGGTGCTGCGCTGGTTGTCGCTAATGGTGAAGTCTGCAAGATCGGAAGTGAAGTTGCAAGACTAATCAATGAACAGCAGGTGACTTTTTTTTCGACGGTGCCGACATTGCTGAGCTTGATTAACGAAGAACTTCCCAGTGTCAGGCTCCTAATTGTCAGTGGTGAAGTTTGTTCACCTGAACTGGTGGAGATATGGGCCAACGGAAAAAGGCGCATGTTGAATGTCTATGGCCCAACAGAAACGACCGTAAATGCTACTTATGATGAGTGTTCTCCTGGCAAACCTATAACAATCGGATTACCCCTTCGGAACTATGAAGTCTTTGTTTTGGATGAAAATCTTCAACCAGTGCAACAAGGTAATTGTGGAGAGCTTTTCATCGGAGGTCCAGGAGTTAGCAGGGGATACCTCAACCAGCCAGAGATGACTACAAAACACTTTATGGAACGGAATAGGGACAAACAGCTGGTTTCAGACAAAATCTACAAGACCGGAGATCTTGTTAAGATCAACCCTGACGGTAAACTGGTTTTTCTGGGGAGGGTTGATTCCCAGGTTAAAATAAGAGGTTATCGAATCGAGATAACTGAAATTGAATCGGTTCTTAGCGAGCATTCAGACATTCAAACCGCTGCGGTCAAGGTCATTGAAAATGAGAGTGTTCAAGAACTAGCCGCGTTTGTTGTTCTCTCTCCACGTGTAGCTGGTCTAGACAGAGATTCCGTTTTAGAGTTATGCAAAAACCGTCTTCCTGATTACATGGTCCCGTCATATCTTGACTCGATACAAACTTTGCCGAGGCTTGCGAGTGGTAAGGTTGATAGAACACTTCTTCCTGATCAGGTGACTCCGCTATACAAGAAATCAACACAAGTCATAGCGCCAACAAATTGTCTAGAAAAGCAGATCGTTACAATCTTTGAACAAGTGACTAAAGTTACCCCTATCTCAATAGAGGACAATTTTTTTACTGATCTGGGTGGCTATTCACTGCTGGCAGCGCAGGCCGTGACTCTGTTGCGGGAATCCTTTGAACTAGATGTGGCCATCAGGGATATTTATGAGAACCCTACAGCAAAAAAATTGGCCGATTGTTTGGATATCCAATCTCAAAGTGCTTTCTCTGAGGTTGAGATGGCTGGTGAACGTGAAGGCTCGCCAAAAAATGATATCGCTCCGGTGTCATGCTTGACGAGAGGGTTGTGCCATTTCTTTCAAGCCATTTCTCTCATACTTTTGTATGGGGCCTATCCCGCGCTGCTCACTTTATATGTCTTATTAGGAACCATGTTCGTTGAGGAACAATTGACCCTTCTTGGAACTTTGTCCGGAGGCATAGCAATCACCTTAGGTGCATATTTTCTTGGCCTGGTTTTAATAATAGCCTGCAAATGGCTGGTGATTGGCCGATTTAAGGTAGGAGAATATCCGTTGTGGGGTCTTTACTACTTTAGGTGGTGGTTTGTCTCGAGACTGCAAAATTTTAGTGGCATGAACCTGTTTGTTGGTACCCCAATTATTAATCTGTTTTGGCGCCTGATGGGCGCCAAAATCGGAAAAGGCGTTACTCTTGATACGGATTTAGGGTCAGCTTTTGATTTGATCTCAGTTGGAGATAACTCCAGTGTTGGAAATGAAACGCAATTGCTTGGTTACCGTGTACAAAACGGTAAATTGATTTTGGGATCTGTGAACATTGGTCAAAGATGTTTTGTGGGAATCCATTCTTGTTTGGGACTGAATACAGTCATGGAAGACGATTCCGCATTGGGCGATTTATCTCTGCTTCCAGACAGCACAAGAATTGAAAAAGGTGCCTATGTCAAAGGTTCACCCGCCAAGCCCAGCTCACTGACTGTTTCAGCCTATCCGACCTATAAGCGCCATCCCATTCGCTATAGTTTGATACATACCGTCGCAATAGCATTCATGGGTTTTTTTCTGTTTGCAGCGCAACTGCCTATCGCACTTCTCATCCTGTGGGTATTTCATAATTGGGGGGGGTCTTTTGGTTTGGTTTCGATTTATTTGAGTTTACCTCTGGGGATTCTGACCTTCTGTCTTTCTGTTGCCCTTGCCAAATATATCCTTTTGCCACGGGTTAGTGCAGGGGTCTATCCAATCGAGAGTGGTTTTTATGTTAGAAAGTGGTTGATAGATAGTTTGATGAGGCTGAGTACCAAAGCATTAAAGCCACTTTACACAACAATTTATCTCCCCACGTGGTTGAGAATGCTCGGTGCAAAGATTGGTCGCCGGGCGGAAATTTCGACCGTTTCGCAAATTTCCCCAGAGTTGATAACAATTGATGATGAGAGTTTTTTTGCTGATGGGGCCATCATTGCAGGAAGACATTTTCATCTTGGGTACATCGAACTTAGCTGTAGTTATATTGGTAAAAGGAGTTTTTTGGGAAACAATGCCATACTTCCAATTGGATCAGACATTGGCAACAATTGTCTTTTGGGCTGTCTGTCCTCACCTCCAGAATCTTATCAGAGAATACCCGATAACAGCGAATGGCTTGGCTCACCTTCCTTTAGATTGCCTCATCGCAAAAAAGTTGGCGGTTTCAGTGAGAGGGTAACTTTCAAGCCCACATTAAAGCTTTA
>JAFDBS010000230.1 GCA_019313185.1 Deltaproteobacteria bacterium | reverse complement strand
TTGGCGATGAACAGAATTGTCCTCTACCTCTGGCCGCCATTCAGCCTACCAATGACAGGATTGGACAAGGTGTTCAAACGTTTTGCAGCGCTTTCGACAACTCTAGGGCTTGAAATGGTTGAATTGATCGGAACCCTCAGGGAAAACGGACAAACACGTGAAGCTATTATGCGCTTCGCACTGGATTCATTAGACCCTTCAGCCTATAAATTTGCCGAATTCGTTAATGATCCGGTTCCAGTCCTCGACCAATACCGGCAAAACGTCATCATGTCGCAGCAACGGGGCTCAATTTACCCGTACGAATTGATCGATCGCCTGACCAGAGATGGTGGGTCTTTCCAAGAATACGCTGTGACCAAGGATGGCTCTTTCGAACCCATTAATCGACCGAAAGGAAAAAATGACAATGGTTTTGTTGGGGGATTACTCACCACTCCTTCGGAGCGTTATCCCGAAGGAATCACACGAGTAGTTCTTCTTGGGGATCCAACCAAAGAACTGGCTTCACTTGCCGAACCCGAGTGCCGGATGACCATTGGGGCATTGGAGTTGGCAAAAAAACATGCCACTTCACTCGAATGGTACGCAGTTTCAGCTGGGGCACGGATTTCCATGACCAGTGGCACCGAGAACATGGACTGGATTTCAATTGTGTTGCGAAAAATCATCGAGTTTACTCAAGAGGGTGGTGAAATCAATATCATCATTACCGGTATTACCGTCGGTGGACAACCTTACTGGAACGCCGAAGCAACAATGCTCATGCACACCAAAGGGATTCTGATTATGACCCCCGACAGTTCCATGGTGCTCACCGGAAAGCAGTCCCTCGACTTTTCCGGTGGCGTGTCAGCCGAGGACAATTTCGGGATCGGAGGTTACGATCGTATCATGGGACCAAATGGCCAAGCCCAGTATTGGGCGCCCAATCTCGAAGCAGCGTGTGAACTGATGCGGCGGCACAATGAGCATACCTATCGAGCTGCGGGAGAGAGATTCCCGAGACGGAGCAAAACTTCAGACGACCCAAATCGCGATGTCAGGTTAGCGCCACATGACGGACCTGAATTTGAGACAATTGGCGAAGTGTTTTCTGACAAGACCAATCCCGGGCGTAAAAAACCTTTCGATATCCGTTCAATTATGAGTGCCGTGGCCGATCAGGATCATAATCCTTTGGAACGCTGGAAAGATATGCGTGATGCCGAAACCGGCGTGGTGTTCGAAGCGCAACTCGGAGGATATCCGGTGATGATGATCGGTATCGCATCCCGGGCAATCCCTCGAAAAGGCTTGCTCCCTGCGGACGGTCCTGAAATTTGGACCTCAGGCACGCTTTTCCCGATGTCTTCGAAGAAACTGGCACGTGCCATCAACAGTGCCAGTGGAAATCGCCCTCTGGTTATTTTGGCCAATTTGTCGGGCTTTGACGGTTCGCCGGAATCTCTGGCGAAATGGCAGTTAGAATATGGCGCAGAGATTGGTCGAGCCATTGTCAATTTCAACGGTCCGATCGTGTTCTGCGTCGTGTCGCGCTATCACGGCGGCGCGTTCGTGGTCTTCTCAAAAGTGTTGAACGATAATATGCAAGCCCTTGCCGTCGAGGGAACCTACGCTTCGGTACTCGGAGGAGCACCTGCAGCGGCGGTGGTCTTTACTCGAGAAGTTGATAAACGAACCGACGCCGATGAGCGAATCGTCTCATTGCGTAAACGGCTTGAGGCGGCAACCGGCACGGAGCGTGTTGCATTACAGACAGAACTGGCTGAGCTGCGACCCATCGTGCGAGCCGAGAAACTCGGGCAAAAAGCCGCGGAATATGACGCAGTGCACACCATCGAACGTGCCCAAAAAATGGGCTCGGTCGATGCAATCATTCCGGCAGAGAAATTGCGGCCAGAGTTAATCTCAGCGCTAGAACACGGTATTGAACGGGCCCTGTCCAAATCGGGAACTCGCTGAGCTATAAAATATTGAGATATTTTCGAAGCCGGGCTGATTCCAAATGCCCTTCGATTGGAATTAATCAGTTTTCATGTTTGTATTCATAACCAATTTCTGTCAATAACTTAAATAATAGAGAGGTGAAATAATGGGCGTTCTCGAAATCACGTGTGATGAAAATGTAAAGACTCGAGTTGGTGACAAGCTCAAAGGACGAGTGGCTTTGGTCACGGGAGGCACTCGCGGTATCGGTGAAGCAATCTGTCGCAGCCTCGCCAGCCAAGGCGCCACCATTGCTGCGGGTTATTCTGGTAACGAACAGAAAGCAAAGTCGTTCCGCGATAATTTTTCTCAAAAATATTCGACGCCTGTTAGCACACACAAAGGAAACGTTGCGGAACCAGATGACTGCCGCCGTACCATTGACGAGGTAATCCAAACCCATGGACGTCTTGACATTTTGGTCAACAATGCCGGCATTACGATAGATAAGACGGTACTGAAGATGACAGACGACGACTGGTATAACGTCCTCAATGTCAACCTTTCCGGAGCGTTTTTTCTCTCACAGGCTGCATTACGTCACATGGCTGAGAGAGGCAGTGGAAGAATAGTGAATGTATCAAGTGTTATCGGTGAGACGGGCAATATCGGTCAGTCAAACTATGCTGCATCGAAGTCTGGCCTTTTTGGGCTAACTAAAACACTTGCCCGCGAAGCCTCGTTGATGCTTGCTCGATCAGGAAAGCTTAATGATCCAAGCAATATAGGCTTGACTATCAACACCATCACACCTGGCTTTATTGCTACGGAAATGCTTGAACATATTCCCGAAAAAGTGATTGAGAAGATTTTGGCTCTTATTCCGCTCGGTCGTCTCGGTAAACCAGAAGAGGTTGCTCGGGTCGTACACTTCCTTGCAGCTGATGCATCCTCATACATTACGGGTCAAGTCTGGGGCGTGAATGGCGGCTTGGATATGTAAATCTAGAGTTAGGGAGACTGAATACATAAAACGTCCATTGACAGTGGTATTTTTCAGGGGTAGGTGTCTCTCTGATTATGGACTATCTAATAGGTGAACTTATCAAGACAAGATGCTAACTTGATGCATTTTATACACTTATGGATATTCTTATAATCAATAACTTGCAGTGTTTTTATTAAAGCATATTATAAACTTTTATAATGTATTCATTAATTCAAACAAGGGTTTTGCTTATTTCCCAAATATTCACTCAGGAAAAAATAATTTCAGACTTAATGTGAAACTCTCAAATGTAAATTTGAGCTGATTATTTCTTGAACTCAACCAACGAGACTTATGTCTGAAAGTTCATGCATTAACCTTTATATTCAGTATATTTATTAATTATTTACAACTTATTTATCAAGTTATTTGTGAACTCTGGAAAGATCTAAATAACTTATACATCAATTTTTCTTGTGTGCCTTAACAAATATGAGTTGTGAGGTTTTATATCGAATAACAAATTTTCGATTTAAGACCTTTTCTATTGTTACCTTAGGCCTTGGGAAGGGGTTGTATGGATTAGTTTTTGTCTTTTTGGAATTTCAAAGTTATTACCTATATCAAACTCTTTGAATAATTTTTAAAAAATGTGAGCTTCATATTTGCCGTCTAAGAGGCTTTCTTGATCTCCCGAGGGTTAAGGTGAGGAGCATAAAATTGACTTTCGCATCCTCTTTGGGATTTTCGTCTCAACTTTGTGATTTTCGCATCCTCTTTGAGACTTCATACCAGGGGAGAGATTATCCTCTTCAGAGACCTCATTATACTTAACGTCGCATAATATATATTATGTAAACTTTTATGGATTAGGAGTTACGTATGAATGACTGCCCTATAAAGGAAAGAAAAATAACAAGAAATGCTGACAACACAGAATACGTAAAAAATACATGCTCCATACCCTTACCAACCCCTTCGTTGGTCAGATATAATGCCGCATAAGGCGAATCTGGAGCTCGAATTTTATAACCGCCAAGGAAAGTTCCTACTGAAATGAAGAGTTTTTAAAATTTTTTTCAACGTGATTGTGGCACAGCGTCGCTAAACAATCTTTCTTAGTTTTGCTACGTTTTATATATTTTAGTCCATTTAAGTTTGGTTCATAGACCATATTTAAATTTTGATGTTGAACCCTTACATTGAACTCCTAGAATAGCTGTCCCATGATGATTTAATTTGATTTAGGATTGCTCTCTTTTATAATGACATGTTTTTATAGTGTTCCTATTGTTATGTTATTCATATAACATTATATCAGGAGGGACTTTTACAAT
>JAFDBS010000229.1 GCA_019313185.1 Deltaproteobacteria bacterium | reverse complement strand
CGCGTATCGATGTTATGTCGGTCAGGGTGAGAGTCGGGGCGTTGCCCCGAAGCTGAGCACTTTTCAAGATTTTTTCCGGCATAAGAATTTCTGGAAGCTGGTATTGCTATTTGGTCTGGGGGTGGGAAGTACGCTCGGTGTTTACTCAATGCTGCCTGTCTATTTTATCGATCAGGGAATCGAGCGGGAACTGGGCAACACTATGCTGTCGGCATCGCGAACGCTGAGCATTCCAGTCGTGCTTATTGGTGGCTGGCTGACAGACCGGATTGGCGTGCGCCGCTCCCTGATGATTATTCTCATAACAGGGGGGGGCCTAACTGTTCTCATCGGCGTGCTGCAAGGGTATTGGTTGTTTGTTCCGGTTTTTCTGCAACCGTTGTTTGCCGTCTGTTTTTTCCCCCCGGTGTTCAAAGCCCTGGCCTTGTCGGTTCCGGCAGAGTTGAGAAATCAGGCCGTTGCCTACACGGTTCCTTTCGGCTTTCTCCTGGGGGCCGGTTTAACGCCTCTCGTACTAGGCATGCTCGGCGATGCCGGGCAGTTCCAGTTAGCGTTTATCGCTCTGGGTTGTCTGATAGCTGCGGGCAGCTTGATGACAAAGGAGTTGGCGGAACAATAGTCACCTGTAGTTGTATAAGTGAGATGGCGAAATGGATTTTTAGCATAGGACTAACCCATAAAATGATCTCTTTCCTGAATCTGCCAAGAGGTATTTCGAGACGCAAGCCGGCTTCGACCAAGTGCCAATTTTCTGGCGCGGTCCGGATGTGATGTTTGCTCTGGCGCCTTCGATATGTCAACATCGGTGGCTGTTAGGCCGAAAGCCTCGTTAATCTCAGTTACGTTTGATCTCACGTCCGATCGTTGACTTATGCAGCCCAAGCAAACTGGCAATATGTTATTGCAAATGCCCTGCATTCGAGAGAGTGTAAATCTGGTGGCTTTGCCCTTGGCTAAGCTGCGTTTAGCCTTTCACCTGCACTCCTTTGACGGGAGGAAAGTCTCGGTGGCATAAATGCAATCGCAGCCCGCTCACTAAAACCAGCCCTGATGACGTTGCACCGACAAGCTAGATCGGGGGTTTAAGACAATCAGACACTCGTTAATTTTTTACACTTAAACATTGAAGAGAAAATGGCAGATATCCCCATCTCGAATAATGTAGTCTTTGCCTTGAAGCTGCATCTTACCTGCCTGTTTCACTTGTTGTTCTGAGCCAACTGCGATCAGGTCGTCGAATTTCATGACCTCAACCCGGATAAAGCCGCGTTCGATATCGCTGTGGATCTTCCCGCCAGCCACAGGTGCCGTAGAACCCTTTCGGATGGTCCAGGCGCGGCATTCATCTTTGCCGGTCGTATAAAAGCTCATCAGGCCGAGAGCATCGTAGAGAGCAGCATTGATCCGCTCTAGACTCGGTTCGGCAATACCCAGATCCTTCATGAACTCGTTGCGTTCCGCGACATCTTCAATGTCTGAAATTTCACTTTCAATGGCGCATGAAATGCTGAACGCAGCGGGCCCAAAATCTTTTCCGATTTCATCTTCAGAAACATTGTATGCGTAGATCAGTGGCTTGCGGGTAACAAAGTCGAGGCTTTTGATCACTTGATCCTCGTGGGGTTCAAGATTTACGGTGGATAAAAATTTTTCTTCTTCGAGAACTGAATTGAAGCGTTGCAAGATATCTTCTTCAAGCTTCTGCTCAGCCGTATGTCCGCCCTTCTTTTCCTTTGCAATTCGTTGCAGACGCGTCTCAACCAACTGCATGTCTGCCAGCAAAAGCTCTGACTCGATCATAGACCGGTCTCGTGCCGGATCTACCGAACCAGCCGGATGAAACACTTCTGGGGCATTGAAGGCTCTGATGACTAGGCAAAGCAGATCGCAGCGGCGTGCCGGATCCATCCATTCACGCGACTTGCTACTTTCGGTGATATCAGGACAAAGGACGAATTGGTTCTCTGCATAGGTCGTTTTCTTCGGTTGGAACAACTTGCTCAGGGCGTCTACCCGGCTGTCATGGATGGGTGCGATCCCTTCGACTGATTCGCCGGGCTTTCGAGAGGCAGAAACATCTCTTCCGGTCAGTAGAGTAAAGAGGGTTCTCTTACCCGACTGGCTTAAACCCAAAATGGCAATTTTCATAAACAGCTCCTTATGAGTGAACAATCTGAACAGTCAGTAAATATAATTAACAGATGACGAATGATAATTTATCGGTAGATCGTGATCAGGAATGGTGCTTTTTTTCGGTTTGCCTCTACCAAGGCCATATATTCCATAATCGAGCGGTTATTGGAAGTCAATATGTTTATCGGACGAACCCAAACTATTGCTGAGCCCCCTTGATTTATCCTGTCGTTGTCAAACTTATGCAAGACGCTATTCTTAAAGAAACCTCAGGAGGCCTCCCATTGTTTAATATTGACACGATCCGCGAAGCGGCTGTCACCTTGCGTGGACATATCCGTCATACCGAACTGATCCACTCGCACTACTTTTCTGAGCGTCTCGGTTACCCCGTTTATTTCAAATGCGAAAACTTGCAACGCACAGGTTCTTTCAAAGTACGCGGAGCCACCAACTTTATCGCCCACCAGTCCGAAGAACTCTTGCACAATGGTGTGATTAGTGCCTCCGCCGGCAACCATGCCCAAGGCGTGGCTTTCGCATCAAGTCAGGCCGGGATCAAATCGATTGTCGTCATGCCAACCAACACGCCTCTCGCCAAAGTCCTGGCGACACGCGATTATGGAGCGGAAATTCGACTTCATGGCGCCGATTACGATGAAGCGGCAAGCCTAGCGCGCCAGTTGGAAGAAGAACGCGGAATGCTGTATGTCCCTGCCTTCGATCATGAACTGGTCATGGCGGGCCAGGGAACGATCGGCCTGGAGATCCTGGAAGACCTTTACGACGTAAAGACGATATTGGTACCGATCGGTGGTGGTGGACTGATATCCGGAATTGCTACCGCAACAAAATCGATCAAGCCAGACATCCGGGTGGTTGGTGTCGAAGCAGCCTGCGCACCGGCTGCATTTATATCTCGACGAAAGGGTCAGATTGTACCCCTGAAGACCGCTCACTCATTAGCCGACGGTATCGTTGTCAAGCAGCTCGGTCAAAAAACTTTTCCGGTCATTGAGGAGACAGTTGATGATATTGTCACCGTCAAAGAAGAGGAAATTGCCCATGCCATTGTCAGCTTGATGGAAAAGGCCAACTTGGTTGTGGAAGGTTCGGGTGCTGTCGGATTGGCTGCATTGCTTTCTGGTCATTTTGCACCGAAGAATGGCAAGACAGTTGTGGTTCTCTCGGGAGGGAATATCGATTTACAGACCATTTCAAGGGTCGTCGAACGGGGCATGCTCGCTGAGGGGCGGTACTTGAAAGTCCGGGTTGATTTACTCGATACGCCGGGGGCTCTGGCCGGTTTGGCGCACTTGTTGGCAGAACTAGGCGCCAATATATTTCATGTCAGCCACGACCGTCGCACCACCGACGTCCCTCTGGGTCGAGCCGAAGTGCATTTGGAGTTGGAAACAAAAGGGCCAGCCCATATCGAAGAAGTCCTCGCTGGACTGCTGAAAAGTGGCTATGGCGCACGCGTTTTGAAATAAAGCAGCCCGCTGCCTGAATACACCCATTCGATAATCTCAATCGATCCTGGCCAACAAGTCAGGGAAAGCCATTTATTCGTGTTTCTGATTGGTAGGAAACAGGTGAATGCCGCGGTTAATCACGAGGCTACCGAACTTAATAATTCCCCACAAAAAAAGTAACGGCAATACGATTGTGCTGATGACAAAAACGACAATCAGGTCGATGATCCTGTCAATGATCTTCAGTGCAGCCTGTTTCACAGCATCAAGCCTTGACGCTATATCCAGTGTTCTCTTACCCTGATCAACGGTATCACTTACCTTTGCTTTCAAACTATCCCACCATCCCTCGTAATCAGCAGACTCCCTGGGTTGTGTTCCAGCCGACGAGTCTCCCAGATCCGTAATTTGATGTTTTTCAAGATCTGTAACTGTTTGTCCGAGGGCCTGAATCGATTGGTTGTGCTGTTCCTCAAGGAATGCGACATAAATTTGCTGGTTTAGGTAAGCGATCGCCGGGACGGCAAACCTGATCAGAAGAGCGGAGAACAGAAGAACTCTTCCTATCTGGATAACATTCTGACGCATTGACCGCGGCGACCACAGCCCGGCCAAGAGGATCACCAAAGACAGTGTCAACAGGATCTGGATGCTAACAAACGGGGTGATTTCGATTAGAAGTTTCTGGATACCAAGCGATGTCAAACTAACGAGCATGATCCAAGAAAAGCGCTCGACCAAATCATTGGCCGGGTCAAGTGCGGCCCCGAGTGCCAGGGACACCCCTACCCCACCTGGTTCCAATTGCAACTGGCTCTCTTGAAAGACAGACACGATCGCATTAAATGTCCTTGCAGTGGCAAACGCCGCAGCGGCCCTGACAAGTCCCTCTTCGACATAGTGATTCGCTGTCGAATCAACGACTTTAAACAGGTGGTCTTCAAATAACATTTTTCTTGAGTCCGGGATCAGCGACAGGAACAACAGCAGCGTAATCACAATAGACCAGACGATCTTCTGGTTGCCTTTAAGAATAGTCATGGTTCGAACTTTCGGTTTTTTAAATGACGCTATAACCTAGAATCTTGTTTAGGTGTTTCTGGCAAAACCTTTGATTTTATCAAGAATTTTAACCATGGCCAAAGTGTCCAGACGGCAATAATCGAGCATTGCCTGACGCAAGCAAGACAACTCGACTCCTGGTTTCAGAAGGCGCATATCGAGGTAGGCTTGCATCGCCGCTGCCCCGTCGGCAACCTGTAGTCCGTCATAGGACATATCCGGAACCATGGCTGGCAAAACTTCCTTGATCGAATAAGAACCACGCATTTGCCAACAATAGATATCACGCCGGCGAAAAGGAACCATCAGGTCGCGCACGTTGAGCAGCAAATTGTTTATGG
>JAFDBS010000228.1 GCA_019313185.1 Deltaproteobacteria bacterium | reverse complement strand
GTTGAATTGCTTTAAAGATGTACCACGAACCGAACCAGCGCAGTGGACAATGACATCAGCGCCGGCAACAAATGTACTCAAACTGCTCAAGTCAGCCAAGTCTCCGGCACACCATTCGACAGAATCTGAATTTTGAGGGGTGAAGCTGGTTTTGGGCCGGTACAGGGCTTTGACTTGAAAACCTTGTGTAATCAGGCGACTGAGCAGTACGTTTCCAATGAAGCCAGTGGTTCCTGTGAGTGCTACCTTGATCACAATAGGGTTCGTTGAGGAGTCGATTTGAGCGAGGGCTTCTTAGTGTGCACGTGTTGATCCGGTGCCCATAATTTCTGCAACAGGCATCTCATTCTCACTGTGTCTCTCTGGTATTGAATCGATTTTGATTAGCTTGTTCTGAGACTGGCGTTTCAGGTAGTCACGTTTTGTGCCAGCTCGAGACAATTTCCCAGAAGATGTTTTGACGAGGGTATGAGCAGCCACAAGGTCAACAACACAGTCAATGCCAAGTTCTTCACGAATAATTCGAGAGATTCGCTTTGACATCTCCTGGCGTTTTTGTTCGTTTGTCTCTCGATACTGGATGACCAGTACAGCCATTTCCGTGTCGTCCCCTGCAGAATTCACGGATATAGCTGACGCGTCACCTGGACGAATACCAGGCTGCTGTTCGGCAATGTATTCGAGATCCTGTGGCCAGATGTTGCGTCCATTTATAATGATCATATCCTTTTGGCGCCCAGTGATGACCAAGGACCCTTTATCCAGATAGCCGATATCACCAGTATTTAACCAGCCGTCTTCAGAAAGAGCCTCTGCAGTTGCATCGGGGTCACCAAAGTATCCCTCCATAACACTTGGGCCGCGGACATGAATGATGCCACAGCGACGGTCTGGGAGGGGCTTCCTCTGCTCATCTAAAACTCGCACTTCGTGTCCTGGCAAAGGCGAACCGCAGTTCACCAGTCGCTTGATACGCAAGGGTTTCGAATCCATCGCTGATGAATTAATTGGCATGGCGATCTGTTGCTCGGTCAAAGATTCCGCATCGATTTCATCGACGATCATACCCTGGCCGAGCTTCGCAAAGCTGATGGCAAGCGAACATTCGGCCATACCATAGCTGGGCAAAAACGCTTTGCGGTTGAACTTGGACGAACCAAGTTTGTCGGCAAAAGCATCTAGAACGTCGGGGCGGATGGTTTCCGCACCAACACCAGCGACACGCCAGCTGCTGAGATCAAACAGGCCCTTTTCATCATCTCTGATGCGTCGAGTGCATAATTCATAACCGAAAGGTGGGCCGAATGAGAGCGTACCACGATTATTGCTGATCAGATGCAACCAAAGCCGTGGACGCATCGCAAAATCGCGGGTGGACAGGTAGTCAACCGAAAGTTGTGAAGCCAGGGGAGCCAGTACAAAACCGACCAGCCCCATATCATGATAATACGGTAGCCATGATACACATCGGTCCCCTCTGCTGACCTTGAGCCCGTCCCTTGTAATCCCTGCGAGATTATGCATCAAAGTGGCTTGACTCACCATGACACCGCGCGGGAAACGTGTGCTACCCGAGGTGTATTGGAGATAAGCGATCTCTTCGACTTGCAGGGGCAAGAGTTTTTCAGAAAGTAGCGGAAGGTTGTCAAACGTCTCAGAACTTCCAACGAGCCTGAGGCCCAATCCGATTGCGGCTTCTTGGATGTAAGCCAGAAAATCATCGCTAGCGACAGCTATAGCTGCCTGACTTTTAATCAGCAAGCCTTTTAACTGGTCAATATAGGCTTTTTTGCCGCCTAAATGTATTGAGGCCGGTAGGGGTACAGGAACGTACCCGGCGTATTGACAAGCAAAAAAGAACTTCAGGAACTCAGGATGAGTTTCTGCAACGATGGCAACCCTTGCTCCACGCGTCAACTGGAGGCTGTTGAGACGTTTTGCCAGCTGAATGGCTTCATGTCTTAAGGCTGCAAAAGTAAGCACTTCGCGGAGTTCGCCGCGGCCATTATAGAAATTAAAACCAGTGGAACCTGTGGCAGCATAATCCAAGGCTTCGGCAAGGTTGGAAAATTCTGCAGTCCTTAATGGTATTTGACTATTGGTAGGTGTCGGGGTTAGAGGCTTCATTGCGCCTTCATAATCAATTAATTTAATCTCAGCTTAACTTTGCAACATTAGCGCCAATATCCAAATCGTTTTAATACTAGATAAATGACTGTATTTATGTCAAACACTAAATCAGCTTTTGTTGTTTATTTGCAAGCAATTGCAAGCAATGTGGCATAAATGACACAGTCATTCATAGACAGCAGACATGTTAAAATCCTATTGGTGCGTATGAAATCGTTTTGCATGAAACCGCTGTCACGATGATAGAGATTGTTGGAGCGTGTCCATCAGGCCTTGTTTGATCCGAAGGTCAATCTCGTTCACATATGACAAATCCGGCAGTCCAGGCCATCCTGCATCGTAAAATTCCATGTCTTCAAAAAGTTTTGTCCCAGCATATCTTGGCAGTACATGAAAATGCACGTCAGGATCGACCATCATCAGCATCAGGTAATTGATCTTGTTATAAGAAAAACATTTTTTAAGGCCGGTTTCCAATGTTTTGGTAACGTTTTTCAATTCAGTAAATGCTTCGGCGCTGATCATTGAAAACGTTGTCGCCTGGTCTTTACAGATCACCACAAGGGCTCCCAGTGTCGCTTGCTGCGGGCGCAGCAAAATGACCCAATGATCAAATTCTTTGACCAGAGTGTCCGGATACCCGAATTTTACCATCGTCTCGTTCATTTTGAGTCTCCTCTTCGTATCAAGTCATCGCGAGCGTGTTGTTGAAATCTTTGGTTGTATGTTCAGCATAATATCGATATTTTTAAAATGATAGATCTGTAAATGCTAACCGAGGCCTCATGATTTATCAAATTTCCTGAGCGTTTATACTGCAACTTAAAAACGGTGTCTTATAGGTTTTCTGGATGCATAGAGCCGATAACCAAAACCATCAAGAGTTAAGGGTTGAGGCCGTTGCCGGACGTCAGGCAATGAGGTCTTTTATTGAAGTCCCTTGGCACCTCTACAAAAATGATCCAAACTGGGTTGCGCCGTTAATCATGGAAAGGCAATGGCACCTTTCAGACAAAAATCCTTATTTTAAACATGCTGAATTCCAAACGTGGATTGCCTATCGCGGCAAGCAGCCGGTGGGCAGGATTTCAGCTCAGGTCGATCGGTTGCATCTTAACCAATATAATGATCAAACCGGGTTTTTCGGTTGTCTCGAATCGGAAGACAAAGAAGAAACCTTTCAGGGGCTTTTTTCTGTATGCGAAGAATGGTTGCGGCAAAAAGGTATGCGGCGCATCCGGGGACCATTTAGCCTCTCAATTAACGATGAGTGTGGTTTACTGGTCGAGGGGTTTGATCGTCCTCCTCCGATCATGCTTGGTCATGCCCGGCCCTATTATGGCTTGCAAATCGAAGAACTAGGGTACGTCAAGGCTCAAGACCTGTTGGCCTATCGGATCTGTCCAAGAGATTTCCCTGCCGATAACGTAGCAAGGCTCACAAAGCGTGTCGCACGAAAGGTCAGAGTCCGTATGATGCGCCGCGCTTGTTTTGCAGAAGATCTGGAAATTATTCGTGACATTTTTAATGACGCGTGGTCACAAAACTGGGGTTTTGTTCCTTTTACACCCGCCGAATTCAAAGAGCTTGGTAAAAACCTCAAGTTGCTGGTCGATCTCGAATGCATCAGAATCGCTGAGATTGAGAACAAACCAGCCGCCATGATCGTTATGTTCCCCAATGTTAATGAAATTATCAAAGACCTGAACGGGCGGTTACTGCCCGTCGGATGGCTGAAGTTCCTCTGGAGGCTGAAAGTCGCTGGGCCTAAATCGGCCAGGATTCCTCTCATGGGAGTCAGGCGTTGCTACCAGGGGAGTTCGTTGGGTGCGGCCCTTGCGTTGATGGTAATTGCTCCGATTCGCGAAGTTGCTCTCAGAAGAGGGATTGAGGAAGTTGATATGTCTTGGATACTCGAACAGAACCAAGGGGCACGAAACATCATTGAGTCGATCGGAAGCACGCTCTATAAGCGCTATCGAATTTACCAGAAAGATATCGAACTTCTATGAGTTGTTCAGACCAGCCATTCACTGTGATTGTTTTAGCGGGAGACCGCGGTCCTTAGGATTCTGTTGCCAAGTATGCAGCGGTTAAGAGTAAAGTCTTTGCATCAATTGCCGGTCGCATGATGGTGTTACGTGTTCTCGATTCTCTCGGCAAATCTCGCGAGACCGATGATCGGATTCTTGTCGGTCCGGTTGAAGAGTTTCTTAGAGAGGAACAGGAACTTGCCGAGCTGACCGACTCCGGATTGGTCCAGTGGCTTCCTCCACAGGAATCACCAAGTGCAAGCGCTTTTTCTGCGCTGCAATCGCTGCCAGCCGATGTGCCGGTACTGGTCACCACGGCAGACCATGCCTTGCTGACTCCCGAGATAATCGATTATTTCTGTAAAGAATCACGGCGGAGCGATTGCGACCTTCTTGCCGGTGTGGTCAATCATCAACTTATTACCGATGCTTTCCCAGAAAGCCGGCGAACCGTGACGATTTTCAGAGATGGCGGTTACTGTGGGTGTAACCTGTTCGCTTTTCTCACCCCGAAAGCCCGAACGGCGGCAAATTTCTGGCGCAAAGTTGAAAAAGGT
>JAFDBS010000227.1 GCA_019313185.1 Deltaproteobacteria bacterium | reverse complement strand
TAGGGTCCTCAGCCGAGCCATGGGTGGCAATGTCACTCTCGAGGACATCCAGGGAGAAGGCAATTGTTTTCAGGTCTCTTTGCCTCTGGAACCGGATGCATCATGATATCTTACGGAGAACGCCATGTGCCAATGCCTGCGCATCAGTCTTGTTACAGAAACCTTCTTCCCACAAGTGAATGGCGTTTCAAGAACGCTTGATCGTCTTGTTAAATATTGTGCTGAGCAGGGTGATCGGCTCCATTTGTTGATGCCACGCTACAAAAACGAAACACCCAGCGCACAACCAGGCCTGGAAGTTGATGACTGGCATTCCGTACCGCTCCCTTTTTATCCGGAAGTCGTCCTTCCTCTCGTCACAGCAAATGCGGCGACCAATGCGCTACGGCGTTATCAGCCAGACATCGTTCATATCGCCACAGAAGGGCCTTTGGGCCGTGCTGCATTGATTGCCAGCCGTCGACTCAACCTTCCTGTGGTAAGTTCCTATCACACCAATTTCCCTCAGTATCTTGAAATGTATCAGACTGGAGTTCTTGCCCCCCTGTGCTGGCAGTATCTGCGGTGGTTTCATAATGCCACGAGCATGACTTTTTGTCCGACTCCCTCGATCAGAATGCTGCTTGAACAAAAAGGATTTCGGAATGTTGAAGTTTGGGGGCGTGGAGTCGATTGTTACCGCTTTGACCCGGGCAAGCGAGATCAAAATTTGCGAGAAAGCTAGGCGTCAGGCCAGACGAGGTCTTGATGCTTTATGTTGGACGTCTGGCCGCAGAGAAAAACCTCGACATGTTAATGGACGCCTGGAGGCAGTTTCCAAACCGAAAAAATTGTCGCTTGATGTTCGTTGGCGACGGCCCACTTCGTAAAAAACTTGAGGAGGCAACCGACGGCCAGACAATTTTCGCGGGGTATCGTTATGGTGAGGAGTTGGCCCGCATGTTCGCCTCGTCTGACCTGTTTGTCTTTCCTTCGCTTTCTGAAACTTTTGGCAACGTTGTTCTGGAAGCCATGGCGTCGGGTCTCCCGACGGTCAGTTTCAATGTTCAGGGGCCAGGGGATATTATTCAAGACGGCACAACAGGACGACTGGTCGAGACGATTGGCGCCAAAGAGTTAATGGAGGCCATGAATTTGCTCTCTAGCAACGCCACTATGCGACGCAATATGGGCACGATGGCCCGTAAACATGCTGAACACCAAAATTGGGGCAGGATCATGGCCGGGTTGCGCAATCATTATTTGTCGACTGGGGCTTACCAAGCTAAAAGTTTGACCTGCTCGCTCCAGACTGAGCAGCCGATCGCATGATAATTTTCGATCAAACGTTCAGCACATTCCGCAATCATAAACAATTAATACAAAACCAACGTGATAAGAACAACTTGCTAACAGCATCACTCTAGTGTTGGAAATATAATGAAAATACCAAGGAAGTGCCAAGCGAGTCAAAGTGATGGTGAAACCTACCGCGTTTAAAATTTTAACGCATTACTACATTGAGCATATCACGCCCATTGAAGCGAACATCATGCGACGCTTCTGTGCTCTTCGCAGTTTTGCTTGGCTTACCTGGGCATTTAAAAGCGCAAGTCGTCTTGGTGACGGGCCACTTTGGGTAGCATCCGGAGTTGGGCTGTTGGCTCTCTCAGACCCCTATATAAACACTATTGTTTTTGCAGCGATTTCAGCCGTTGGTTTCTCGGTTGTCCTTTTCATGGGAATGAAAAATTTGGTTGGCCGCCCTCGTCCTTTCGAAGCCTGGCAAGGGCTCAACTGCCTCGCCGTGCCACCTGACAAGTTTTCTTTTCCATCAGGTCACACAATGACAGCATTTTCAGTTTGGGGCGTTATGGCGGTGGGACTGCCAACTTTATCAACGTTTTACCTGTCAATGGCCATTTTGATCGGCCTTTCAAGGGTATTCCTCGGATTGCATTACCCTACTGATGTTCTTGTTGGCGCTTTACTAGGAGGATCCATCGGTTTTACTGTCGCGACGTTGGTTATCAAGTAGGACTGCTGACCGTCTGCCTCAGACAAACCAAATCTTACAAAAGCCTAACAGCATGTTCAAACTTGAGCTGGGCCCATTTTTTTCCAAGGTCGACCCATACATGAGTCTGAACCAGTAGCATTATTTCCAACATAAACTGCTCGGCATGCGCAAAAAAGCTTTGTGACAAATTCTCCCAAAACTTTCCCACTGTTGATAAACACGCTGAGCAAACTGCAGATCGGGTTGATGCCGCTCCGCTGCTATCGCAGAATAAAATTCACTAAACCAATGTGACCACGCTCTGCGGACATTGATCGCGATCAATTCGGCGTTGCAACGAATCAAGAGTGGCAGGCTTGGGTTTTGCGTAGATTTCGGGGGAAGAAAAAGGCTTTAGGAGGCTAATCGCTATCCCAATCGCCAATTTCTCGATCGATACCCAAAGAGAACTTGAAAAACGGAAAAAATCTTTTCATTGATATTATCCATATCAGAAAGACCGGAGGAAATCCTGGCAACGAACCTGCTTTCAATTGAACAGATTTTTATAGCCACACGCTGTCTTAAATGTCATCGGCCCACTGAGGATCATCTGTGACGAATGTCATGGTTTTAAAAGGGGCGCAAATTGGATTTCGATAACTCCTTCATCTTGAGTAAGGCTTTCACTTCCTTGGAAATCAATATTGTGAGATAAGTTCGAATCGTTGCCTCAGCGGACACCTTCTCTAGAATTTCTAAATAAGTCCTCCTGATGAATTCAGCATGGTCAGGATTTTCCTGGCACAATCTGTCAATCGCGTCTTCATGTTTGGCCTTTTCTGTATCATCCTGAAATAATTGAACCATTTGACAACCTCACGAAACAGTTCAGCCAACTCTATCAGCTAAAGTCAACAGAACCATAGCAAGAAACAATTTCTTGTCAAGCCCATGACTAGATTAGACATTTTCCATCGTTGAACATTACTCCCGAGTCTCTGAACCAGATCGGTTTAAAGTCCTGAACAGAAACATACATAGGGACTATTTCTTAAAAAGTTTCAAGAGAATGCCCACAGAAAAGTCGCCGAACAATTCATGCTCAGGCGATTTAAATTCTTTCCTCCCGCAGGATTTCTGTCCGATATGGGAAGCAACGATGGATTGAACTTATTGGCACTTTGTCTCAAGATATCAACGGCTTTTGATACCCAAAGGAGGAAACAACAATCAAGTTAGACGTCTCGTCTGTCCAGCATGGAGTCTCCAGTTCCCTAAAAGCTAATGTCTCAAAATCGGCGTCAGCATAATCTGTAGCCACCACATTCTAAGGATGGCTTGTGATCTCGCTCTGATTCAGACGAAGCAAAAATTTGCCGCTTCTCGTTAACCCTCTTTGTTACCAAAAACTTCGTCTTGCACAATTGATAGAAAAAAGCCGGTTCTATTGATGAACCGGCTGGATTGAAATGCAATAATTCAGGAGGGGCGAACGTGCCATTGAACACGCAATTATCTTAATCAGAAGACGTACTGGGCTTGCACAAACAGTTCATCTAGGTCATTGTCTTTCACGCCGTCCTTGTTTTCACCCATGCGATAGGTCGCCTGCAGCTTGATATCATGCTTTTTGAAGAAATAGTTCAAGCCGAATGAAGTCCGTTCCCATTCTTCGTCGTAGTTGTCGGCGTCCTGGACCTGGTAGCCGGCCACGATTTCAAGTTTGCTCGGAATCACCATGTAACCGCCTTCGATGGCGAAATTTTCCAATTCCGTCTCACCATCTTCATAAAGACCGCCATTATAGGTGCTGTCAATCGTCTCGGCATCAAACAGGTTGTATTCGGCATCGACGGAGACCCCATACCCCCGGAACGCACCGCTGACCTCAAAGCCGGTAACGCTGTCGACATCGGGTTTTTTAACTGGTATGAAGTCACCATCATCAAGAATAAAATCACCATTGTCATCAATTGCGTTTCCATCTCTAGATGGGTTGGTGTTGTTGTCATCATCGTTATCCCAGGCAAAGGCCGCCACACCGAGGGTGGCCTTGATTTCGTCGCGCTTGAAATCGCCTTGCTCCATTTTCAGATAACCCATGGGGTGCCAATCAACACGGCCACCGAACATCCAGCCTTGGTTGAAATCAT
>JAFDBS010000226.1 GCA_019313185.1 Deltaproteobacteria bacterium | reverse complement strand
ATTGGCAACAGGATGTGGAAAGAGGTTCCTCGTCCGACTTCGCTCTCGACGCTGATTCGCCCACCGTAATTCTTGACGATTCTCAAAACCACTGACAGTCCAAACCCGGTGCCCTTATCCTTCGTTGTAAAGAATGGGTCGAAAATCTTACCTAAATGGTCCTGAGGAATGCCTTGCCCGGTATCGCTAACAATCACCTCGAGCTCTGAGGGGTTGTGCTTGAGTGCAACCGCCAGTCGCCCGCCATTGTCCATTTCAAAAATTGCGTTGGCAAAGAGATTGGAAAAAACTTGCCCCAACTCTTCTGCATCGGCAAGGATTTCAGGAGAGCGATTTGTGAAATCACGGATCACATCAATCTTCTGGGCCTGGCAAACATCCTCGAAAGGACGAAGGGCTTTTTCAATAACATCTTCAATATGCGTGGAACGCAGCTCGAAAGGAGCGCGTTTACTTGTTGACAAAAGCTTGACCAAAATACTATCGATTCGCTCGACTTCATGGATAATTTTTTCGCTGTAAGACACCATTTCGGGATCATTGTCAACCCCTGAACGAAGGATTTGGGCAAACAGGCCGATCGAATTGAGCGGATTGCGCACTTCATGGGCCATGCCGGCTGAGAGATGGCCAAGCGCGGCAAGTTTCTCAGCCTGAAGAATTTCCACATGGGCCCGTTCGAGTTCCTTGGATTTTTCTTCAACGCGCCGTTCGAGTTCGTGATTCCATTGCTCAATTTCTGCCAACAGCCGTTCTCTTTCTTCAAGCAACTCCCGGTTGCGCAGCTCAATGCTCCGCAAACGCAAGACATTCTCGATGCGTTCAATCAAATTTGTATTGCTAAACGGCTTGAGAATGTAATCTGCCGCACCCGCCTTCATCAACTCGACGGCCACCTCTTCGCTCCCTTTGCCGGTAAACATGATCACGTAGGTCTCGGGAAACCGCTTGCGGATCTCTTTGAGCGCTTCGAGCCCATTGACAACAGGCATCATATAATCAAGTAAAACCAATGAAGGCTTGTGCCGTTCAATGATTTGGTAGCCTTCGAGGGCGTTGTTGATGGTGAGAACAGAGTAGCCCTTGTTCGTCAGAACCATGGAGGTCAAATCTAATATCATTCGCTCATCATCTATGACGAGAATTTTTTCGGGCATAAAAGATCCTTCGCATTCCTCAGGAAACAAATTTTCAGAATACTCGTCAGGTTATTGTTTGACAAGAGCTATCGGCTTAGACCGAAACAAAAAAAGACAGCGTTTCCGCTGTCGGAGGTTTCACAGTCTGTTGCATTTAAACAAATTGATCGGGTGAACGGCTATTCACAACGAATTGTCATCACGGGGAGAGGAGACTTGCGAACGACTTTTTCTGCAGTGCTTCCAAACAGAACATGGTCGAGGCCAGTGCGGCCATGAGTTCCCATGACGATCAGGTCGACCTCCAGTTCCTCAGCCTTTTTGATGATTTCATCGTAAGGAATGCCCGGAACGACAAATGTTTCAAAGTTCGAGAACTCTCCCATATGCGTTCGACAAAATTTTTCCATCATTTTCAAGGCACCCTGCTCGATTTCCTCTTCAAGTTTATCGAAAGAAATGTGGGGCACATAAAACCCACGAAGATCAACAGGTTCATTGATGACATGAATTACAAACAGCTTGCCTTCGAACTTTAACGCCAGTTCCAGTGCCGACGCAAACGCATGATCTGATCCTTCGGAAAAATCGGTTGCAAACAAAATCTTGTTGAAACCCATGTCCTACCTCCATCGCGGTTAAGAAAGTTGGGGCACGGCGCTACCACCATTGAATATTTTGCGCATTATGCTACGCAGTTCATCCAGCCGCACTGGTTTATGCAGGTACTCAAAAGCTCCCAAATTCATTGCTTCAAGATATGATTCCACACCACCGTACGCGGTAATCATAATGACGTTGATGTTCGGAAAGCGTTGGCTTAATTCGCGGAGAAAGGATAGGCCGTTCATGTCAGGCATGTTGATATCACTGATGACCAGGTTGACCTGATGATCGGCGAGATAGTTAAGTGCATCGTAGCCATTTGCAGCACTGTCGACATGAAAGCCCTCTTGTGTCAGAAGTTTTGACAGACCGAGTCGGGTGTTTTCTTCGTCATCAACAATCAAAATGCTCTTTAGCGATGTCCCCAATGTTTGCTCCAAAGTCACAGGTTTTGCAGAAAAGTCTACCATGGACCGGCCGACTGTCAAGCAAACACAAAAGGGTTTTCATATTTTTTTTACATTATAAAACAATAAGTTACGCTTTCTCCACACTTATAAAGTATAATCCGGTTTTTAGGCACGGACCTGCCAACCAGACACCAGATTCATCAGCAAAGTTCCGAGGCAAACCTGGCTTACAGCACCTGTTGCCAACACATCGTCATGGGAAATCGGCCCGTCGCTCATTCCAGCGGCGGCGTTTGTAACCAGGGCTAATGCGACAACCTCCATCAGCAGATATCGCCCCATGATGGCTTCGGGAACAATCGACATTGACACCACATCGGCACCCAGCGCAGACAACATGCGAATTTCAGCCGGCGTTTCATAACTGGGGCCTGGCATGGCAGCCAATACCCCACGATGCACGCTGCAGGGCATATCAGCCGCAGCCGCCTTCAATGCAGGATAGAGTTCTGTCGAATATAACGTGCTTAAGTCGATAAAAACATCGTCTTTGAGACCATACAAAGGATTGACTCCCAGCAAGTTGATATGGTCCTCGACCATTAAAACATCTCCGGGAGACAGGTTCGGATTGATCCCACCGGTGGCACATGTCAACAGTAACCGGTGACACCCCAATTCCCGTGCAAGGCGCACGTGGCACGTGACGTCAAAAGCATTGAGCCCCTGATAACAGTGAAAACGCCCACAAAAAACCAAGACCCGCCACCCGCCGATTCTGGCAACCAAGAATTTGCCTGAATGGCCTTTGATTTGGCCCTTTGGAAAATAATCCCAGTCAGCATATTCGTATTGTCCTAAAGGAGTCAGACCCAGGGAGTTTGGAGACCACCCAGACCCCAGCACAATTGCAAGGTCCATAGGTTCTTTGCCGACGTCGTGTTGAACCGTCTCGACAAGCTTAGCCTGGCTGAAATTCTGAGAAGACATCGTTCTCCTATTGTACACGCCTGAACGGTCACCGATCGGTGGTCACTCAACTGCTGGCCGTTTGCCGTTTTCTACCAAGTTGTCTAACTCTGATTTCCCCCATACGGCAGGATGAGCTCAGCTTCAACCGTGTAATGCATTCCAATCGAACTCAAACAACTCGGGACGTTTCGGGTGAATCTTCTTCTCTCAATCAAAAGGCGATAGCCTGGCTTAGCGGGGTTGCTGATTCCCAATCTAAACAGATTGAGGCCCGGTTGATCATCTGAGCGGATGCTGCTCATTCTACCCGCATGAGGATGAGTTGATAGTGTGAAGAGCACGATAACGAGGGCGCAGCAAATGTTGGTTTTGGTTGATTTGCAGAGCGAAAAGATCGTGACAGCCTAAGTTCAATCAAGAATATCGAGATACTTTTTAGCGAGCCTCGCCTCTTCACTGCGCGGGTCAAGACGAACGACGTCTTGGAAAGCTGATCTTGCCTTGCCCGTCTCTTCGATTTTCATATATGTCAGGCCAAGCCAGTAATAACCCTCGGCAAAGTTCGGGAACAACTCAACGGCTTTGTTAAAGTTCTCCGCAGCCTCGACCGGGCGCCCCTGGGCAAAGTAGAGCTCTCCCAGTCGGTAGGGAACTTGAAAATAAAGCGGGTTGATCTCTTTGGCTTTTTGGTAAGCCCGCTCAGCAGCTGGATAATCTCCTTTTTGATAATTGGCAACCCCAACGCCTGTCCAAGAAACTTCTGGCCGGTCAAATAACAAGTTTTCCGCTGCAGAGCGAAATGCGGCGATGGCATCGTCGTAACGTTCCATGGTCAAATACAGCGCGCCCAAATTATTGAAATATTTCGGCTCGTAATTGCTTAAATCGAGTGCGCGCTGATAGTGTCGCTCTGCCTCGACAAATGCCTTCTTGCGCATATAGGCTTCAGCCAGACCCGCCTGAATTTCCGGATCCCGATCGTCGAATTGTTCGGCCTGAAGATATTCCCGCAAGGCATCTGCAGGGTTATTTTCATTCAAGGCCGAGGCACCCATTAATTTGTGATACGTGGCATCTTGTGACGCATCTTTTGTGGGCTCGACAGAAGTGCAGCCCACAAACATGAGAGTTCCAAACAACAGGAACCATAAGAACAGGTTAGGCAAGAGACGCATAAGAGTTATCACCTTGGTTGTTAAGGTTTAAAGAGAGGCTAAAATCCGGCCGATGTTCTGCTGTAAATGTCGACAGCGGTTCCGGAATTCTTCCATGTTCATTGCTCGTTTCCGCGCGTGGAACCCTGGGCGCTTAGACCGCAAGGCTTCGACCGCGGCAAGCAAATCATCAGTATTTTCAGCATGTTGTTGAACTTGGTTGTCAGTGGGGTCGGCAACGTTATGATCTTTGCCAAGAGACGCTGGCCCTGCTGGCAATGGATTGGGTGTGACCTCGTGCTGGACTGGCTTGTGATGATCCGTTCCGGTCGTTGACATATCCAGGTTTTGGGTTGATTTTGCAGCTTCTTGGCCGTCATGGTCCTTACCGTCATCGGAACTAATCCCCTCGGCCAAAGGCAGGGAACTCCAAAGCATGGAACGGTCTTTTTCCGGAAGCAGATGAACATCTAAGTCGGCCAAAAGGAACCCCATTGATTCAACGAAAACCAGGCCTTGCTCAAAAATTTTGTCCGCTTGTTCTAAACCGACCAATTTCGGCTCGCTGCAATAGAATGCCAGACGTTGGCTCTTGTGCATATGAAAAGCGGCGACCGTAGCAGCGCCCTTTTGCTGCTGAAACTGGCAGAGATAAGCTGTGGCTTGCTGAACAGGCAGGCCAGGCAGCACCAATTGCACATCTCGCATAGAACGAAACAGGCTGAGTATTTGGCCTGCGGAGATATTGAGGCTGTTCATAGCTTTGTCCCAATGAAACATGTTTCTCTCCAGTCAACTTAATCCTTCGAATTGGGTTAACGCCTGAAATTTACGGAATCTGGCCTCGATTTCTGTCCAAGTCAGGTCCCTTAATCGGTTTAGACTAAAATCCTCGACAGTGAAAGAGGCCATCACACTACCGAAGACCGTCGCTTTCCTGATGGATGAATCACTTAAATTATCGGTTGATGCCAAGTAGCCTACAAAGCCACCGGCAAAAGTGTCTCCGGCCCCTGTCGGGTCGAACACCTCCTCGAGGGGGTAAGCCGGGGCCGAAAAAACTCCTTGTGCGCTGAATACCAACACACCGTATTCTCCCCGTTTCACCACAAGGGTCGACGGGCCCATGTCCAGAATAGTGCGGGCAGCCTTGACAAGGTTTGCTTCGTTGGCAAGTTGACGCGTTTCTGCTTCATTAATCAAAAGAATGTCAACACGCTTAAGAGTTTTGATCAGAGCGTCGCGCTTGCCATCAATCCAGAAATTCATTGTGTCACAAGCCACCAATCTTGGCTTGTCGACCTGGGCCAGCACCTCCAGTTGCAACTCCGGATCTATGTTGGCCAAAAACACGTACTGAGCTGAGCAAAACACCTCAGGAAGTTTAGGATGAAAGGATTCAAAAACATTTAAGTGCGTTTCGAGAGTGTGCGCCTCGTTCAGGTCGTACCCATAGCGGCCCTTCCAACGAAATGTCTCTCCGGGGCGGGTTTGCAGCCCAGCCAGATCAATCCCTCGGCTTTTTAGAAAACCTTTAGGTTCTTCAGGGAAGTCTTCACCAACGACCGCAACCAGTTGCACGCCGGTCATGAAGCTCGCCGATGTCGAAAAAAAGGTGGCCGAACCGCCGAGCACATCTTCAACCTGGCCAAAAGGCGTTTCCACCGTGTCAAAGGCGACAGAGCCAACGACTAGAATATCCATAAATACGCGGCCTTTCTTCGGTCAATAACCGTCAGACAAACGCTCTGCAATGCGCGGCATTCACCGATCGGCAAGATATTTGCCGATTATCGGCTCCAGATCGCGCCGCGTTTGGGCAGGGATAAGCGAAGGATCCGTCATGATGGCATATTTCAGGGCTTCGGAACAGCTACATTTTGCACTTTTTTTGAGTTGTTCGACCGACTCTTTGATGATATTTCGGGCCATCGCCACATTTTTTTTAATGATGGCAAGGACTGCGTCGACGGACACATCATCGTGGTCGTCGTGCCAACAATCATAATCCGTCGCCAACGCCAGTGTTCCATAGCAGATTTCCGCCTCACGCGCCAACCGCGCCTCCGGGATATTTGTCATGCCAATGACATCAACCCCCCAGTTTCGGTAAATGTTGGATTCCGCACGCGTTGAAAAATTGGGGCCCTCAATACAGAGGTACGTCCCGCCTTTGTGCGTTGCTGCTCCAGACCGCTGCGCGGCATTGAACAGAATGTCCACCATGTCCGGGCAAACCGGATCGGCAAACTGAACATGGCCAACCACGCCAGAGCCGAAAAAGCTTGAAGCGCGCTTGCCCTGAGTCCGGTCAAAAAACTGGTCAGGAACGACAATGTGACCCGGCACAATCTGTTCTTTCATACTGCCGACTGCTGAGACAGAGATAATGCGTTGGACGCCCATTTGCTTCATGCCATAGATATTTGCACGATAAGGGACTTCAGATGGCAAAAGCTTATGCCCTCTGCCATGCCTTGGCAAAAAAACCATTTTTACATCCCCCAAGAAACCGGTAATGTAAGCGTCACTGGGCTCCCCAAAAGGGGTCTTTTGTCGAACCTCCTTGATCTCAGACAAGCCTTCAATTTCGTAAAGTCCGCTGCCGCCGATCACACCAATCGTATTCTGCATCCTTGCCACCTCCAATTCAGTTCCGTATCTTCAACAATCTTCTCACAGGCGACTGCTGGCTAAACTGTTCGCATCATGGATCGATTTCCCTTTGAGTTGTCCGCACGCTGCAGAGATATCAACCCCTTTGCTTGCCCGCCGGATCGCAACAAGATTGCGCTTGAGAAGGTAAGACTGAAACGCCTCAACCGTTGCTCTCTCAGGTGTCTTGAAGTTTGAGCCCTCGTGTTCGTTATAAGGAATAAGGTTAACCTTGGCTTTGATTCCACGCAGTAACTGCACCAGGCGTTTGGCGTCCGCCAGTCGATCGTTGAGATCACGAATCAGGATGTATTCAAAGGTAATGCGCTGACGCGAGTCCAATGGATAGGATCTGCAGGCAGCCATTAATGTCTCAAGGTTATAACGCCGGTTGATTGGCATCAACTGGTCACGCAATTCATTGGTGGTCGCATTGAGGGAGATTGCTAAATTGACCTTGACCCTTTTGCCCAAGTCGATGATCGCCGGCACTAAACCTGCCGTGGACAGGGTGATTTTGCGCGGACTGTAGTTAAAACCCGCTTCGGCGTAGAGAATATTCAAGGCATTAACTACGTTGTCCAGATTGTGTAGCGGTTCGCCCATCCCCATCATCACAATATTATCGACTGGAAACTTGTTTCGCACTTCGGACACTTGGTTGACGATTTCTGCAACCTCAAGATTTCTCTCTAAACCGAAGGTTCCAGTCAAGCAGAATGAACACTGCATCGCACAACCGACTTGAGTTGAGATGCACAGCGTGTTGCGGCCAGTTTCCATAGGTATCAAAACAGACTCTATGAACTTGCCATCTGCCAATCGGAACAAGAATTTCCGTGTTCCGTCGCGGCTCAGCTCGACTTTCTCCTCTATCAGGCTCGAAACTGTCGCTCGTTGTTGAAGTTCCTGGCGAAAGCTTTGTGCCAAGTTGGTCATTTTGGAAAAGTCGGTCACCCCGCGCCGGTAGATCCAACCAAGAAGTTGTGAGGTGCGATATGTTTCTTTACCCATGCCCCGGAGAAAATCTGTCAGCTCTTCCGGGGTCAGGTTTTTCAGATCAACTTTACTCTCTGTCATCATATCTGGAATACTAACCCAAAATTGTCAAAAAAGGCCCTTCGGATTGTACCGAAGGGCCTTTTGGGAAACAAGTTTTTCTGTCTCGAATTATCCAAGAAGTTCCAATCCAGAAAAGAAGTACGGAATTTCAAATGCCGCTGTTTCCGGTGCATCGGAGCCGTGCGTAGCATTTTCACCGATATTGGTGCCGAATTCTTTTCGGAGAGTGCCTTCTTCTGCCTCCGCCGGATTGGTCGCACCCATCAAGTCGCGCCATTTCTTAATAGCTCCTTCGGCTTCAAGGACCATCACAACACAAGGTCCGCTGCTCATAAAATCGGTCAGCTCTCCAAAAAAAGGGCGATCTTTATGAACATAATAAAAACCTTCCGCTTCCACTTTACTCATGTAGAGCTTCTTCATGCCGATTACGTTGAATCCTTCGGCATAGATGCGCTGCAGAATTTTTCCGGCATGTCCGGCAGCAAAGGCGTCAGGCTTGATAATTGCGAAAGTTTTCTCTGTCACGGGAGATCCTCCATAATGGTTCATGTCTGTCATCTGCGAGCCAAGAGCTTTTAACATTCCCTCGTGGCTAAGTCAAGCTTTCTAAGGCCTCGCTGAAGAGGAGCAGGGGCCCACTTGGCAGGACAGAACCAATTGTTCTCAATATCTGGCGTCAGCGTATTCAACCCATCCACCGGCTTCGACCAAGGCTTTGTCGAACGGGCTGATCTTGAAGTTGAACCGTTCCTTGCTCATCTCATTTGAGGCCACAATGACTTGTTCTTCCAAGTGTATTTCAATCTCGACACCCTCTTTCGAGGATTGCTCCAGCTTGAAAAGCGAATCAATTTGATCTTTCGGCAACTCGATCGCAAGCATGCCGCAATTGAACATATTCTGTCGAAAAATCCGCGCATAGCTTTCGGCTATAACTGTATGGATCTCATTGACTTCAAGCACCCAGGGAGCATGTTCTCGAGACGACCCACAACCAAAATTTTGTCGTGTCACGATAACTCGGGCCTTTTTTAGCTTGCTCCCATTGGGATCGAAGCCTTCTAATTTGAGATCCTCAAGGCAGAAAGGCTTCAGGGCGTCTTTGGTGACCTCGGTCAGGTATTTAGCCGGTATGATCTCATCGGTGTTAATATCATTGCGGTCGAGAAAAATTGATGGCCCGCCAAACGTTTTTTTCATACTGCCCTCCTTCAGGCCGACAAGGTTCGGGCATCGGTAATGACGCCGGTAATAGCCGTGGCCGCAGCCGTGGCCGGGCTCATCAAGTGAACCATTCCACCCTTGCCCATCCGACCATTGAAGTTCCGATTGCTTGTCGAGGCGCACACCTCGCCCTCTGCCAAAACCCCATTGCTCATACCAAGACAGGCTCCGCATGTCGGATTGGTGACACAAAAACCGGAATCCATAAAGATTTGAATAATACCCTCCTGCAGGGCTTGCTGAAAGATTTTCGGTGTTGCAGGGGATACGATGCCACGGACCGTATCGGCAATGAGGTGTCCTTTGAGGATATCGGCTGCTTGTCGCAAGTCTTCGATACGACCGTTCGTGCACGTGCCAATATAAACCTGATCGACCTTTGTCCCCGTCATGTCTTTAACAGGCTTTACACAATCAGGTTTGTAGCCGTACGTAACTTGAGGCTCAAGCCCGGTCACATCGAAGTTCAAAACCTTATCGTACTCAGCATCTTCATCAGCCGTCCACTTCTGGAAATCAGCAAGCGCAGCCGCTTTGTCCTGGTAGTCTGCCTGAATAAACGGCCAAAGATACTCCACGGTCACCATATCAGGCTGGCAAATACCGCAGGTCCCCCCTGCTTCAATCGCCATATTACAGAGTGTCATGCGTGCATCCATGCTCATTCTTTCAACGACAGGGCCGTGAAATTCTATGACCCGGTCAGTGGCACCGTTGACGCCTAGTTCGCCGATCACGTAAAGAATCACATCCTTTGCAAAGACCCCTGTGGCCAGTTGACCCACCAGGTTGACCCGGATTGTCTTGGGCTCCCGGAACGCGCACACACCCTTCAAAATTCCCACTTCAAGATCTGTCGTACCAACACCGGCGGCAAAAGCTCCAAATGCCCCGTGAGTGCACGTATGCGAATCGCCCATGATCGCCGTAAAGCCAGGACGGATGTATCCCTTTTCGGGGAACAGGGCATGACACACACCATTTCGGCCAACATCAAAAAAATCCTTGATCTCATGTCGGTGAGCCCAGTCACGCAAAATTTTTGCCTGAAGAGCTGTTTTGCTGTCTTTTGCAGGCGTAACGTGATCAATCACCGCTTTAATTTTAGTGTTATCAAAGACCCGGTCTTTGCCACGCCATTCCAAGTCGGCGATAGCAACAGGCGTGGTGATTTCATGGCAAAGCACGCGGTCCAAATCAAGGACTTTGGTGCCCGGGAAGGGCTCGTCGCGCAAATGCGATGAAAAAATCTTTTCAGCTGTGGTTTGTCCCATACGAACTCCTCGTGATCTGTCTTGGTCTGATGGATTTAATTGTAACAACCGCCAGCAGGTAATACGCTGCCGGTGACCTCTTGCCGGGATTGTCTTTAGAGGTGGACCTGTTTCCGCTGGGCTGCATTCAACGCTTTGTTCAAAGCATTGATGAAAGCCTTTGCACTGGCGACAATGATATCGGAGTGCGCGCCCTGGCCCAGAACTTCGTGACCATCGAGGTCAAGCCTGACTGTACATTCTCCAAGAGCATCAGTCCCTCCGGTAATAGAGCCGACCGAAAAATTTATCAAGGTCGGTTTCATCCGGGTCAGCTTCTTGATGGCTTTAAACGTGGCATCAACCGGCCCATCTCCCATGACGGCGGTTTTTTTGATTTTTCCCTTGATTTCTAATTCAACGGTTGCTGTTGGTGCCGCAAAAGATCCCGACGAAACATTCATTTGTAAAAGTTTGATCGTTTCTGGAATTCGAATGATTTCATCGGCAACAATGGCATCAAGATCCTCGTCAAAAATTTCTTTCTTTTTGTCCGCGAGCGCTTTGAACCGTACAAAGGCTTTTTCAATGTCATCTTTGGTCAGGTCATAACCCAGTTCCTGGAGGCGGGCAATGAAAGCATGTCGCCCTGAGTGTTTGCCAAGGACCAATTTGTTGGTGTTCAGTCCGATCGACTCGGGAGTCATGATTTCGTAGGTTTCTTTGTCCATCAACACGCCGTGCTGGTGAATTCCCGCTTCATGGGCAAAGGCGTTCGCTCCAACAACAGCCTTGTTGGGTTGAACAACGATACCTGTAATGGTTGAAAGCAGGCGGCTGGCACCATAAATATGCTCAGTGCGAACATTGTTTTCATATGGCATGATGTCTTTACGAGTTCGCAGAGCCATCACCACCTCTTCCAGGGAGCAGTTGCCAGCACGCTCGCCGATGCCATTGATTGTACACTCAACCTGTCCGGCTCCTGCCTGGATCGCCGCCAAAGAGTTGGCGACGGCCAGGCCCAAGTCGTTGTGACAGTGGACAGAGAGAACAGCCTTGCCAATATTCGGCACGTTCTCTCTGAGGTAGCTGATTATATTGTAGAATTCGAAAGGAATTGCATAACCGACCGTGTCAGGGATATTGACCGTTGTGGCACCAGCGTCAATGACAGCTGCGACCATTTCGGCAAGGAATTCCAATCGTGTTCGGACAGCATCTTCACATGAAAACTCGACATTGGGTGTGTACGCCGCCGCATGTTTAACCGCTTTGACCGCCGTTTCAAGAACTTTCGCTGGCGGCATTTTGAGTTTCCGCTCCATGTGAATGTCTGAGGTGGCGATAAACGTGTGGATCCGGCCACGTTCCCCTGCGAATTTGAGCGCGTCCCACGCTCGATCAATATCATTGAAATTCGCTCGGCAAAGTCCAGCAATTTCGGGGCCTTTGATCGTCTGGGCGACACGACGGACTGCTTCAAAATCGCCCTCTGAAGCAATCGGGAACCCCGCCTCAATGATATCGACGTTCAGCTTTTCAAGCTGATGCGCAATGCGAAGTTTTTCTTCCATGTTCATGCTGGCGCCGGGCGACTGCTCACCGTCTCTCAGTGTTGTATCGAAGATTTTAATCTTTTGCGTTGTGCTCATCATGGCCTCCTCTGCCAACGTTAAATCTCCTGGATCGGCGGTTTTGCGTTTGTGTGGCTAATCGATTGATACCACAGCCTGTCATGAGGTCAAGCTCACTTAGGTCAGAGTCCACAAAAACCACCCCCTTCTGTACAGTTCACAGCGAAAGCATGTTTGGACGACAAAAAAGCCCTCACCCTTGGTCAGGGGCGAGAGCTTTGCTTCGCGGTACCACCCTGTTTCAGCCTCAGTCAATCCACAAGGCCCTTGTTTTGCCCTTAACGCGGGTCTACGACGAATATTACAAGGCAAAAGCCCTTCACATTCGCAGCTCCAAGGCGAGTTCAGCCCGATACCGTACCGGTTTGCAGCAACCACCGGCTCTCTGTGACAGCGTTTGAGCTTACTACTCCTTTTCAACGCATTTGTATATTTTTGCTAGTAAAACAAAAACCCTCAAGGTTTGTCAAGCGGAACAAAACCCCGTTTATTATGCCTGGAAATCCTGATCTTGAATTTCCACATTATCATGCTCATCGGTTGCAGCACATTTTTTTTGACGCATGAAACTGATCAATGTGCCAACCGGACCGGAGATCAGGTAGAGAGAAGCCATTGAAAAAAGCATGATTTCCGGTTGGGCAACGATGACGATAATCAGAAAGATTGCCAGAACCAGGATTCCAAAGGGCTGGCGCTTAACCAACTCGGGATCCTTAAATGCGTAAAATCGTATGTTGCTGACCATCAGATAGGCAAGCACATAAATTAGAATTAAAATCGAGACCTTTTTGATGGTCCCTGACCCACCGAGATGGAAAAACAGCAGAACACATGACGCTACCATCCCTGCAGCGGCCGGTATCGGCAGTCCGACGAACTTTTTGGACTCAACGGTGTCGACCTGAACATTGAAACGGGCCAAACGTAACGCCCCACAAACAACATATAAAAAGGCCGCCAACCATCCAAGCTTGCCGAAGGGCTTGAGAGCCCATGCGTACATCAACATCCCCGGCGAGACACCAAAAGCGACAAGGTCTGCCAAAGAGTCGTACTCGACACCAAAACGGCTAGTCGTCCCGGTCAGTCTTGCAACCTTACCGTCAAGACCGTCGAACAGCGCAGAGACGAGAATAAACCAGGCGGCCAGATTGTAATTGCCGTTCATGGTGGCGACGATGCCGTAAAACCCTGCAAAGAGGCTTCCGGTCGTCACCAAATTTGGCAGGATGTAAACCCCGCGCCGCAAGCTTTCGCGACGGTCGTATGGTGCGCCAATACGGCTCATTCAAGACATCCCAAAACAGTCTCTCCTGCGACTGTCCGCTCTCCAAGGGCAACCTGGATATCGACTTCGGGCGGCAGGAAGACATCAACGCGGGAGCCAAACCGGATTAAACCGTATCGCATCCCACGTTCAAGTGAATCGCCGACCTCAGGATAGCAAACAATCCGTCTCGCAACCAAACCAGCGATCTGTACGCACAGAACGCGCTGTCCTGTTTTCGTTTCGATCAACAGGCCTGCCTGCTCGTTTTCCAGGCTGGCCTTGTCCAGTGACGCGTTAAAAAAGCGGCCACGATTGTAGAAAAGGTCGAGGATCTGACCACTGACAGGCGCTCGATTGACATGAACGTTGAACACGTTCATGAAAATACTGATTTTGGTCAGCTCAGCACCATCAAAATAACGTTCCTCGGCAACCTTGCCAATAAATATAATTTTGCCGTCGGCCGGGGCAACTACTGCACGTGGATCTTCCGGGGGGAACCGCTCAGGGTTACGGAAAAAGTAGACGGTAAACAGGGTCAGGCCAAAGCAGGCCAAGGTCAGAACATCCCAGTCGAGTGCAGCAAAAAACAGGGTGAGGAAAGCGAATGAAACTATAAAGGGATAACCTTCGACAGCCACTGGCTGATGCCGATTACGCATGGTATGTCCTGATGAGAAATTGGGCGGGACAATGTCCCGCCCAGGTGTTCAAGATATCAGTTCTTAGACTTGTCGACCAGCTTACTTTTACCAATCCAACTCATCATGCCCCGAAGGCGGTCACCGACTTCTTCGATGGGATGTTCAGCACCGATACGTCTTAACGCGTTCAGGACAGGCTTGTTTGCTTTGGTCTCGAGTATCCATTCGCGGGCAAACTCACCCGTTTGAATCTCAGAGAGAATCTGGCGCATTTCCTCTTTGGTGTCCTCGTTAATAATCCTCGGACCACGCGTGAAATCGCCGAACTCGGCGGTATTTGAAATCGAATAGCGCATATTCGCAATGCCACCTTCATAAAGCAGGTCAACGATCAGTTTCAGTTCGTGCAGACACTCGAAATAGGCCATTTCGGGAGCATAACCGGCTTCGACCAGCACTTCGTATCCGGCTTGGACCAAGGCAGTTGTTCCACCGCAAAGAACAACCTGCTCTCCGAACAGGTCGGTTTCGGTTTCCTCACGGAAGGATGTTTCGATAATCCCAGACCGCCCCCCGCCAACACCGCAGGCATAAGCCATGGCGATGTCCTTGGTATTGCCAGAAGGGTCTTTCTCGACGGCGATCAGGCAGGGAACACCGCCGCCTTGGACATACTCATTCCGTACAGTGTGGCCAGGGCCTTTCGGTGCAACCATAAAAACGTTGATATCTTCAGCAGGAACGATCTGATTGTAATGAATGTTAAATCCGTGAGCAAAACCGATGTAACTGCCCGGCTTGATATGAGGAGCTATTTGCGCATTATAAATATCAGCCTGCATTTCATCGGGGAGCAATATCATGATCACATCGGCGGCGTTGACGGCATCGGCCGTCATCATCACTTGATGGCCTGCTTTTTCTGCTTTGGTCCAGTTGTCTCCACCTTGTGGATATTCCGCGACGATCACTTCAAATCCACTGTCTTTCAGGTTATTCGCATGAGCATGTCCTTGGCTGCCGTAACCAATAACGGCAACCTTTTTGCCCTTGAACACATCAAGATTGGCATCTTTGTCATAATAAATCTTCATATTTATCCTCCTTTACGGGTTTCACCCTTAAAAATAGCGGACATTTATACCACAACAAAACATCCCGGCCAACTGTTTTGTCAACCGGGGCGTCGGGGGTCTCTCGGGCAACGTTTGGTTCATCCGGCCTTCCATGCTTTCGGTCCCCTGCCGAGAACCACTGGTCCAGTCCGCACCAGTTCTTTGATCCCCATTGGCCGCAACAAATCGACAATAGCACTGACCTTTGCTGGTGAACCGGTCACTTCGACCGTGTAACATTTTGGAGTCACATCGACCACCTTCCCGCGAAAAATATCACAAATCCTCAGAATCTCAGCACGGGTGTCGTCTTCTGCAGTCACCTTGATCAACGCCATCTCACGCTCAACATAATCTTCGCCGGTAAAGTCAATGACCTTGATGGTATCAATCAGTTTGTTGAGTTGTTTGTTAATCTGCTCGAGAATCTGGTCATCACCGCTGGTGACAATCGTCATCCTTGAAATAGTCGGGTCTAAAGTCGGCGCAACAGATAGACTTTCAATGTTGAATCCCCGACCGGAAAAAAGGCCTGCAACTCGGGTTAGGACACCGAACTCATTTTCAACCAACACAGAAATGGTATGTCTCATTTTCAACTCCTGATAACAATTTTACAGCGCAGACAGCACAACAACACAGTGCTCCCGTCTCCATCACTTGCCAGTGCAAGCCTTCAATGATTATGACGCAAGCACCATTTCATTCAAACCAGCGCCTGCCGGAACCATTGGCATAACATTCTCTTCACGGGAGATTTTGAATTCCATAATGACCGGGCCGTCCGTGGCAAACGCGGTTTTGATGACATCGGCCACCTCTTCTGGCTTGGTGGCGCGCAGTCCGGTGGCACCATATGCTTCTGCTAACTTGGTAAAGTCAATAGGGAGTTCGAGGCAAGTCTGGCTGTAGCGCTTGTCGAAGAAGAGCTGTTGCCACTGGCGGACCATACCCAGAAAGTTGTTGTTCAGAATAACAATCTTAACCGGCAGACGATATTGGACCAAGGTCGCAAGCTCCTGGGAGTTCATCTGGAACGAACCATCTCCAGACACATCGATTACCTGGCGATTTGGAAAAGCGGCTTGCGCACCAAGCGCTGCCGGAAGCCCAAATCCCATGGTCCCCAAGCCGCCTGATGACAGGAACGTACGCGGTTTAAGAAAATCGAAGAATTGTGCTGTCCACATTTGGTGCTGGCCAACTTCCGTTGTGATGATTGCGTCGTCATTCGAGAGTTCGCGAAGCTTTTCGATAACGAATTGAGGCTTAATTTCCTGCGCCGATGTTTTATAGGTCATCGGCTGATCTTTTCGCCATCCGGTTATCTCTTCGTGCCATGCTTGGAGGCCGGCAACCATCTCGTTGACTTCGTCTTGGACTCCATCGAGCGACTTGACAATTTTTCTCAAAACATCTTTGAGGTCACCGACGATCGGCAGATCGACCCGAACATTTTTCTTGATCGAAGTTGGATCGATGTCAACATGGATGATCTTGGCATGCGGCGCGAACGTTGCGATTTTACCTGTCACCCGGTCATCGAAACGAGCCCCGAGAGCAATCAGCACATCCGCATTGGTAACAGCCATGTTCGCATAATAAGTTCCGTGCATCCCAAGCATCCCGAGAGAGAGGCGGTGGGTTTTCGGAAAACTCGCCATACCCATCAAAGTCGTCGTAACCGGAGCATTAATCTTTTCAGCGAGCTCAAGCAGTTCTTGGTGGGCATCTGTTAGAGAGGCCCCGCCGCCAACGTAAATAACCGGTCTTTTGGCAGCCAAAATCATTTTTGTTGCTTTTTCGACCATCCGCGCATTGCCGCTGTAGGTCGGCTTGTAGCCTCGCAACTCAACCTTATCAGGATATTCGTAATTGGTGCTTGCCAGCTGGACGTCCTTTGGCAGGTCGATCACGACCGGGCCGGGCCGGCCCGTCCGGGCGATGAAAAAGGCTTTTTTAATGGTCAAGGCCAAGTCTTTGACATCCTTGACCAAGTAGTTGTGCTTGGTAATCGGACGCGTAATCCCGATAATGTCGGCTTCCTGAAAAGCGTCGTTGCCAATCAGCGGGGTTGGGACTTGGCCCGTGATAACCACGAGGGGGATAGAATCCATGTAGGCGGTTGCTATGCCGGTAATGGTATTGGTCGCACCAGGACCGCTGGTGGCGATGGCAACACCAACTTTGCCGGTCGCCCTGGCATAACCATCCGCGGCATGCACTGCGGCCTGTTCATGGCGAGTCAGGATATGCTTGATCGGATAATCCATGAGGTCGTCATAGATATTAATGACCGTACCGCCCGGATATCCAAAAATCGTATCAACACCTTCTTTGACAAAGCTCTCCAAAAGGATTTTCGAACCAGTCAGTTTCACGTTATTTCTCCTCGTTTAGGACTTATTTATCAGTCTACGACTTTTCGTTCCAGAGCTCAAGACCGCTTCAGGCCTTGCAGATAGCACCGGTGTTGGCCGACGTGACAACTTTGGCGTACCTGGCCAGCCAGCCTGTCTTGATTTTCGCCTCGGGAGCAGACCAAGAGGCCTTCCGCACTGCGAGCTCATCTTCATCGACCAGCAATTCGAGTTGACGGTTCGGAATGTCCAGACGGATCCGGTCTCCGTCCTGCACCAAAGCAATCGGGCCGCCTTCGGCCGCCTCGGGAGAAATATGACCGATACATGGGCCACGGGTTCCTCCAGAAAAGCGCCCATCGGTAATCAAAGCGACACTATCACCGAGGCCCAAACCCATCAATGTTGCTGTCGGGGCCAGCATCTCTCTCATGCCCGGTCCACCCTTTGGCCCCTCATATCGGATGACGACAATATCACCGGCAACGACAACACCGTTCATCAAAGCTTCCATGGCCGCCTCTTCAGAGTCGAAACATCGTGCGGTCCCTTCGAATCGCATCATTTGTTGTGAAACGCCAGACTGTTTCACGACAGAACCGAACGGTGCCAGGTTGCCTGAAAGAATGGCCAGCCCGCCCTCCGGTCTGATCGGGTTCGAAACCGGACGGATTACATCTTGGTCGACATCGGCGATGCTCTCGATAATGGCTTTTATGGAAGGCCCCGTAAGGGTCGGGTTGTCCTTGATTCGATCGCGCAGTTGATAGAGGACGCCAGGCACTCCGCCCGCAGCATCCAGGTCTTCCATGAAATGCTCGCCGCCAGGGTTCATGGATGCAAGCTGCGGTGTTTCCCGGGCAAGCCGATCGAACTCCTCTAAAGGCAACGCAACGCCGGCTTCACGGGCAATCGACAGCAAGTGCAAAACTGTATTACTGGATCCACCCAACGCCAAGTCAACTCGAATTGCGTTTTCGAAGGCGTCCCGGGTCATGATCTGCCTCGGCGTGATGTCCTCTCTGACCAGGCTGACAATTCGTTCACCGCTTGCGAAAGCAATACGGCGCTTGAGGGAAGACACGGCCAATGACGTTCCACAGCGAACCAGGCTCATGCCCAAGGTCTCGGTCAGGATCGCCATCGTGTTCGCAGTAAAAAGGCCTTGGCAAGACCCGGCCGTGGGGCAGGCCTTGTCTTCACAAGCCATCAATTCCTGCTCATCAATGACGCCTGCCTTGTATTGGGCCATGGCCTCGAAGGTGTCTGTAACAAACGAAAATCTTCGTCCTTCACGCCCTGCGCCAGTCATCATCGGACCAGCCGTAACAACAATGCATGGCAGGTCTAACCGGGCTGCGGCCATAAGCATGCCGGGCGTGATCTTGTCGCAATTGGTCAATAGAACAAGGCCGTCGAGACGGTGCGCCTCGGCAATTGATTCAACCATGTCGGCGATCAATTCTCGCGTGGGCAGGGAATAATGCATGCCCTTATGCCCCATGGCAATCCCGTCACAGACTCCGGGTATCCCAAAGATGAACGAGTAACCTCCACCTGAATGGACCCCTTTTTCAATAAACCGTTCCAAATCACGCATCCCCGTATGACCTGGTATCAAGTCGGTAAATGAGGAGGCAATACCTATAAAAGGTTTATCCATTTGCTCCTGGGGAACACCTGTTCCTTTGAGAAGGGCGCGATGAGGTGTGCGATCAAAACCTTTTGTAATTGCTGAACTGCGTTTTTGCGACATAATCAATCCACTCCCAAATGATAACGTGTCTAGAATGACAGCTGAATGTGTTTATCCCACCTTTATACCCATGGAAACTGGAATGGTAAAGGGGAAAAAACAAAAAAAGGCTACCGCCCAAATACTTGGGTCAAATAGCCTCAAATGGAAAGACGCGAAAATCTGCTTAACTGAAAAAAAGCAGGGCTCACATGAAGCCGGGCCCAGGCGACAAGAGCCTAGGTCCGATAGTCACGGAGGATATTCTCCATTTCATCCTTGCCTGCCAATTTCAACTTTTGTACTTTCTTCCGTTCCAACTCTTCCTCAGCGGAGAGATAGACCCTATCGTCAAATTCTTCCAATCTTTTTTCGAACAGGACATGTTCTTCATGAAGCTTACGAAACCGCGGGTTCTCTTCACACAACTTTTGAATCAGGGCCTGATCCATCTCTGCCATGCGAACCTCCTTGATGTTATTGAGTTTGACGAACAACGTTTAAAAAATAGCGAAACGAAGGGATGGTTGTCAATAAGTTATACAACTAAATTTCATCGACGCCAATTAAGCTCTGCTTCAGAGGGCCGAATGTAGATTGGCAGCAGTGTTTCGGGAGACAACCGGTGGCCGGCGTTCCAATCATCGAGGGCCAACAAGGCTGCGCTAGCAGCACGGGGGGCAGCAACGGACCACGGCGCAAAATGCGCATGCGCACCAAGCTGTCGAACAATCAGTGTCCTGTACGTCAGGGCCCCGTCACCGACAAACACTATGCCTCCGGAAAGTTCAGAGAGCAATATCTCTGGCTTGATGACGCGTTCCTCCGACAAGGGTTCGGGCTGACCTGATTCCCAGCTATAGAGCCCTGTATACACTTCCTTTTTTCGTGCATCCAGCATACTGCAGACCGGCAATCGCGAATAAGGGGTCTGCATCGCAAGGGTTCGCAGCGATGAAACTCCGACAATTTTTCGATCGCAGGACTGCGCCAGCGCTTTCACGGTGGCGATGCCAACCCGTAACCCAGTAAAAGATCCGGGGCCGACGACAACGGCGAAACCATCTAGGTCGGCGATTGACATTTCCGCCATTTCCAATAACCTGGTGATGGCGACAAGCAACCAATCATTGTGCGTGCGGCGGACATTGAAACTAATTTCACCAAGCACACGCTCCCCGTCAGTCAGTGCGACACTACCCGCCGGCGTTGCTGTCTGAACCGTGAGAAGGCGAACTGTCATTTCAACTTCCTATAATCCGGACGATATCGTTGTAGAAAGCCAGGATCATCAGCAGGATCAATATCACCAACCCAATTTGTTGCGCAAATTCGCGGGCCCGAAGGGACAAAGGACGCCTGAATATGAGTTCAAAAGTGTAAAAGAACAGATGCCCGCCATCCAGAATCGGAATTGGCAGGAGGTTCAATATGCCAAGCTGGATACTCAGAAATGCCAGGACGCTCAGAATGCTGGAGAAATCAGTTTGAGCAGCTTGTCCGGCAATTTGTACGACGGTAATGGGGCCACCGATGTTCTCCGTCGACACATGGCCGGAAAACAATTTTTTGATAAATACCAGGGTCAGGTCAATCAATCCCATCGTGCGTTCTGCCCCGGCCTGGAATGCGTCAACCAGACCAAACTGTTTAAATACCGTGTGTTGTTGGGGTGCAATGCCGATCAGGAAGTCCTCGGAATCTTCCACCAAACGTGGCGTGATGGTGATCACGACTTCTGTGTTGTCTCGCAGCACGACAAAATCGATCGGCTGGCCGCCAACAGTTTGGATAATCTCTTTGAGGTCATACCAAGAATTGACCTGCCTTCCGTCGATGGCAAGCACACGATCGCCAACCTGCATGCCGGCTTCAATTGCTGGCATGTCCGGTGCCAAATGCCCAACAATGGCCTCCTGGCGGGGGAAAAGGCCGATTGATTGCAAACCTTCAAGCGCATCGGCATGGGGTTCCAACGCAATGGTTTGCATTTGATCATCACGGATAATCGTGAAAGTAATCGCTTCTCCGGCATGATTAACCAAGGCCGGACCGGTCGCCGTCCAAGTTGGTACAGCGACTCCATTGATTTCGGCAATGCAATCCCCGACCTGAAAACCGCTTCTGTCTGCCTCAGAGTCGTCAAATACATAGCCAATACATGCTGGTTCTTCCAAGTAGGCTGGCAGATTGATGCCGACCATATACGCTAGGGGCATCACGATGAACGGCAACATGAGATTCATCAGCGGTCCGGCAGCAACAATCGCCATTCGCCTTGAAACAGATTGTTTGGCAAAAGAACGGTGCTCTTCTTCTGGGTCTAGACTCGCGTCCTCTCCCTGCTCACCACCTCCCTCTCCGAGCATTTGAACATACCCTCCCAGGGGTACGGCACAAATCATATACTCGGTCTCTCCCCAACGTTTCGAGACCAACTTGGGGCCAAAGCCAAGCGAAAACTTCAAAACTTTCACACCACAGAACTTGGCAACGCAAAAATGACCCAGTTCGTGGACGAACACCAATATGCCGAGCATGATAATGCCCGCTGCAACTGTAATCATTTGACTCCCTCTGACTCTATACGCATGACGTGTTCAACTGCGACTTGTCGCGCCCAGGCATCTGCCGACAAAACCTGCTGCAGCGTGTCTGCAGATTGCAAGTGATGCTGGTCCATCACCGATTGGATAATCTCTGCAATATTCATAAAACCGATTTGGCCACTCAGGAAGGCCTCAACAGCGATTTCGTTGGCGGCGTTCATGACCGCAGGCGCCGTCCCACCTTTTCTGAGCGCTGAGTATGCCAGACCCAGGCAGGGAAACCGATCAAAGTCCGGCTTTTCGAACTGCAGAAGGCCCCGCTCGCAAAGATCCAAGGGCGGCAAGTCAAGTGGCATGCGCTCCGGGAAGGACAGTGCGTAAGCAATAGGCGTTTTCATATCAGGTATACCAAGCTGGGCTATGACCGCGCCATCAACATACTCGACCATGGAGTGGACGATACTTTCGGGATGAATGTGCACGTCAATTCGGTCAGCAGGCAACGCAAACAGCCAGTGGGCTTCGATGACTTCGAGCCCTTTGTTCATCATGGTTGCCGAGTCAACACTGATTTTACGACCCATAGTCCAGTTCGGGTGCGCCAGGGCATCTTCAGCCGAAACCTTGGCCAGGTCTTCCAGTGCATGGTTACGGAACGGCCCCCCTGATGCCGTCAAAATCAGGCGTTTGACATCTGCTTTGCGATGGCCCTGCAGGGATTGGAAGATCGCCGAGTGTTCGCTATCTACCGGAAAAAGATGACAGCCGTGACGAGCCACGGCGCGCATAACAAGCCTTCCTGCCACGACCAACGTCTCTTTATTGGCCAGGGCAACGTCCTTACCGGACTCGATCGCTGCCAGCGTCGGTTCTAAACCGGCAGCCCCGACAATGGCAGAGACAACCATGTCAGCGCCGGTGTCCGCAGCACAGGAAACCAGCCCGGTTGTGCCGTGGAGAATATGTGGCCCACCCGCCCCAAATCGGTCATGCAGCTGATCTGCGTCGAAACTGTTTAATACTGCGACGTATTCAGGTCGGAAGCGCTCGATCTGCTCTGCCAGAAGCTCCAGGTTGCGGCCAGCAGTCAATGCGACAACCTGAAACCGGTTAGGATGCTCAGCGATTATCTCCAGTGTGCTTACGCCAATAGAGCCAGTCGATCCGAGAATTGCGAGGCGCTTCATCAGAAAATCCAAACGGCATAATAAAATGCCAGGGGCAATATCAAAATCAGGCTGTCAAGTCGATCCAGCAAACCGCCATGGCCAGGGATTATTGACCCTGAGTCTTTAACGCCGAAACTGCGCTTGAAAAGAGACTCGACCAAATCGCCAAGCTGACTGACCCCCCCCATGACAAGACCTAAGAAGAGCACATCATATCCGTCAAGTTCCGGAAAAAAGCTTAGCCGGGCGATCAAAGCTCCGAGACAGGCGCCGAGCAAGCCCCCCAATGCGCCTTCGATACTTTTGTTTGGGCTGACGACATAATACAGGCGATGGCGACCCCAGTTCAGACCCACGAAATAGGCAAGGGTGTCGCTGCTCATGACGATTAAAAGCACGAGGAATATCCATTCTCGACCATGTGGTGCATCTCTAAGTATGCCGGCGTAAGACAAGAGAAGCGGAATATAGACAATACCTAAAATGGCAACCGACAGGTCCCTGGCAACTTCGGACATCTCTTGCACGCGGGCCAAAAACAACAGCAAAAGGATGATTATCGTGCCGCTGAGCGCGGCCAGCTTGACGGTTGGCGATTCTGAAAAAACCAGGCCAACCACCATGACGACGCCAAGAGCTGTAGCAATGGATGCTTCCGGGCGACGCCGTTTGGGCAATGCCATCGCATAAAATTCATGAAGAGCCAGCGCGCTGATCAAACAAATCAATCCTTTGAACAGAGCCGGGCTGGCGAAATACACAAACAGGATGAGTAGCGGCAGGGCGATGAGCGCCGTGAGGATACGCTGTTTAATGACGACCCTCCTGGTGGGTGATCTCTTCGCCTTCCATCTGAGCGCCGGTCAGGCCGAAGCGGCGCTGGCGCTGGCTAAAGTCAGCAAAGGCTTCCAAAAGTTCGGACGACGTGAATTCCGGCCAGAGCTTTTCTGAAAAATACAGTTCGGTATAAGCCAGTTGCCAGAGAAGAAAGTTGCTGATTCGCGTTTCACCGCTGGTTCTGATAAGCAGGTCGGGGTCAGGGATACCGTTTGTGTCAAGAGTTTCACTGATCATCTTTTCACTGATCTGCTCTGGCAAGACCTTGCCACAGGCGATTTGATCACCAATTTTGCGAAAAGCGCGCACCATTTCATTGCGAGATCCGTAAGACAAGGCTAAACAGAGCGTCATTTTGTCATTGGCTTCTGTCTGCGACATAACCTCTTGAAGTATCCGCAAGACCTGCCCTGGCAAGCGTCCGGTTTCCCCAATAACCCTCAACCGGATGCCTTGTTCGAGAAGTCGACTCAGTTCTTTTTCGAGAAAGGTTCCCAGTAAGCGCATGAGCGCATCAACCTCATCATGTGGACGACCCCAGTTTTCAGAACTGAACGCGAACAGCGTTAAGAACTTGACCCCCTGCTTGCGACATGTCGCAACAATCTGTTGAACCGTTTCAACGCCCTTCCGATGTCCTATTATTCGCGGCAAATGACGCTTTTCGGCCCAGCGTCCGTTACCGTCCATAATAATAGCAAGGTGATGAGGAATACGCATGTGAAACTCTCTGCACAATAATTGTGATAATTATCACAGGATAATCGATTTGGGCAATAAGGCAAAAAAATTGGCGCCCTCGGGCGCCTGACAAATCAAGGATGCAAATATTTTGGTTATCAATGCCGCTAAAAACCGCATTTGCAGGGCAAGCCGCGGGAAGTGACCCCTTTCTATCAAAGCTTGCCCGGCTGTCTAGTGATTTCCAGAGGGACAAATCAGATCTCCATTAGATCCTTTTCTTTTTCAGCAACAATTTGGTCAACTTTCTCAACAAAACTGTCGGTTAAGTCCTGAACGTCTTTCTCAGCCCGTTTGAGTTCGTCTTCAGAGATCTCTTTATCCTTTTCCAGCTTCTTTAAAGCATCATTCGCATCGCGGCGGGAATTTCTCACTGCGATTTTGGCATCTTCACCGATTCGTTTGACTTGCTTGACCATCTCCTTGCGTCGTTCTTCAGTCAGAGGCGGGAACACCAAGCGAACCAATTGTCCATCTGAGGCAGGATTTAATCCAAGGTCTGCCTTAAGAATGGCTTTTTCGATTTCAGGGATCAGGTTTTTCTCCCAGGGTTGGATGGTAATCATACGAGGTTCGGGCACTGCCAGGGTACCGACCTGATTCAACGGTGTCGGCGTACCATAGTAATCGACCTTAACATCATCGATGATTGACAACGAAGCCCGACCGGTTCTGACCTTGCCGAGTTCTCGTTTCAAGGCATCTAAAGACTTGTTCATTGCGTTTTTAGCATTGCTTTTAACATCGGCAATCATGACTTTATCCTCCCTTGACAGTGGTGCCAATTGATTCGCCACAGACTACTCGTTTGATGTTTCCATTTTGGGTCAGGTTGAAAACAATAATTGGAAGATTGTTGTCCATACAGAGTGAGGTCGCCGTCGAATCCATCACCTGCAACCCTTTTTTCAATACATCGAGATACGTTAAGGTATCAAATTTTACTGCATTTGGGGAAGTTTTTGGGTCGGCGTCAAAAACACCGTCGACCTTGGTAGCTTTAAGAATAACCTCTGCCCCAATTTCCACGGCTCGAAGGCTTGCTGCCGTATCGGTCGTGAAGAATGGATTGCCCGTCCCGGCGCCGAAAATCACCACCCGACCTTTTTCAAGATGCCGCACCGCACGGCGACGGATGTACGGCTCAGCAATTTCCTGCATTTCTATGGCCGATTGGACACGGGTGATCACGTTCGATTTTTCCAAGGCATCTTGGAGTGCCAGGCTGTTCATGACAGTCGCCAACATACCCATGTAGTCAGCACTGGCACGATCCATTCCCATCGACGAGGCAGCTATTCCACGAAAGATATTCCCACCACCTATAACAATGGCAACCTGTACCCCGAGATCAACAACATCTCGAACTTCTTGAGCGATGCCTCTGATGATATCTGGGTCGATACCATATCCCTGTTGTCCGGCAAGCGCCTCTCCACTCAATTTGAGTAATATTCGTTTATAACGGGGGCATTCAGCAGCCATACATGCTCCTAGAAATTGAAGTGCATCAAAACATCGGCAAGAGGGTGTCTCGACAAACCGCTCTGGTGCTCTCAGGCTGGGGCTACTTGCTCATCGCTGCTACCTCTGCAGCAAAATCGTCATCTTTTTTCTCAATTCCCTCACCCAACGCGTAGCGGCCATAAGCCGACAAAACAGCTGTCCCGCCAATTGCCTTGGCAAGTTCCTCAACGACCTTGCCCACTTTTTTGTCCGTGTCAATCACATAAACTTGTTCCAAAAGGCACACTTCACCAAAAAACTTGTTAATTTGTCCGTCAATGATCTTCTCGACGATATTGTCCGGCTTGCCGCTTTCAAGGGCCTTTGCCCGCATGATCTCCTTTTCACGATCGATCACATCCTGCGGGACGGAATCGCGGGAGAGATATTGTGGGCTGGCCGCAGCAACGTGCATGGCCAACTGCCTGGCGGTTTCAGAAACCTGCGCGGAGTCAGGCTTATCGGTATCAATTTGCACCAAGACACCGATCTTTCCGGCACCGTGTACATAGGACGCCACAACGCCTGGGTTTGTTTCCAAACGGAGAAAACGACGGATGTTGATGTTTTCACCGATCGTCGCCACCTGATGAGTCAGTTCCTCAGCAACAGTCCGGCCACTGCCGGGAAAATCAACTGTTTTCAGAGCGTCAACATCTGAGGGGTTTTCATTTAAAACCACCCGGCCAATACCCTCTGCGAACGCTTGAAAAGCATCATTCTTTGCCACGAAATCGGTTTCCGAATTGACTTCAACTAAAGCACCCTGATTCTGATCACTCAGGGCAACGACCATCCCCTCAGCAGCAATCCGACCTGATTTTTTGGCAGCCGCTGACAAGCCTTTTTTGCGCAACAGGTCGATGGCCTGTTCCATATCACCTTGAGTGTCTGTCAAGGCTTTTTTGCAGTCCATCATGCCCGCGCCTGTTTTCGCTCGCAGATCAGCGACCATCTTTGCAGTAATACTTGCCATAACCATATCTCCTTGAAAATTTTCTGTTCATTTTGTTCGTTTACAGGCTGACCAATTGGCAAAAAGGCGGTCTGCTCAGCAGCCGCCTTTTCAGTCATCGAGCAGATCAATTGTTCATGCCTCTTCGGATGTTTCCGGCCGTTCCTCCGCGGGTGGGGCTTCTACGGCTTTGTCAATTACGATCGTTTCCGGACCAGCATCACCGGTTGGTTGCGTTTCGTCCTCCTGATCAGCACCCTCGCTTTCCGTTCGAAGATCCTGTTCCCGGGCCTCTGATCCCTCCATGCAAGCATCTGCCATTTTTGAAGCAAACAAACGGATGGCGCGGATGGCATCATCATTACCGGGAATAATATAGTCGATATCGTCAGGGTCGCAGTTTGTATCGACAACGGCGACCACGGGGATACCAAGTTTACGGGCCTCGCGGACGGCGATCACCTCTTTTTTGGGATCGATCACAAACACGGCACCCGGCAAACGGGTCATATGCTTGATTCCTCCAAGGCTTTTTTCCAGCTTGGCCTTTTCTCGTTCAAGCTGAAGGACTTCCTTTTTGGTCAACAGATCATACGTCCCGTCTTCAGCCATTCCTTCAATTTTTTTCAGTCGCTCAATGCTGCGCTTAATCGTGGTGAAATTAGTGAGCATGCCACCCAGCCAACGATTATTGACATAGTACTGATCACTTCGAGTCGATTCCTCCATGATGGAATCTTGGGCCTGCTTCTTGGTCCCGACAAATAAGACTTTTTCCCCACCCTTGACAACGTCGCTGATAAAACTGTAGGCATTACGGAAGTAGCGAACCGTCTTCTGCAGATCAATAATATAAATCCCGTTGCGGGCGCCAAAAATATAAGGCTTCATTTTTGGGTTCCAACGACGGGTTTGATGACCGAAATGTACCCCGGCCTCTAACAGTTGCTTCATTGTGATTTGTGACATGGTTAACTCCTTCAAATACGATGGTTTTCGCCTCCGCTCCCGTCTTTCCAACAGCCAACCCAAAGGTTTTCAGGCACCCGGCCAAGGTCGGGGAGCGTGTGAATTTGAACAGCAAGACCGTATAACATGACCATCTGATCAACGCAAGGTCTTTTTGCCGGCAAAGAACAATTTACAAGCTTTTGAGGCTGTAATAGTATGCCCATCATGTTATCTTCTAAAATCAATCGCTATATAGCATGGGAAGTCCTCGGCCCAACCATTTTGTGCCTGCTTGTTTTTACCTTGGTGCTACTCATGGGCCGATTGGTCAAGCTCGTTGATCTCGTTGTCAACAAAGGGGTTTCGATTGGAGACATCTTGCTCCTGTTCGGCACCATGCTTCCCACGTTTCTCAATGTGACTCTCCCGCTTGCCTTTCTCATGGGAGTCATGATTGGCCTAGGCAGGATGTCAACAGACAGTGAGACGGTGGCTCTCAAAGCAGCCGGCATAGGCTTATCCGACATCGCAAAACCTGTCTTGTCCATTGCCCTGATCTGCGCAATCATCACAGGGGTAGCCGGGATTTGGTTAAAACCCTGGGGTTATCACTCATTTCGGCAGCAAATATTCAACATCGCGAAACAAAAAGCCACGATCGGCTTTCAACCTCAGGTTTTCATGAAACATTTTGACAATATGGTCCTTTACGCCAACAACCTGGATAACCGTAGCGGCGCAATGTCAGATCTCTTTATCGTCGAGAATGGGCCTGAGGCGACCTCAATGATCTTCGCCGATCAGGGGCATATCAATGTCAACGACCGGGAAACAAAAATCACATTCCAATTGCAAGATGGGACGATGCATCGCCAGGCAATCGGCCAAGATTCGAGTTACCAACTGATCAATTTTCATCATTACGATGTTCAACCGGCACTCGCTGGTCTGGACAATCAGATTGACGACAAGCCAAAAGATCGGAAATTGCGCCCCAAAGAAATGAAAACCGCACTGCTTTGGGAACAGATTGAGAATTATGAACAGGGCCGCCAGACAACCAACTCGTTACATGCCATGCAAGCTGAACTCCACACGCGGCTTACCGCTCCCTTGGCGCCCTTTTTGTTTGCCTTGTTTGGGCTTCCCTTCAGTATCCAGGCCCATCGTTCCGGGCGCAGTGGCGGCTTTGTTATGGGATTGATCATTTATCTGGTCTATTTTTCGTTGCTCTCTTTGGCGGAGACATCAACGGCTGAAACAGGCGTCACACCCTGGTTGAGCTTCTGGCTGCCGCACGCCCTTCTGGTCCTATTGAGCCTGTATTGCCTCAAGCAAAGCGCCCACGAACGGCCCATTGTTTTTGTGAGCTGGGTGGAAAATCTCCTGGCAAATTTATCCAAACGCTTTCGATCAGACCATGTCAACCGTTGATCGTTTCATCAAACGCCAGTTTGTCAACCATTTTGCCGTCATTTTGGTGAGCCTGGTTTCACTTTATGCTCTCATCGACTTCATCGAAAAGGTTGATGACTTTATTGAGCACAAGGCAACGTTGGTGCACTATCTGCTTTTCCCTGTTTACAACCTCCCGCAAATGATTGCCCACACTCTGCCAATGGCCATTCTGCTGAGCGCGTTTGTCAGCTTTGGGAGCCTGTCTCGCACTGGACAAATGACAGCCTTGCTCGGTGGAGGGCTAAGCATCAGCCGTGTCAGCCGTCCAATGTTTTCCACCGGTTTGGTGTTAAGTGGACTGATGCTGCTCGGCAATCTCTGGCTGATTCCCTTGGCAGTTCAAGAGGGCGAGTATCTTTTAGAGGCTGAGATCAAAGGTAAACGCATCGGAGCAGCCGTCGAAGCGCAAGATTTGTATTTCAAGAGTGGCGACCAGATTATCCATATTCGCCGCTCATTTCCGCACCGTGGTGAACTTCACGGGATTATCATCTTTACGATGAACGACCAATTTAAGCCGATCAAACGGTTGCAGGCAAAAACAGGCGATTATCTGCAAAACGGAACGTGGCAATTTAAAGACGTAAAAATCTGGACTTTTGCGGACGATGCCAAGTCGATTGCAGGATTTGAATCTCACCCGGTGTGGTCTTTGGACTTGAAAAAAAACCCTGAAGAACTGGCACCGTTGTGGAATGTGCCGGAAGAAATGACGTTTGGAGAGTTGAGCGAGGTTATCAACAGGCTTAAGTCAGAAGGGCATGACCCAACACGTTACCAAGTCGAAAAGCACCTGAGGTTTTCCAGGGCCTGCATTCCCCTGATCATGATACTGCTCGGCATCCCATTCGCCATCAAGCGTGGGCGTCATGCGAGTTATGCATTCGGTATCGTGATCAGCTTAATCATATTTGTCGTTTATTTTATTCTTTATGCTGTTTTTGCGGCATTGGGGCAAAGCAACATCCTCCCTCCAGTAGTTTCTGCCTGGGCCGCCAATCTTTTGATGACGCTAACCGGCCTGTGGATGTTTTTCAAAGTCCAGGACTGACCGAACCTCGAGAACCCGAGGGGCATGGATCAACAACCATGCCCCTCGGGCCTCAAACGCGGTCAACAATCAATACCGGTAGTGATCTGGCTTGTAGGGCCCTCCAATCGGGATACCGATGTAATCAGCTTGAGTTTGTGTCAAAGTGGTAAGTTGAGCCCCGAGCTTATCGAGATGCAGGCGGGCCACTTTTTCGTCAAGATGTTTCGGCAAGACATAGACTTGCTTTCCATAGTTTGCGTTCCGGTTAAACAATTCAATTTGGGCGATGACCTGGTTGCTGAAACTGTTGGACATGACAAAAGAGGGATGACCGGTTGCACAACCAAGGTTGAGCAACCGGCCCTCTGCCAGAACCAAAATCGCATGGTTGTCCGGAAAGACCCACTGGTCAAGCTGGTTTCCATGCTCTTGTGGATTCTTGATATTGATTTTTTTGATGCCCGGGACTTTGGCCAGCCCCGACATTTCAATTTCATTATCAAAGTGTCCGATATTCCCGACGATGGCATTGTGTTTCATGCGTTGCATGTGCTCAACCCGGATAACATTTAAGTTGCCGGTTGTAGTGATAAAGATATCGGCGCTTTCGACAACGTCTTCCAGGGTCGTTACTTCGTACCCTTCCATGAGAGCCTGTAAGGCACAAATCGGATCAATTTCGGTAACGATTACCCGAGCGCCCTGCCCGCGAAGGGACTGGCAACACCCTTTCCCCACATCTCCATAGCCGCAAACAACAGCAACTTTACCGGACAACATCACGTCAGTGGCCCGCATCAAGCCATCAACCAGGCTATGACGACAGCCGTAGATGTTGTCGAATTTGCTTTTGGTCACAGAATCGTTGACATTCATTGCCGGAAACGGTAACTGGCCATCTCTTTGGAGCTGATAGAGGCGGTGGACACCTGTCGTGGTTTCCTCTGTGACCCCTTTGATCGCATCGCATGTTGCGACCCAATCAATCCGATTGTCATCAATCGATGACTTCACACACTTGACCAATTCAACCCAATCCTCCGGATCACTTTCGACCAGTGCCGGCAATGCCGAACTTTGCCATTCCGCACCTTTGAGCACCATCATCGTCGCGTCCCCGCCATCGTCCAGGATCATATTTGGCAATGTGTCCCCTGGCCAATTGAGGGCCTGCTCGGTACACCACCAGTACTCTTCCAACGTTTCGCCCTTCCAGGCAAATACCGGAATTCCGGCTGCAGCAATGGCGGCGGCAGCATGGTCTTGGGTGGAGAAAATATTACAGGAGGCCCAGCGAACCTCTGCGCCAAGAGCAACCAGCGTTTCTATCAGGACAGCGGTCTGAATGGTCATATGCAGCGAACCACTTATTCTTGCCCCTTTGAGTGGTTGGGAGTCAGAGAACTCTTCCCTGAGTGCCATCAGGCCAGGCATTTCAACTTCTGCAAGCTCAATCTCCCGTCGGCCAAATTCAGCCAATGCGAGATCTTTGACTTTAAAATCATTTTGATTAGACATGCGCGTTACCTCCATTCTGACTTAGTTGGGATTAAGGGGAGCTATTTTTATGGCTGTGAGTAACAAAACCTGTTGTTGCCCGGTTCGCCCAACGGCCTGATATCGTAGTTTTTTAAACCCGGCTTCTGTACACCATGTCAATAACTCCGGCTCAGAAAATCCAAGCCATTGATCAGCAAGTTGCTGGCGGACCCAGTCATGATCATGCCTTACCAAGTCAGCAATCAGCAAGAGCCCTCCGGGCTTTAAAATCCTGTTTATTTCTTTGAGAACCAGGATCGGGAGTTCTGCATGATGCAAAACTTGATTCATGACGACGGTATCAGCCGAAGTCGTTTCTACCGGGAGATGAATCATCTCGGCCAGTCGTAAATCAATTTTGCCATGTGGTACGCGTTCAGCGCATTCTCTGGCGAGATCAATCATCGCCGGTGAATGGTCGACGCCAATGACCCGGTCACCGATTCCGGCAAGATCTGGCAACAAACGACCTGTTCCAACCCCAATTTCAACAATTAAACCTCCTTGAGGAACCAGGGCGAAAAGATCACGCCGATAGTCGGGCAGATTAAGGAGTGCCTCATGCATGCCATCCAAATCACCCGCGTGGGAATCAAAAAACTGTCGGTTCCTTCTTCGGCGCTCATCTGTTACGCGGAGAAGCCCTGCCATATCGCGATCATAGTTGATCAACATATTAAAACGATTCTTAACCGCATCGCGGATTTCAACATAAAAATCGTTACTTGGAGCCAATCGGTAGTAATGCCAGGTACCTTGCTTGTCCAACTGGAGAAGGCCTTCACGAACCATTAATTTAAGATGCCTGGAGATGCGCGACTGGCCCATGGCGAGGATTGTTGTCAAGTCCTGAACCGTAAAATCCCCCTGCTCGAGAATGCGCAGCAACCGGAGTCGTGTAGGATCAGCAAGAAGTTTCAATGTTGAGAGCATAAATCAATCCAGATGGATTTATATATCAACTATTATTGATATATGCTTTGCCTTCTCTTGGCAAGGGAAAAATCAATTATCGTCCATTCTGCTCTGTCAATTCGTTTTCAGCTTATCCAAGAAGTCACCAGAAGCATCTCTTGATAATTTTAAAGAATCATCAAGATTGCACTGCCATGAGCCAACAGTTGATGGTTTTGATTGTGGATACGCACAACCAAACTTACCGTGCGCCGCCCAAGATGTAACAATTCAGATCGGGCCATAAGGCAATCTCCCAAAGCCGCTGGTTTCAAATAACTCATATTCAAACTAACCGTCGCGAGTTGGCACCCGGAAGGGAGTAATGGACGGGGGAAGAAACAAACTGTATCCGCCAGTGCGGCAAGAAGCCCACCGTGAGCTCCTCCCCTGTAATTGAGGTGTCGATCGTCTACTGTTACCGTCATCACAGCGTGTCGTTCACCAATTTCGGTCAACTCAATGCCCAGGGTTTCCAGAAAAGCAATGGGTGGGATGTCTCCGACATTTACTTTCACGACGTTACTCCTTTCCAGCACGTTGTTGCAAACGCAACAACATGATGGCAAACCAGATACGAACAAGTCCGGCGGTAATCAAATGACCGACAACATGGTTTGTGACAGGATAGAACCAGAGGTCAAACCGCTTGATCCAGGTCTGGTCGACCCCATTGGGTCGCTGGCCACGGATAAGGGCCTTACGACAATCAAGAAAAAGGCCGATTTGCCAACATTGAGCTTGTACAAAACGACCCGTCGCAAACCACAGCGACAAACGTTTTCGGAGGGTTAACGGTTTCAATAAATTCTCGATCAGACGAAAGAAAGGGAGTAAATCAAGACAGTTGGTATCAGACTGAACGCGGTAAACACCCGGTGCGTGGGTGAAAAAATCTTGCCAGCCGATAAACAAGAAATTCATCAGCAATGCATTCAAAAGCTGTCTTTCAAAAAGGCCTTCCGTCTCAAATCGGCGCGCCGAGGTTTGAATCGATCCCGGCAAAAGGTACCAGCGGCCATGACTGCGAAAACTCTCAGCGAACCATGTATCCTCCATGACGGGGAGGTCCTCGCGGAACAAGCCAACCGAATGGAGAGCGGAACGATTTAATAAAAAACCCTGGTCGCCGTGAATGCAACCGGCTCGCTCTGAACAGGATTTGGCTTCGTAAAATACATAGGAAAGGTCTTTGCGGTCACGCTCAACATCAAAAGACAAATGAAAGTGTCCAGCAACATGAGAGTCAGGGTTGATCGCTTGTAAATGTTCGAGGAACTCGATAGCGCGATTTAAATCTGTTGCAGCGGGAATGCGGCTGTCAGCGTGCAGCAAAAGGAGCCATTCTCCTGATGCGGCTCGAATCGCAGTGTTTAGCTGACGTCCACGATTGGGCTGGCCGCACAAGATAAGACCTGCCACCGGCACCTTGGCAAAAAAATCTTTGGCGACGCACCTTGTCCCATCTGTTGAACCACCGTCTGAAACAATGATTTCAAAATCGAGACCTTTTTGACTGTTTAGGTCAGCCAAGAGTAAAGGCAGACGTGCTTCTTCGTTGAGTGTTGGAATGATAATCGAGAGTTTGGGATGATTCATGGATAAAGAGTAATTTGAAATCCCTGACAACGCAAACGGGCGAATCGTCATGATAACGATTCGCCCGAAATGTTCTCATCAGGACGCTTTGAGATCAGAGCCCTGCACGTTTTTTTAACGAGTCAACTCGATCCGTACGTTCCCAGGTGAAATCTGGCAATTCCCGGCCAAAGTGCCCGTACGCAGCCGTTTGACGGTAAATCGGCCTCAAAAGGTCAAGCGTTTCAATGATTCCGCGGGGACGCATATCAAACTCTTCACGGGCAACTCGGGCAATATCATTGGATGGAATTTTGCCTGTCCCAAAAGTATTGATCATCACTGACACGGGCTCCGCAACACCGATAGCATATGCCAGCTGGACTTCGCATTTGTCAGCCAAGCCGGAGGCAACTATATTCTTGGCAACATAACGAGCCATGTAGGATGCGCTACGGTCAACTTTTGATGGGTCTTTTCCTGAAAAGGCGCCGCCACCGTGGGAACCTTGGCCGCCGTAGGTATCAACGATAATCTTGCGTCCCGTCAAACCAGCATCACCCATTGGCCCACCAACAACAAAACGCCCAGTTGGATTGATGTAAAACTTGGTGTTTTCATCCATCAAGTCTGCAGGGATGATTTGCTTAACAACCTCTTCAAGGATTGCCTCTTTGAGCGTTTCGTATGTGACTTCAGGGGCATGTTGTGAAGACACGACAACGGCATCAACACGAATCGGTTTATCGTTGATATATTGAATTGAAACCTGAGATTTACTGTCTGGACGCAAGAAAGGGAGCATGCCATTTTTACGGACTGTTGCCAACCGCTTGGTCAGTTTATGGGCAAAGGTGATGGGCATTGGCATCAGTTCGGGTGTTTCATTGCAGGCATAGCCAAACATCAAACCCTGGTCTCCAGCACCCTGTTCTTTGAAAAGCCCCTCGCCTTCTGTCACCCCTTGAGATATGTCAGGGGATTGTCGATCAATCGATGTCAAAACTGCGCAGGTCTCCCAATCAAAACCCATGGCTGAGTCGCCATAGCCAATCTCTTTGATCGTTTGTCTTACGACATCCGGGTAATCAATCCTGGCATTGGTAGTGATCTCACCAGCGATCATCGCCATTCCCGTCGTGACAAGCGTTTCACATGCAACCCGAGAAGTGGGGTCTTGCGCAAGAATCGCATCAAGGATTGCGTCTGAAATTTGATCGGCAACCTTATCAGGATGTCCCTCCGAAACGGATTCGGAAGTGAAAAGAAAGTCCGTCATGCCCATGGTTGAGTTCCTCCGCATGTTTAGAAATCGAGGTGCGAAATTAGACTGTTCCAAAGCCTCTGTCAAGTTTTTCTAACACTACAACAACTCCAGGTTGAACACTTCGGGAAACTTTTCAGCCATTTCGGATTCTAAACACGTCGCAACGTCAGTCGCCGTCGACAAAGTCAGCATCTTTTCCAGAAGCCCTTTGACTTCCCCCATGTCGACCTGGCGCATGACACGTTTTATGCGGGAAATGTTGACCGGGTTCATCGATAATTCATTAAAGCCGAGTGCAATCAGAACCAGACTATAGAGTTGTTCACCGGCCATTTCCCCGCACATCCCGACTTCGATCCCTTCGGTCTTGGCAGCGTCACAAATCAAGCGCAGAGCACGAAGGACAGCCGGATGCATCGGTTCGTAGAGGTATGCGACATGTTCGTTACTTCGGTCAATGGCTAAACAATATTGAATAAGGTCGTTTGTCCCGACTGAAAAAAAATCGACTTCTTTGGCCAGGAGATCAGAAACCAGAACGGCAGCAGGGGTCTCGATCATCACGCCTACGTCTACATTCTCAGCAACGGCTACACCTTCATTGGCGAGTTCCTGCCTGGCTTTGTCGAGAAATTGTTTGCAGGATCGCATTTCCGCAACGCCCGAAATCATAGGAAACATGATGCGGATCTGGCCAAAAGCAGAGGCCCGGAGAATTGCTCTAAGTTGCGTACGGAAAAGATTGACTTCTTTGAGTGAGAACCGGATTGCCCGCAACCCCATGACCGGGTTGGCTTCGTCTGATAAATTAAACTCAGGCACGAATTTTTCGCCGCCGACATCCAAAGTGCGAATTGTCACCGGGTAAGGGGCCATCAACTCCACCGCCCGGCGATAAATATTGAATTGTTCTTCTTCAGAAGGTGGATCTTCCCCGGTCATAAACAGAAACTCGGTGCGAAACAGACCAATTCCCTCAGCACCTAGTAATCGTGCGTTTTCGACTTCATCGGCAAAATCAACATTCCCGCGCAACACCAGGCGGTAGCCATCAAGAGTTTCGGCCGGCAATTGGCGAAAGGCTTCAAGCTCTTTTTCCAGGTATTCATAACGTTGCTTTTTTTCGAGGTACTTGCGGAAGGTTTCAGCAGAAGGCTTTAGGATGACTGTGCCGTTGGTGCCATCGATGATCATCGGCAGGTCATCAGGAACAATCGAGGTGACTGTCTCCAGTCCAACAACAGCGGGGATGCCAAGCGACCGTGCTAAAATTGCGGTATGCGATGTTCGTCCTCCAACATCGGTTACAAAACCAACAACTTTCTCCTTGTCCATCTGCACTGTGTCACCAGGAGATAAGTCGTGGGCAACGACGATCACTTGACTGTCTAGGTTATCAAAGGTTTCTCTGATTTCCCCGAGAAGGTTGCGCATGACCCGGTCTCCGATCGAGTCAATGTCCGAACGCCTTTCCCGAATGTATTCATCGCTGATATTGTCGAACGCACGGCGCAGTTTACGAAGTGTTCGGTTGAACGCCCCTTCAGCGTTGATCTTTTCACCAGCAATTAACGCCTCGCTTTCTCCAATCAGCATGTCATCGTCAAGGATTAACAGGTGCGTATCGATGATATATAGATGCTCTGCGAGAACCTTGTCCTTAGCCTGTTGCTTGATTTGAATCAACTGCTGCCGGGAGCATTCCACCGCTGCGCGAAACGCAGCCAGTTCGGCTTCGACCTCAGAATCGGAAATACGTCGCTCAATCGCACCGAGCTGAGATCGGTTGACGAGGCGAGATTTGGAGATTGCGATGCCGGGAGACGCAGCGATCCCTACCAGCAAGGTATCTTCAGTTATGTCAATCTTCACCGAAGCCATCGTTAATCATGTTTCCAATTTCGATCAGTGCCAGCTCAGCATCCTGACCGATTACCGTGACTTTTAAAGTAGAACCCTTTGGAGCAGCCAACATCAGTAAACCCATGATACTTTTTGCGTTGACCTCGACTCCATCCTTTTCAACCATCACATCTGCTGCATATCTGTTTGCGACCTGCACCAGCTGGGCCGCCGCACGAGCATGCAAGCCAAGTCTATTCACTATGGTAAATTCGTCCGACTTGGTCATATTCCCCTCAATAAAATAACACTGATAACAACAACAAGCTCAGCGTTGTCAAAAGAACCAGAAACAAGCTTGACACCCCTTTGCGCGCTATCCATGCGTATAAATAAACCACGGGCAGCAAAACGAACCCCCACAGGGACGAAATCTCTTGATGGTTACAGCCTTTAAACGCGAGATAGGCGCACAGAACACCGAGCAGAACCACGGTCATTTCCTTCAAACGAATGGCCAGATCAGGCAGGTGTGTGCGTTGAATGATTTCGATCGCGCGGAGTTCATAAAAGTAGCCCAGCCAAAACCCGCTAAAACGGAACAAGAAATGAGGGAGGTTGAACAACAAAAGAAAGACCACAGGCGCCCAAAGCGAGCCCTGCGTGGCAAAAAACAGTCCAATCATCGCTGCAATAGGCCGTATCCCGCCCCAAAACAAAGCGTCACCCATGGCTGCAAAGGGTGCCATGACCATCTTTTTAAAAGAATCGGTGTCGATCACCGTTTCGATGCCGTTCGCTTGTTTCTCTTCAATGCGTAAACAGGTTCCGGCAACCATGGATGCAAAATAGGGATGAGTGTTGAAATACGTGCTGTGGCGAAGGCATAGATCAGCGGGTAAATCTTGACCATAGATTCGACGTAAACCGGGCAACATCAGAAACAGGAAACCGAGATTCTGCAGGCGCTCGAAATTCCAGCTCGTTTGCAAGAACAGCGATCGCCAGGCCATCGCCAAATACGTTTTGAGTCGTATCGCTTTATCAGGAATCATGTCATTTCAACCACATCACCAGCAGAGTCCCCGTAAAGGCGGCACTGAACAGTGACACCGCACGGTTGACGTTGATCGTTCCAAGCAATGAGGCCGCACCGACCAGAATCAAACTGTATTGCAGGCCCAACCCGGCATGACGCACAGAATCGACCAAAAAGGGGGCAACAAAAGAAAGCACCAGAAAGCCGAAAAAAATGATCAGTGCCGCTGTGGCCAATCCGGCGAAGGCAAAACTTCCCAGACCCATCAGGTGCAACCGCTCCATGCTTGACACATCCCCTTTTTTCAAAGCCGTAAGAGCTTTGGTATTGAAACGGTCGTTTACATTCCGCGCCAATCGGTCGAAGGATTGCCCGAACTTCCCCAATGGGATGGCCACCAGAACACATAAAAGAACAAGCGGCATACCATGAACGGTCAGCGTTTGTTCAAGGTGAAGGGCGAGCACTGTTGCCCCCAGAGTGACCTGAGTGTCATCTGGAGGGATCGCTGCGCCAACAGGCAGACGGCCTAGCCAAAGCAACTCAAGAAGCATTCCAATCTCAAGTCCGACCAAAGCATCACCCAATATCAACCCAGCGAGGGGGCCGACAACAATTGGCCGGGAGATCATAAATTGACCGAATGCGACACGATCTACCCCGGCAAACATGGCAAGAGCACCAGTCAGACAATATTCAACTGGACCCATTTAACGCGCTCCCGTTTGAATGAGTTTATGCCATGTCCGCTCTCGGTCTGCGGGAACACATTGGCACACAATGGAAACCCCTTGATCTTCGATTTTCTGCAAATTATGAATGTCTTCTGTGTCCAGGGCAATTGTGCATGAATAGCGGTCTTTTCCGGAGCTCGAATGCATGTTTCCTAAATTGAGTTTGTCATAAATGACACCCAATTGTCTCAACTCAAGAGCGTCTTCGGAATTCGAAAACAGCAAGAGCACACGCTTCTTCAACAATTCGGCTGAACTCAGAATGCGAACGGCCTCTTCAAGCGTGCCGATCACCAGTTTGATCGAACTGGGTACCGCCGCTTCCATCACAGCCCGTTGAAAAGACACACCGGCCACCTCGTCATTAGCGACAACGATGCAATCTGCCTTAACATGAGGCACCCAAGCTTCAAGCACCTGGCCATGAACCAAACGACTGTCAATGCGAGCTAACACTATGCTCATAATTTTCCTTATTTTCGATGCAGATAGTCGCTTGCCTGCGCTATGCTTTGTTGACCGTAAGCCTTGAGGATTCCTGCCAATTCTGAAAGTTTTACGCTTTCCTGGCTGTTAAAGAATTTCAACACAATTGGCAGGTTGACACCGGTCAGAACGTCAATCTGGCCAGGTTCAAGGAAAGTCATGCTGACATTTGCGGGGGTCCCGCCGAACATATCCGTCACGATCAATACACCTTGGCCATCCTGATTGACCCTGCTGATAGCCTGTTCAATATTCGCCCGGATCGTTTCCAGATCGTTATCATGGTCAATCGAAACTGCTGCAGCATTACGCACTGGTCCAATAATCATTTCCGCCGAGGCGAGCAGTTCTTGACCGAGTTTTCCATGGGTCGCAACGACCAGTCCAATCATGTCCCTATTCCTTGTTGAGGTCTCGGTGAACAACGTCAACGGCCAAACCATAACCAAGCAGATAAGGGCAGAGAGCTTCCACCAAAGCAACACTTCGGTGTCGGCCTCCTGTACACCCGAGGGCAATCGTCAACATGGCTTTCCCCTCCTCTTGGTAGCGTGGTATTAAAAAACTCAACATGTTGCGCAGTTTGTCCAGAAAGACCTGGCTGTCAGGTTGGTTCATAACAAAGGTACTCACGGCTGGGTCGAGTCCGGTTTGTGGTCGCAGCAGGTCGTGAAAATGTGGATTGTCCAGAAAACGGACATCAAAGACCAAGTCAGCTTCCAAAGGAAGGCCATGGCGATATCCAAACGAGATCAGCTGAAGTTTGAGAGTGTCAGAGCCCCTGTCATTCCCAAAGAGAATAGAAAGAACCCTTTTGCGCAGTTGATGCACAGTGGTCCCGGAAGAATCTAAAACAACGGTGGCAAGTTGCCGTAAGTTTTCCATCAACTGTCGTTCATGTTTTATGGCAGCAACAATTCCCTCTTTTTTAACCAAAGGGTGTCGACGTCTGGTCTCGGAAAACCGTCGAACAAGATCCTGATCAGACGCTTCGAAGAAAACAACATCGACGCGGTATCCCATGTTCATAACATTTTGCAAAATGTCGCTGCAATTGGTCAAAAACTCGGAACTTCGCGCATCCACCACCACTGCAACCTTGTCGTAACCTTGGTCTGTATGGTTCAGAAAGTCAGGCAACATGATAAACGGCAGATTATCAACCAAGAAAAACCCACTGTCTTCGAGAGCTCGGGCTGCGGTACTTTTACCGGAGCCAGACAAACCGGTTATGATCACCAGACGATGTT
>JAFDBS010000225.1 GCA_019313185.1 Deltaproteobacteria bacterium | reverse complement strand
CTTTTAATTTAGCACAGTTTGCCTCGCACAGTCATTTCCCTCAGCTAAGACATCCCATCACGCAACCACCTCCAAAGTGACTGCGGTGAATGAACACATCGGTCGGCTGACCGACAGCTGGCAATTTTGATCGGGGCTCTTTTGCGCTAGAGGGTCGGTTTAGGCCGTTGCCGTCTGGAAACAGACGAGCGATACGATTACATCCCGACCGGCTGAGTTCTGGATTTGATCCACCCACAACTCAGGGGCTTGGTTACTGGGCTGATTGCGTTTGATGCCCATCGGGTCGATAGCCAGACGTACTTTGCGAGTCCACAGGTAGTCCTGAGGTGACCCCAACACGTCCTGAACAACTTTTAGGTGGGACTCGATTGGCTGGTCCGCTCCATCAAGATCGAGCAACTGGTTTTCAATGACTGCCATTTCTGCTTCAAGTTCCTCTGTCGTGGGCGCGGAAGTTTTGTCAAGCGCATCAAATCCCCATCGCCCAAGACGGAACAGGTTCAACTTTGCTTGGAGCAGGTCCCGGTTACGACCCAACCGCTCACGTTCATCACGCATAACAACAATTTTGTTCAGGGCAAGGGTCAGCAGGTGGTCATAAGCCCGGCGTTTCAGCAACCGCTTGGTTTCCTCAATATCGGCAGAGAGATCGATGAAGCGGTGGTGACTGAAGCTGACCGTAATTTGGGGCACATCACGAACCAGCATGTCACCCATCAATTCCGCACCGAAGGCTTGGCGCTCATCTTTGTGCATCATCATCAAGGCGTAGACACATGCCGGTCGGATTTCGCATTGCTGGTTTCGAAAAGCGTTCAGAGCCGGATCCTGGTTCAGCAAGTCCTGAATCTGCTGACTGGACACAAAACAGGCCCTCAACAAAGGATTGCGTGCATAACTGTCCTGGCTCAACTCGATCGGTGCGTGAAAACCCTCGACCATCGAGATAACATGGTCGATCGCGGTGACCACCACCGGACGAAGCTTGCGTCGATATCCGGTCACACCTCGCAACCACGGATCAGTGCCGTCGACCGCTCTTTCGATCGCCTCCCCGATCAGGGCCTTTGGGTAGCTGCCAGGCGCATCATTACGGCCGAAGATCGATTGGAATAAGCGTAGCATGCCCACACCTTCATCATCGGTTTTTTAAGCGAAAATGCCTTCGTTGCCCAGGCCAAGGACAGACGACACAAGGAACAACTTGAACGTTTTTAAAGTCTATTATAATTTCAGGTAAATGCGACTTGTCATTCATTTTCTGATTGTGTCTGTTGACAAAGGATTAAAACATGAAAACAAAAACTCTTGGCGAACTGGCCGAACATGTTGGAGGCAAGGTTGTTGGTGACCCAAACATCGTCATAACCGCCGCCGCAACCCTCGAGGATGCACGCGGCGGAGAAATCAGCTTTCTGGCCAATCCGAAGTACCGTAAACATCTTAAAAGCACCAAGGCCAGTGCAGTCGTCGTGAAACAGGTTTCCGCCTCAAACAGCGCTTTATTGGTGGTCGATGACCCGTATTACGCCTTTACCCAAATTGTCATATTGATGTATGGCCACCGTCGTCACAAACCCATGGGCTTAAACGCTAACGCCTCGATTGCGTCCACAGCCAACATTGGCGAAAAGACGGATGTCCATGAATTTGCCGTGATCGCCGATCATGTCCAAGTTGGCCGGCGCTGTGTGATCTATCCCGGGGTTTACATCGGTGAAGGCAGCGTTATCGGCGACGACTGCATTCTGTACCCCAACGTTGTTGTCTATGATGGCTGTCAGATCGGCAATCGCGTGATCATGCATGCGAACGCCACAATTGGCGAGGATGGTTTTGGTTTTGCCACGCACAAGGGGACGCATCACAAAATTCCCCATATCGGCCAGGTTGTCGTAGAAGATGATGTCGAGATCGGCGCCAGCGCCGCTATCGAGCGTGGGACATTCAGCAATACCGTCATTGGCGAAGGGACCAAAATTGGTGATTCTGTCGTCGTTGGGCATGGAACCGTAATCGGTCCACATTGCCTGTTTGTTCCGCAAGTCGGCATTGCTGGTTCAACAACCATTGGCAGCCATTGCGTGGCCGCTGGCCAGGTCGGGATTTCCGGGCACATCAAGATAGGCAACCGGGTCACCATGGGGGCCCAATCAGGTGTGATCAGCAACCTCGCAGACGACAGCGTCGTTTTCGGAACCCCCGCCTTCAACTTCGCCGATGCAAAACGGGCGCTTCTTGCCTTGAGAACACTTCCCGAGCTTCAGAAAAAAATTGCCGTGCTCGAAGCCAAACTTTCGAAAAAAGAAACAAAGACATGAATGGTCGGCCGCACAATGCTTCATGGAAACCAATCGGCATCGGGTCGCCTCTGCCCAAGAGAGGTCAAGGCGTCCCAGCCGCCGGCCCAAAGTTTATGACGGATTGACAACGGAAACGCCTTCGCTAGAGTTTACAGAACACAACTCATTCACTGAACACCCTGAAGGGAGGCATGCCATGACAAAAGCGATCCGTGATGTCTTAACGCACAAAAGCAAAACGGTTCTCAGCATTCAGGCTGAAGAGACCGTTTACAAAGCCCTGGAATTAATGGCGGCTGAGAACGTTGGCGCGCTTCTCGTGATGAAGAATGGAAAAGTTGTCGGGATTATGTCAGAGCGGGATTACGCCCGGAAGGTCATCTTGGAGGGTCGCTCGTCGCTAAAAACCGCCGTGGAAAAGATCATGACCACCAAAGTGCTTTACATCAACCCTGACATGTCTGTCGATGAAGCATTGGCCCTGATGTCAGACAAGCGCTGTCGCCATCTCCCTGTTTTTGAAAACGAGCAGTTGGTCGGGATGGTCTCTATCGGCGACCTGGTCAAAGCTCAGATTGCGGAAAAAGACTTTATGATCAGTCAGCTGGAGCATTATATCTTGGGAAGTTAAGCCAGCTGGGCCGTGCCGGCCAGGCAACTCCAGTTCAGGCCTGGATCCACAAACGCCGGTTAAAACCGCATAATTAGCTTTCCCGCACAGAGATTTTACATGTTACCCCTTGTCAAATCTTTGAAATCAATTATGTTTTTAGCATGACCACATTATCCCTGGAAAGGAGTCGCCCATGAAAAAACTCATCGT
>JAFDBS010000224.1 GCA_019313185.1 Deltaproteobacteria bacterium | reverse complement strand
TTGTTAATTTCATCTCGATGTAACAATAATTTTCGAATACGAGTGGGATCATGATTTTCTCGGTTCCCTTGCTCATAGGGACTGATATTCATATTCTCCACATAAATGTCTCCATTGCGAATACGGCAATAGGACTCCTTGATACTTACTTGACCAAGGCGGATAGACTTGATTTCTGTTCCCGTTAAGACTAGCCCAGCCTCAAATACTTCATCTATGAAATATTCATGATACGCTTTTTTGTTGTTGGCAACGACTTTAACACCCATCTTATAATTTGTCCTTCATGCAAGCCAAGTTGTCAAACAAAGTAGCTTTACACATTATTTACCAGGAGAGCTTACCTCTCTGAGGACCTCAAGAATTTTCGGCATATAAACATCTTTTTTTAGCGCCGTTGAACCAACACGTATAATTAAAAAACTTCCAACAAGAAAAAAAACGCCAAATATTGCAGACAGCAAATTCGGGTCAACTGAGGTAACGAACGATTCGCCGGTGAATTTACCTATGATAGCTCCCAAAACCAAGGCAATCAGGGGGACGATATAGATCACGAATGATGATTTCAGAAAAGTTCCTGTGCTGGTCGCAATTTTCACTCGATCACCAACTACGGCGTGAACGGGATTGTGGACTGTAACCAACCGGTGACGGTCGTCGTCACCGATGCTACATGCAGCGCTGGTCGCGCAGTGTTCGCACAAACTGCTTTTTTCGCATAGCACAACGGCTTTAGATTGTCCCTGAATCTCAACTACCGTGCCAACTTCTTCTATCATGGCAGAACCTTAGAACCCAAAAACTCCTTCACGATCAACCCTGAAAGACAAAAAGGAGGCCCATTATAAAGAGGGGTCAATTCACCGACAAGATGTTTTCACCATCTATATAAAGCGCTTTGACATCAATCATGTCTGCATGGGCGCAAAGCGCTTCCGCCAATTCTCCAGTTGAAGGGATTTCAGGTGGTACCACAATTTGAAAATTTGCTCCCAGGCCAGGTTCAAGGCGCCCCATGATGGCGTCCACCCCCAGCGCTTTCGCGCCCCCTCGCGTTGCTATATCCAGCCATTCGCTTGGGCCGCAAACGCCAGGAAAGTGTCGCCAGGCGTAAGCCAGTTCGTCCCACAGAGAGAGTGACGAGACGCTTGCCCGGCTGTCTGTTCCAAGAGCTAAATTGATGCCAGCCTTGCGGTATGAAGCCACTGCAGCCCGTGAATCACCGAAATGGCTATTCGATCGCGGACAGAGCACAACATGCCATGAGTAACGGGCAACATCGTTAATATCTGCTTCAGTGAGGTGTACACCGTGTACAACTAAACTGCCTGCTGGCAAAACTGCATTGTTTATAAGCCATTGAACTGAACTGTTGGCAGGCAAATCTGAAAAATCATCAACTCTCCATTTGGCTGCAGGGAAAATCCGTTCTGCAATAGGGCCGGTTTTTCCAGAAAGAAATTCTGTTTCCTCCTTTGTCTCAGCCAGATGAATCGCAAGGGGGAGTTCATGCCGTTCTGACCAAAGGACGATGTGAGACAAGGCGGTTGAGGTCAGAGTATAGGGGGCATGGGGGGCAAGACCTAAACCAAAACGGCCCGGCGGGGACCTCAAAAGACTCTCCTGAATAAAATCAAGCCGTTCATTGATCTTCGTCAGATCATGACCGAGGAGTTCACAGAAAATCCTACCCTTCAAGGACGTTCTATTGTAAACCTCATGGATGTTTAATGTTGTCAAGATATCCCCAATTGCTCCCGTTCCGGCTTTTAGAACTTGGTCTAATCCTGACTTCAAGGAGTTTTTAATTTTTGCGATCGGCTGGGCATTTCGGACTTTGACTAATTTAACAACCCAGTCAGCAAAACTTTCTGACAGATTTGAAAAACCAGCTTGCAGAGCCCACGTTGGGTAGTCTGTCAGCTCCAGGTGCGTGTGAGCATTCACCATGGGCGGCAAGATAACCGCGTCCCCAAAATCGACAGTCGTTGCCTCAGGGTTGGCAACGGCCAGAGTTGCTCTCCGCCCAACAGCCATGATGGATCGGGAATTGATCAGGACGGCACCGTTTTCGATGACCGGTGCTGAAACCGGCATGACATATCGTGCCGTAATCAGTTGGAGCATTATCAAATGGCCCGTTTTAAGTCACCTTGGCCTGGTCGTTCTTGGTCTCGGCATAGCTCTTTCTGTCGGTTATGTTCATCGACGAAAACCAATTTTGGCTGATGAGATTTTGCCTCTTTGTCTTCCATCTCCTGCCAGCTTGCGATTATCACCAAATCACCTTTTGAGACAAGACGAGCGGCGGCACCGTTGATACAGATCACACCACTGCCAGGCTGGCCTTTAATCGCATACGTCGAAAAGCGGGTGCCATAATCGACATTCCATATATCGACAAATTCGTTATCGAAGATATCAGCAGCGTCCATCAAGACAGGGTCGATAGTAATACTGCCTTCATAATGTAAGTCGGCACCGGTTACCGTCGCTCGATGGATTTTTGATTTAAGCATTTTGCGCATCATTGAATTTGGACCTCCTGACATAAAATATGATTGTCGATTAGGCGGGTTTTGCCGATCTTTACGGCAACCAACATAACAGTGTCTGAATCGATCTTTTCAACCTCGTGCAACGAGACCGGGTCACAGCACTTGACATAATCGATCACTAAATCCTTTTCTTTCGCCAACCGCCCGCAGGCTAATCTTAGAATCGCTTGCGCTGAGCGCTCACCACTTCTCACAACTGAAGAAACATTGCAAAGTGTCTCAAAAATTGCTAGGGATTGTTGACGTTCTTTTGCACTCAAATAAACATTTCGGGAACTCATAGCCAACCCATCGGTTTCACGGACAATAGGCTTGCAAACAATTTCAACGTCAAGATTCAAGTCGTCTACCATACGTTGGATGATGGCCAACTGTTGAAAATCTTTTTGCCCGAATACAGCGATGTGCGGTCGAATAATATTGAAGAGCTTTGTAACGACGGTTGCTACACCGCGAAAATGTCCGGGTCGACTGGCCCCCTCCAAAACATTTGTCAATTCACCGGTGACATCAACATAGGTAACAAAATCTGCAGGATAAACTTCTTCCGCTTTTGGGCAAAAGATCCAGTCGACCCCTGCCTTTTCGGCCAAATCTCTGTCACGTTGAAAATCTTTGGGATATCTATCCAGATCTTCACTGGGAGCAAATTGCGTCGGGTTGACAAAAATCGACAAAATCAAGAGATCACAACGCTCGCGACCCTCCCGCAAAAGCGAAAGGTGCCCCTCATGAAGATAACCCATGGTCGGCACAAATGCGATTGACAGGCCCGAGTTTCGTGCCTTTTCGCTTCGAACGCGCATCTCTTTGATGTCAGAGATAATATCCATAATGAAAATTATCTTCTCTCGGAAGAGAAACTTTGCAGTTTAAGGAGAATTCTTGAATTGTTCTTGCTAAAACCCAACGTTAAACAATCATCAACTAAAACGAATGATCCTTGTCTGGAAAAACACCTTGCTTGACCTCCCTGAGATAATCATCAACGCCTTGGCGAACAACTGAAGCCGCATCGACGTAACGTTTCACGAATTTCGGGGAATATTTTTCGCATAAGCCCAAGATATCGTGCACAACCAGAACTTGCCCGTCACAATCAATGCCAGCCCCAATGCCAATGGTTGGAATCGATATGCAAGCGGTGATTTCTTTTGCGAGTTGTGCTGGGATGGCCTCCAAAACCAAAGCGCTTGCTCCTGCCTGGGTGACGGCAATGGCGTCTTTCATCAACTTGTCAGCTTGAGATTTGTCACGGCCTTGCACACGATAGCCCCCCATACGATGAATAGATTGCGGGGTCAGTCCGATGTGGCCAATGACTGGCACATCCATAGCTACAATAGCATGGACTGTTTCAGCGATATTTTCTCCACCTTCAATTTTGACCGCATGCGCTCCGCCTTCCTTAATAAGACGCCCAGCATTACGTTTGGCCTCAATCAACTCAATCTGGTAGCTCAGAAAGGGCATATCGGTGACAATCAAGGCCTGCTCGACAGCCCGTGCAACAGCGCGCGTATGATAAAGCATTTCATCCAAGGTGACAGGCAATGTATTTTCATAACCTGCGACCACTGACCCCGACGAATCGCCAACCAAGACGATGTCGATTCCAGCCTGATCCATGATACGGGCAAAGGGATAGTCATACGCGGTCAGAGCCGCAATCTTTTCCCCTCTGGACTTCATTGCTTTCAGATCAACAACCGTCCGACGTTTTTTTTTAATAGCAGTCAAGTTAACTCCCTGAAATAAAAAACCTACTGAAGTGAGTCCAGTAGGCAGGCAGAGACAAAAAAGGGTTTCCCCTGAAGTCTCATCTTAACTGCCGTCCCGGTCTCAATGATCCAGGCGGTATATTCAAAACAATGTATCTTCTTGGTTGGCTCCGGCACTGGTTCCGGGCGGAAGACACTTCTTTCAAAAAGCGTTTTACTCTATATCACGTCCGGTAATGTCTGTCTAGAAAGAATCCGGAAGGTGTTCTGTAAACGAACTCAGAGGTTTTTGTGGGGCACCAGAGTCTTGCCAACCGAGTATGCATCCGCACATTTTGCACCAAGGGTCCAGTATTCACGTAATCCACCCAGATAAACCAAAGGATTAAACGATTTGGCATCAACTGTCCCGTTGTCGTTATAGGCCCTATCGCAAGCATAGATTTCAACAATTTCGCCCAGGATCAGTCGATAATCTCCAAGTTCTAAGGTTTTGTAAAAGCGACATTCAACATTGAGCGGTGAATCGACGATCAAGGGCGCTCCTGTGGCTTTTGCCGGCTCTGTTTTTAAGCCGGTTAAACTCAATTTATCCTGATGTTTCCCTGAGCACAATCCACATAGGTCAGCTTCAGCAACAAAGTCTGGGGTTACGACATTGACTGAAAAAATTTCTGTTTCGAGAATATTGGCATATGTCTGGCGATTGTGATGAAGCGACACAGCCATCGTCGGTGGAGATTTACTGACGATTCCGGCCCAAGATGCCATCATCAGGTTAATTTGACCGAAATTGTCGGTGCTTGCAACCAGAGTTGTCGGCTGAGGGAAAAAGGTAACACATGGTCCTAGTTGTCGCTTTTGCATACCGCACCCTTTCGTTATTTGCGTGTCTACTCAAAATGGTTATATGGCAAGCAAGTTGGCAAAGCGTAAAAAACCCATTAATCAACCAGAGCTTCGAGTGCCCGCAAAAGAACAACATAGGGGCTGATGTTATTTGGCGGAGACGCACGAAGGGTTTCTATCATTGATAAATAGATTTCTACTTTCTGGCGTCGCTCAGACAGATAATTGCTGACCGTAGCACCACTTGTAATGATTGATTTGCTTAAGCTGACGAATTGGCGTACAAACGAACTACTCAATCCGACTTGGGCCTGTCGATCCCATCGGTCGTGTGCAACAAAAGAATCAAGGCTGTCAATCACCATGCGGAGGTGCAAACGTTGGCGTAAAGCACCCATCACTTCCGTCACGGCGAACAAGTCTAATCCTGCGGTTTCAGCAATATGAACTGCCGGCAAGAATCCTGGAAGGAATCGCGACGCAGAGAGTAACTGCGCGTGATCTTCTGAAAATCCTTCATCAATCATAACCGAAGCGTCTTCTGAGCAGGCCTGCCACTCTTCCTTCGGCAACAAGTCCTTCAGACGAATTCTGAATGTTTGAAGTCGATCACGATAATCCTCAATACAGTCCTGGTCAAAGGCCATCGGAAGTTTTTGTTCAAACACCTGTTGACACAGTCCGGACAACGTCGCTTCCAGTCGAAGCAGTAGTTCGTACTGTCGCTCAGATGCCATCTGGTTATTGACCTCAGCAATTCGCTTTCGAAACAAATCACCTTGAACAATTTCATCAAAAACCAGATAAGCGGCAATGCCTTGACTTAGCGAGGCTCCGGTTTGACGCTCAAAATTATGGAACATTGAGCAGCCCGCTTGGTCCACCACACGGTTGGTAATCATCGTGGCGATAATTTCTCGCCTCAAGGGGTGGTTTTCCAAATACTTTTTATAACGTTGGCAAATAAGGCCGGGGAAGTAACCGAACAAAAACCGTTCCGCCGATTCACAGTCAGGAAGGTCGCTCTCCAACATTGCCTGGTAGATGTGCATTTTGCTGTAACTTAGCAAAATGGACAACTCTGGACGCAAAAAACCGACGCCGCGAGCAGTGAGTTCTTTACGGGTGGGAAGATACTCTCCTTGCCGATCTAACAAACCAGCATTAACCAATCGATCAGTGACATCAATAAATGGCTCAATATCAGCTTTAGAACGTAACAGGTCAAGGGAAAGACACAGGTTTTGTGAGTAGTTGTTGTGAAGGACTCTTTGGCAAATATCTTCCTGAACGGATAGCAGGAGTTTGTTGCGGGTTTTCGCTGTCTTGATGACACCTTTTTCCTGAAGGCCGGAAAAGAAAATCTTTAAATTAACTTCATGATCAGAGGTATCAACCCCAGCCGAATTGTCGATGGCGTCTGTATTGATCTGACCGCCAAGTTGGGCAAACTCAATCCGCGCTTTTTGAGTAAAACCCAAATTCCCACCTTCACCGACAACCATAACGTTCAGCTGAGCAGCATTAATTCGAACATTATCGTTAGTCCGGTCGCCGACATCTGCATGTTTTTCCTGCGTTGATTTTACATAAGTGCCGATTCCTCCATTCCATAACAATTCGGCCTCTGCCGAGAGAATCCTTCGAATCAGGCCTTCTCCGTCCATGGAAGAGTATCGGACACCTAGCCAGGCACGGATCTCAGTAGATAGTGGAATTTCCTTGGCTGACCGCAGCCAGACTCCGCCGCCTGGTGAAATCAGTTCTTGGTTGTAGTCTGCCCACGTCGAGCGAGGCAATTGAAATAAACGGTTGCGTTCTTCCCATGAGGTGGCGGCATCAGGATTTGGATCGATAAAAATGTGGAGATGGTTAAAGGCGGCCAGAAGTTTTATATGCTTTGAAAGCAACATGCCGTTGCCAAAGACATCACCACTCATATCACCAATACCGATCACGGTGAAATCTTCAGACTGAATATCTTTGTCGCGCTCACGGAAATGTGTTTTCACCGACTCCCATGCCCCTCGAGCGGTAATGCCCAATTTTTTATGATCATAGCCATGAGACCCGCCACTGGCAAAAGCATCTCCCAGCCAAAAATTGTACTCGGAACTTACGCTATTTGCTGTGTCTGGCAAATGTGCCGTCCCCTTGTCAGCAGCAACGACCAGATAAGGGTCGAAGTCATCATAAACGATCAGATTATCCGGATGGGTGAGCTCGCCAGATATCCGGTTGTCCACCAAATCAAGCAATCCGCGCATGAGGGTCTTGTATGCCTGCTTTGAGAGCTCAGCCCCTCGGTCACGTGTTTCAAATGGTTTTTTTACAACAAAGCCGCCCTTTGAGCCGACGGGGACAATCAATGAATTCTTGGTCATTTGAGTTTTCATCAGCCCAAGGATTTCCGTCCGAAAATCATCGGGACGGTCTGACCATCGAATTCCGCCCCGGGCTACCTTCCCTCCACGCAGATGAATTCCTTCCATGTCGGCCGAATGCACATACGTTTCAAACATCGGTCGTGGCAGAGGCATATCAATGACCCCAATCGCACTGATTTTAAAAGACAAAAAGTACTCGTCTTGATCACGTCGCAAGAAAAAATTCGTGCGGACCGTGGCATCAAAGAGGTTAAACAAGCTTCGTAAAATGCGATCTTCATTAATATCATTGACTTGGTCGAGAGCCTCTGCCAGTTCCAGTCGAACCGGCATCATGGCTTTTTCTTCACGATCTAGGGGGTCATTCCAGTCTGGGTTCGGCCGAAAGCGGGCGGCAAAGTATCGATAAAGGAGTTCGGCCACTTTGGGATTGTTGATCAGTGCAAAAGCCACGCGGCGCTTGGTAAACGGGTTGCCCAGTTGAAAATAGTAGTTTCGATAGGCACGAAAAACATCAATCTCCTGCCAGCTCAAACCGGTTAAAACCATCAATCGATTTAGGAAATCGTCTTCTATGAGTCCGTTACGTAAACCGTGGAGCATGTTGAGCAACGCATGGCGCATCGGGTAGAGTGGTTTTGCGTTAGGTTGGTCGTTGCGTATCGCAAAGCTTTTGATATAAATCTTCCTGTCAGGCACGTCGATAATAAAATCAACTTCATCGACAACCGTCAGGTTGAGGTTTTCTAGATACGGCATCAATTCATTGAGAAAGCTTTCGTTGAGGCTGTAGAACTGAAGACGAAAAAACTCACGTCGTTCTTTAAAGGGCCCCCACAGATCAAAAATTTCCTGTTCGTCC